>NZ_CP145905.1:2002500-2332500 GCF_036894955.1 Paenibacillus sp. KS-LC4 | reverse complement strand
TGAAAAGCGTTTGCAAATTCGGAAGCACCTCCGGCGATGCTGCCGTCCCCCGATGATTTTGCTTCTGACTTTCCTCGCTCCCCTGTTTCTCCTCATTCGCCTTCTGCTGCTGCCACGCTTCTAGGCCATTTTCAATACAATCAGCTACGTCATGGGACTGGTGCTTGAAGAAATAATGTCCCGCATTCGGGATTAGGTCTATATCCACATGGCTGCTGAAATACTCCCAATCCTTATACTGCTCCTCGTAAAACTCGGTCGTTCTGTCCCGTTCGCCGATGAGGCAGAGCAGCGGCGCCTTTAATTTTTCATGCTTGGCATCGGCATACCGATCAGAGTAATAACGCTCGCTTTCACGGCGGTCATGCCTGAGGCTGCGGATAATAAAATCCCGCTCCTCTCCTGACAGCGTCTCGCTGAAGCCGCCCAAGGAGCGAAGCATATCCATATAAGCACGGTTCGAAATGCGGCGGTCCCGTGGCAATAGCTTATTCCACAGCTTGAACAGCTTGCCCGGAAGCTGGGACACAGGAAAATTCCCTCCCATAACGACGCCAGCCAGGTTCATATTCTCCTGCTCAAGAAGCCTCGCTATTTCAATCGCCAGAGCGCCTCCAAGACAATGCCCATACACAACAATGGATGGAGCGGCAACCTTGTCCTTTATTTCCTGCATACAGCGCCTTGCTACCTCTTCCAAAGGCTCAAGGCGCTCATCTTTATTGCTAAAATCATGTCCGGGAACTTGAACCGCATATAAGGCATAATGATCCGCCAGCGCATCGGCCAGCGGCTGGTAGGAAATTGCGCTCCCGCCAGCAAAGGGAATACACACGACAGCAATCTCCTCAGCGGCGCTCTCCCCCCTCGAAAGACGGTGGAGGACGTCCCCGCTGTCCGTGCTGCCCTGCGAAACGATAGCAGACAATTCCCCAATCGTCGGATATTTAAACAGGTCGATAATGCTTAGCGCATGATCAATTCCCCGCACGACCTGGACCGCCTTGAAGGAATCTCCTCCCAGACTGAAAAAGTCATCGTTAATGCCTATTCTCTCGATGTTCAAAACCTCTGACCAGACAGCAGCCATCCTCGCTTCCAATTCATCTCGCGGCGCTTCATAGTCGCTTTCAGAGGCTGCTTCTACGGCATTCGGAGCTGGCAGAGCGCTGCGTTCCACCTTGCCATTGGCGTTCAGGGGCATTTTATCCAGCTCCATAAATACCGCAGGAACCATGTAGCCCGGAAGCTTCTCCTTCAGACCGTTCCGCAATGCGGATAGGTTAACCGGCTGGGAGCCGCCCTGCACATAGTAGGCAGCGATCTTTTTCTCGCCGCCAGCATCTTCATGAACGGTCACAAAAGCATCGTTGATGCCGGGGTATTCGAGCAGCGATGATTGGATTTCTCCTAGCTCGATTCGAAAACCCCGGATTTTCACCTGCTCGTCGACTCTGCTCAAAAACTCAATAATGCCGTTTTCCAAATAACGCACAATATCTCCGGTTCGATAAAGCCGTCCGCCATTTGCCGCATCGAACGGATTGGGAATAAACTTCTCAACGTTTAATTCCGGTCTGCCTAAATACTCTCTGGCAACTCCCGGCCCGCCAATGAATAGCTCGCCTGGCACTCCTATAGGCGCCAGCTGCATTTTATGATCCAGCACATAAATAGAAACATTTGGCAGCGGGCGCCCCAGCGGCAGCACCGACGTATGCTGAGCGGGCCTTTTCTCGGTTACGGTATACGTCAGCATGGACACCGTCGTTTCGGTCGGCCCATAATGAATTTGAAGCTCCGTCTCGGGCTTAGCCGCTCTGATATCATCAATCATGTCCCAATAGGAGGGCTCGCCAGCAAGGATAAGCCGTTTATTCGGAATAATATCGCGCAGATTCACCCGTTCTCGCAGCGCCTTGAAATGACTCGGGACCATTTTGATGACATCAATTCCGTGCTCTCTGAAATATTTGGCATACTGCTGAGAGTCAACGGATTGGTCATAGGTCAAAATATGAAGCTGTCCCCCCGTGTTTAAGGCTGCCCACACATTAATAGTGGCGAGGTCAGCGGCAAAGGTGGAAGCAATCGCATATTTAAGGCCTGGCTCGACATTGAGCCTCTGCATGACGCCGAAATAGTAATTCAGAAAATTCCCATGCTCTACTGCAACGCCCTTCGGCTTGCCTGTAGAGCCTGATGTATAAATGATGTAAATCAGATTGGAACGCTGCAGCGGCACCGTCATATTGTCACTGCTCTGCTCGGCGATGGCAGGCCAGTCCGTGTCGAGATACACCCACTGCGCCGCTTTCGCAGCGCCGAAGGAAACCACCAAATGCTCCTCGGCAACTACAATATCAATGGAGGCATCCTCCAGTATGTACCTGATACGGTCGACAGGAAACAAGGGATCAATGGGGACGTAGGCTCCGCCTGCTTTCAAAATGCCAAGAATAGCGACTACCGTTTCAAGCGAACGCTCAGCCAATAAGGCTACACGTGTTTCAGGGCCAACTCCTTTAGCCGATAAATAGCGGGCAAGCTTGTTGGCTCTTTGGTTAAGCTCCTCGTATGTGTAACACCTGCCCTGACAAGCAGCGGCAATAGCAGCTGGACTTTTCTGCACTTGCTCCTCGAAAAGCCGGTGAACATACGGAACATCAGGATGATTTTTGTGTTCAGAAAAGCTCCATTCAGAGATTAGTGTTTGTTTTTCTAGTGGGGTAAGCGTCTCCATGTCATGAGCTTTTAAGTTAAAGCCTTCGGCCATAGAGGAAATAATCTCCATATAATGGCCAGCCATGCGCTGAATCGTTTCGGGAAGGAATAGATCGGTGTTGTAGGTCAAGAAGCAGGTCATTTCGCCTTCAATGTACTTGACGGCCAAATTCAAATCAAACTTTGTCGTATTGTTGCTGCGCAAAAAAGGACTGACCTCCAGCTCGGCAAGCTGCAAAGCTGTTTTCTCTATGCTTTGAAAATTAAACATTACCTGAAAAACAGGAGAATAGCTCAAATCACGCTCAATTTGCAATTCCTCCACAAGCTTCTCAAAGGGAAGCTCCTGGTTTGCCACGGCGCCCATAACCGTTTTTTTGACCGTTTGCAGCAGCTCCCTGATCCGGGGATTGTCCTCCAAACGAACTCTGATCGCCAGCGTATTAATGAACAAGCCCATCAGGTTTTCAACCTCTTTATGGGTACGCCCCGCAACCGGAGAACCTATGACGATATCATCCGCTTGGGTATAACGGTTAAGTAAAATAGCAAAAGCCGTTAGTGAAAAAACAAAGGGGGTTATCGCTTCTTCACTGGCAAGCGTCTGAATTTTGCCTGCCATGCCTTCTGGAATAATAAATTTATGAACCTTCCCATTATAGGTTTGGACATCTGGACGGGGAAAATCCGTCAGCAATGGCAGACACGGTGGAGCTCCCGCCAATTGTTCCTTCCAGTACTGGGTCTGTCTCTCTGTCACTTTTCCCTCTAATAGATTCCGTTGCCATTGCGCATAATCCATATACTGCACGGGAAGCTCCGGGAGCTCCGGCTGCCGGCCATTGGCAAAGGCATTGTAAAAACATTCGATTTCCCTGTTCAACACACGCAAGGACCACATATCCGACACGATGTGGTGGATGACGATAATCAGATAGTGCTCTTTTTTGGAAGCAGATAGCAGCGTCACCCTTATTGGCAAATCGTTAGCCAAATCAAACGGATTATGCACCTCTTCGTGAACAAAGTCCTCGATCTTCTCCTCTAGCTGCTTTCTGGTGAACGCCTTTACCGATTTCTCGTCTATCACAACGAGCGGATTGGAATGACGGCAGCACTCCACCTCATGCTCGCGATTACGATAAACCATCTGCAATATTTCATGCCTGCTTACAATCGCATCGAAGGTTTGCTTAAGCGCATTCAAGTCCACCCTGCCCACCAGCTTGGAAACAAGATGGGTATTATAGGCGGCCTTGTTCGTATGCCATTGATCAAGAAACCAGAAACGCTTCTGCGAATAGGAGGCCATAAAGCGGTCTTCGCCGGTTCTTTCCAGCCGGGTGATCTTCAAGCTTTGCGCCGGCTGCTCTGCCCCTTGTTTTTTCATCCTCAGAGCCAGCAATGCCTTCTGTTTGTCCGAAAGGCCACTCCATTTTTCTGCAACCGCGTTGTTATCCAATCCTTTGCTCATTGGTCATTACCCCGGCTTTGATTTTTTTTATTTAACCTTAAGGCAAGCAGCGCCTTCTGCGCAGGAGTAAGCTTATCGGTCATTTGGGCAACGGTGCTCTCTTTAGCAGCAGGGACAAGGACGGTTTGCTGCCTATTTTCCGATGCAGCCTGCAAATTCAGCAAGTAGGCTTCAACACGCCTGCTTCCTCCCCTATTTTCCACATAATCCAGAGCCGCTTCCCGTGAACGCCTTGATACATCCTCATAGTGCTTCCTGTCACTCAATAATCGTCCAAGTGCCTCCTGCCACGGCTGCATAGGCTGCTCTGGTATGTCCGATACGGGCAGACTGCGTTCATCAACAGCCTGTTTGTAGCCCTTAATTGGATTTACTGGAAGCACATACTCTACTCCCAGCTTGGCTTCTGGATTTCCTCCAACGTCGCTTGCCAGAACAGGGATGCCTCGCAGCATAGCCTCAACGATCGTCCTTGATTTGGCCTCCGCCCATAGGGACGGCACGAGCATAACGCGGGTTTGGCAAAAAAGCTTGTTCATATCGTCTACTGGATCAAAAATACGAACGTTTTTGAGCTCCAGCAGCGCTTTCATATCTTCGGAGGTCGTCCCCCATGTCGGGATGGCGGCAAATGACAGCTCCGGAAAGGAGCGCGCCAGCTCTAGAAAAATGGATATCCCCTTGTAAGCACACGGGTTAACCATGGCCACATAGCCCTGCTCGAAATTACCATAGTTCGGAAAGGGCCCATCGCCAAACAAGGAAATGGGCAGCACCTCTGCTTTGAGCTTGGCCCACTGCCACATATAGTCCTTGAGATAATCGCCTACGACAACAATGGCTGCCGCTTTGCGCAGCAGCTCCGTCTTATCCGGCGCCTCTATAAAACAATCCGGTCCAAAGGGCAGATAGAGCGTTGTTCTGGCGAGGTAGACGACTTTGGAGGCTGCATGGTTTACAGCCGCCTCCAGCAGTACATGCCCCACATCCTCCGTAGAAATTAAAATTCTATCGGGAGCAAAGTCCTCTATTTGCCTGATTAAATAGTTTTTCAGCCTTGCGCTGTCCATCGCTGCTCGCACCTTCACAGCATGAACAGCAACACCTTTAAGCTGGAAGACGGACACTTCGGGACTTGAGGATATGACCTCAATCTCACCATCACCCGGCTGGTCTTGTTCTGAGGCACTATTGACCAAGGCTGTAGAAACGACGCGGCACTCATGCCCTAAGCGGCTTAATGCTTCCATAAGCGTTCGGTTAGATTTATTGGCTCCGCCCAGTGCAGGATAATAGGATGCATTTTGTGCTAGCAACAGCTTCATGCCCTGCCTCACTCGCTCTCTTCCCGAAGCAGCTGCTCGATTTCTTCTTCCGTCAGGTTTTCCAAGGCCGCTAATTGTTCCGCAATCGAGTCCTCATCGAAGCTGCTGAGCAGGCTGGTTTCGACGGCCTCGGCGAGTCCTGCAATGGTAAGCGATCCTTCGAACAGTACCGTCATTGGCAAATCCACTTCGAATTCCTCTCGAATTCTGGACAAGATCTGAATCGCTTTAATGGATTCGCCGCCCACCTCAAACAAATTATCCATTACTCCAATTTGCTCAATGACTAAAACCTCTTCCCAAATGTTCAATATTTTTTTCTCGAATTCATTCCTTGGAGCTACATACTCCGCCCGCTCGCCAGTTATGCCTTGCGAGGCCGCCTCCACTTTGGCGTGTATGCTTCTCGACGTATTCAAATGCCTGCCAATATCGTCCAGCATCTCTAAAATGATCGGATCAGCACCGCTTGCCGTCTGCTGCGCGGCTATATGAACTTCCTCACGTATGCGGCCGGCTTGCTCCAGGTAGGCCGTAAAGTCTATTGCTTTCGCAAACGCAGCCGTGAACGAATATGCTTTATTTTCAGCCGAAGCTGCTGCGCTTTGTGCTCCGATTAAGTCTAAAAACTGCGCGGCAGGCTCGTTCTTGGCGGTTGGAACAAAAACAACGTCCACTTGGCCCAGACCTTTGGCCGAAGCCAATTCGCCCATTTTCGCAAGCATGGTATACTCGATTCCTTTGCCTAAAGCTCTGCAGCTAAGCAGGAAGCTGTCCACGATAAGCTTTGAACCCTGCTCGCGGCATACAACCAAGCCTACTATTCCATAATCTCCAAATCTATCACTGGCAGCTACGGTAAAGCAGCTCATATTGTCCTCGTTGCCGATCCTTTTAAGCTCCGCTTCCGAGTACCTAATCGTAGTAAAGTTAAATTGATTCACCCTTTGAGTCAATTGAGCCGCTCTTGCCAGCTCTGCATCACCTAGCGGAGAAATGCTGACGTTCAGCTCCAGTCCGCTAATAAAAGCTTCGTAGGACAGCATTTCCTGCTGGAACTTATTCCGCTCCGTATTTTGCTTAACCAATGCTGTACGACTCGCATCTGCCGCAGTCGTATTTATACGATCAAATGCCCAAATATTGCTTAAGTAAAGCGGGATGTCCTCGTCTTTTTCAGGCAAGCATAACGTCAAAACTTGAGGACAGCGGGCTTTAACCTCCATGCATTCGACGGGGCTGTCGTCAATAAAGATGAAGCTGTCGAGACCCAGATTCAGCTCTCTAGCTAATGCTTCCAAATTATCTGATTTGCGCTCCCAGTTGACTCTGGAGGCCGCGATATGCTCGGGCTTGATCAACATGTCGGGACGCTTCAGCGCCTCAATGATATCGCTTTCATTATTTTTGCTGCAAAAACATAGGAGCATCCCTAAGCGCTGCTGCTCCAGCATAAACGCCTGCAGCTGCTTTCTGTAGGAGTCCACTTCGATTCCATCCACTCCATCCTCGCCGCAAATACCCTTCCACAGCGTCTGGTCACAATCCAACACAATGACTTTATAAGGCAAGCTTGTGGCCGAATAGATTTTTCTGGCAATGACCGTACCGAGCGCATCAAAAAAGATCTGTTTGTACGGAATATGGCCCATTTTATCCGAATGGAAATCATAGTAATCCGCTACGGGGTATAGCTCCAGAATGTCAGAAGAAGCAACGGGTACAACCCCGGTCAGCCCCTGAAGTCCTTGATATAATCGGTTCTCTATCTCTATATAATCGCTAGTCGTTTCGGTGCTCCATTCCATTAGTGGCGAAGGAGGGCAAATGCATACGATATGAATGGCTGATGTCGCTTCTACAGATGCTTTCACAGCATTCAGCAGATCAACGATGTTTCGGTCGACTTTGGTTTGCAATAAAGCATCTTTCCTGATCTCCGTTTCCAAACCATCCTCAACCCTAAACCAATCATCAAAACGAATGAGTATGACGTTGATCCCATTGTTTTGGCGCATTGCGCTGTAAGGATCGAGCAGTTGCTTGAACACCTGATTCTCATATTGAATAGCAGCGTTTATCCCTAGCTTCTCCAACCAAAATACTAGGGACCTTCTGACTGGTTCTGCTGTAAACGTTGCCGAAAATACGAGATTTAAATCACGACTGGTCATATTCACGAAACTTCTCCCCTTGCATGGAATAATATAGCATTTTTACAGCCTTCTCTAGCTTTAAGCCGCTACATCTGGAAGTTTATAATTTTTTACAACAAAGCCATTTTTATCGTAGACGATTGTCGAATCGTTGTCAACGAATTCCCTTTTCTTGTCGATGATGTCAATTATCTTGTTTATTTGACGCTAGAGGATTATATTATATTTGTGAAGTGGGCTATGAGACCCATAAGTCTTTGGTATAGGGATGAATATGGAAAATAAACGAAAGTAGGAGTGGAAGCATATGAAGGTGCATCATGTAGGCTACGTCGTAGAGGATATAGATAGGGCATTGCAGGAGTTTATTGCCCTTGGATACGAAGTGGAGGGTGAAAAATGTCAGGATGAGCACCGGAATATAGTCATTCAATTTATTAAAAACGGTACCTATCTAGTGGAGCTGGTCTGTCCGCTTAATGACCAGTCCCCGGTTAAAAATCTGTTAAAAAAAGCTGGAAGCACACCCTATCATTTCTGCTATGAAACGTCGAACCTGTCGGAGAAGACCGATCAACTGAAGAAGCTTGGCTATATAGTCATAGCCGAGGCTTTGGAGGCTCCGGCTATCAGCAATAAGAAGGTCGTTTTTTTGTACAAAAATAATATGGGCATTATAGAATTGGTCGAGCAATAAGCTCAGATCGTTACCTTGTACAGCTGGGGGGACTTCCATGTCTTGATGGTGCCATCCAAAGCTTGCATATTGGCATGAAAAAATCCTTTCCCATCAATGAAAGCGGGAACATATTGCTGCTTTGCCTCAATTGCAGCATGCAGAGCAAGAAGGGCAAGCGGTTCGGCTGCATCAAAGCTCGCATACTTGCAGTTGCTTGCCGGCAGAAAATAGCCGAAATGAAATTTTTTGCTGACGATATTATCGCCTATTGTTCTAGCCATTTCCAAGTACTCTGCATGTCCGAATTTCGAATACACATCAAGCATCGCATAAAGCGCTCTTGCATCGTCGCATGGCGCCCTGAAATCCAGAGCAGCACCCACGCCAGGCTCGCGGCCGATGTCCCCAAGTCCATTCCCCTTGGCGATGCTTCTTGCTGCTTCCCATAGGCTTTCGTCGCCCGTTTGTATAAACGTCCTTACATAAGAAAGCAAAAATTTGCTAGTAGCGGGAAACTGGCTAATGAGGGTGCCTTTATCTCCATAATAGCCGTCCCGTTTAAGGACGTATCCCGATAAATCCGTACTGTCGGTAAGCATCGGCTTAAACGTATTCTGTTCCGCAAGGTAGCCGTATTTCAAAAAAGCGCCGAGCCCTTGCCTTGACCATTGAGCCAGCTCCTTTACAGCATCCCCAATCGTGCTTACAAGCTGGAGCTGCATCAATGTATTTTCATAGTAGACGGTAGTGGCCTGCGCTTCCAGCAGCATTTTGCCTTCCAAAGCTGCGTCTCCAAACTCGGGACCGAATTGCCGCCCAGCCCTGTCCCCGAAGCGGGAATGCGTATTGCTGTCGTCATTTGTAGCATACACTTTTCTCGCTTGATTGAATTGATAGGCACCTAAGCCTGTATCCACATTTCTCGCCTTGTTATATTGGCGGGCAAGCCTCTTCAGCCAGAGCAGAGCTCCCTTCTCGCCCGCCAGCTTGTACAGCATCCCTGCCGCATAGATTAGATCATTTCCCGCGTTCAGAAAAGACAGCCCGCTTACCTCTGCAAACGGCTCGGCATCCCGAAATTCGTGTGCCCACAGCCTGCTGCTTTTCAAGCCGAAGCTGCCGTGTCTGCTAATTTCGAGGGTGCTCCAGTTGAATACATGTGCATTCCATAACGCTCTAATGTAGCGGATGGTAGCTGCTGGATCAACCTCGTACATGAGCTCATAATACGGAAAATGGTTTTTCAGCTCATGCACCATTCCGTTTTTTTCCTCCGCTCCGGCAACTTTCAGCGTTTTCAAATCAATCAGGCGATGCCCGCCCCATTGCAGCAGGCCGCACGGGCTTTGAAGCTGATCAAAGTGAAATTTAATCGCTAATTTAGCAGCCGTTTCATACTGCGCATCGCCTGTAAGCCTCGACAGCCCAACAAAGGTGCGAAAAAGATTTTGCTGGCTCGCCAAATTGGACATCACCACCTCGCGCCCTCCGGGAAATCGCCAGGTGACAGGCTCCTTTGTCCTGACGTCAATTCCGTCTGCAAGCAACGGGCTAGCCTCCCATCCGCTGCGGCCCCTTCCCTCCTTAAGCACATGGTCTGCAAATGCTATGACCGCGTTCAATCGCTGCTGATCCCTCATACTCTTTTCCACCCATACACACCATCCTCTTGGATTTCGGTATAAAAGTTTCGATCTCCACTATAAATCTCTCTATGGTTAAAAACAGCTTTTTTGAAGGTTCATAGCTAATATACCACACTTTATCCATAATCTGTTACCATATAGAGAGTTCTGTTTCTTACCCTCTTCCTTAACAGTTTTAGCTTTGCAGCAATCGGTTTAGCAGACAGTTTAGGTGGATTCAAAGGAATCTATTTTAGAGGTTTATATGCTCCTCCTGTCTACTATGTTTGGGCACGTTCATAAGATCTTTGAAGCTTGGAGGTATTAAAATGAGCATCTGGCTTGTATACATTAATTTATTTATAGCTGTTGTTCTTGTGGGATTAGGTGTCTTCAAATTAATTACAGATACCTCACAAAAGAAAACATCTATTATCCTGATAATAGCAGGAACTATCGGTATTATAAGTTCTATTACGCAAATTCTAATTCGACCTTAAACATTTTTCGAATTAACTAAATGTTTTTATATTAATAGTGTTCCTGAAAATATCATATTTTTCGTTTGTAAATTTCATTTTTCAATACTTACCAAAAAGAGACGTGCAATTTCCCCTTGAATTTGGGTTGAATACAATTGCCTTGTACACATGTCACAACAATCGCTTCCCTCGCCGCCACACGACAAAAAGCCTCCGCGCATCGACCCTATCGGTGCGCGGAGACTCACGAACAAACAAGATATGGACCCTTACCTTTCTTCTAAATGCCATATGTCAAGGCAAGCTTGGCGAACACATTTTCGAGAGTAAAGCAAACATCCACAAAATGATAGATGCAGCTTAACCATATATAGGGTGTGATGAATCATCAAAGTATTAAAAATTAGGACTGGAAAACGGGCTAACCCTTATAATAATAGTCTGGAATGGCTTCCCAGCGTTTCTTCAGCTCGTGTGCTGCTAATTTTGGCTTGCGGTCACGCGTAAATACCCCTTTTTTATTGCCTTGAACGCGGAAGATGCCCTGACTGGTGTTGAAATCGGCAAAGTTCCATACATGCTCGCCGACAAAATGGCTGCACTCGTCGAACATCTCATGATTCGCCCGTAAAAATTCGGTCTGAAATTCCTCGGTAAACATGACGGGATCAACATCATGGAAGCCTGCGATCGTATCCGCGCCATATTCCGTCATAATGATTGGCTTCTCTGGGCAACGCTCCATCCAGCCTTGGAGCTCCTTGCGAAGTCTCGATTTTGCAATAGCCCATTCCCCGCCTTCAACGTACCAGCCGTAATACCGATTCAAGCAGAGAACATCTACCAGATCCGATACCTTGCAATGCTCCGGGCTCCCTTCCTGAAGCGTTACCACTGTGACGGGACGTCCTTGCGGGTCACATTCCTTCGCATAGCGAATTAGCGGCTCGAAGTACTCGCGCGCGCCTTCCTCAGAAGTCGCCGGCTCATTGGCGATAGACCACATCACAACGCATGCATGATTCTTATCTCTCGCAATTAGCTCGCGAATGGCTTCCCGATGCGCTTCATAGGTTCTCAGCTCTTTCCACGTTTCCCGTCGCTTTCCACCCGTCAGCGTTGGAATAAAATTCAAATGCAGACCGACGGCAGCCACCTCGTCGATCACGACGAAGCCTTCCCTGTCAGCCAGTCTCATAATTTCTTCCGAATAAGGATAATGGGATGTACGGAACGAGTTGGCACCCATCCACTTCATTAAACGAAAGTCCATGACATTGGCCGCCTCGTTAATGCCACGTCCATGAATCGGCGAATCCTCGTGCTTGCCGAAGCCCTTGAAGTAGAACGGCTTGCCATTGATCAGGAATTTGCCGCCCGCCACTTCGACAGTTCGGATGCCGAAGGGCTGATCATACTCATCAATGCTTTCTCCTCCTTGAACCAGCTCCACCTTTAACGTGTACAAATAAGCATTCATAGGCTCCCAAAGCTTAGCCTCCGCCAGCAGGAAGCTCCCTTGTGCTCCTTCTCCTTGGGCAACGATGCTTCCCGCTTCATCCAGAATGCTGATACGCACGTCGGACTCTCCGGTGCTGTCAACCTTGCAGCTCACTTCCGCGGAGCCGTCAGCCTTGACGCTAGATGTAATCTGTACATCTTGTATAAAGCTGTAAGGCGTCGTGTAAATTTTCACAGGACGATGCAGTCCCGCATAGTTAAAGAAATCGAAATTGGGATTATTTCGAGCGACCTTGCCCACCCCTTCAATCTCGCGCTCCATGAAATGTCCCACGGGCAGCGTCGATTCGTCCAAAATATTATTGACGGCGACAGTAAGCCTATTTTTATGCGGCAGCAGATGACTGTTAAGTTCGACCTCGAACGGTGTAAAGCCGCCTGTGTGCTCTACGGCCAGCGTTCCATTCACATACACCTTCGCTTCATGAGTGGCCGAGCTGAACCGAAGCACGATTCGCTGCGAGGCCAGCGTCTTCGGAATAATGATTTCCCGCTCGTACCAAACCCATCCTACATGATTTCGGATATCGGCGTTAACGCCGATATCGTTATAAGAAGACGGAACAGCCATTGCAATCGTGTCGCTTAGCGGCTGCATGTGCCAGCCTTCCCGTAAACCGACTCCGGGATCTGTTTTGAAATTCCAAATGCCGGACAAGTCGATAACGCTGCGAGAAGACGTATTAATAGGGTATAGCATCCTTATCACTCCTCATAATGGATAATAAATGTGCAGCGCGAATAACGATCCGCGCTGCACATCATTTTTTTACTGCTTGGAATCAATAATTTTCTGAATCTTTTCTTCGGCATTGCGAATCGTCGTATCGATATCGACGCCGGATAACATCATTTTATCAAATTCCTCCAGGAATACCTTCTCTAATTCTGCATGGTAAGGAACAGCGACAGCTGGGGTAGTCTGCTTCGTGTTTTCGAGAACATACATTAAGGATTCCTTATCAATGTTTTCAGGCGTTTTCGTGCCCGCAATGATGCTGTCTACAACCTTGTTCAGATCGGCTTTTTTCCATGAAGGGAAGTTTTTGCCTTGCAGCACGATTCCTTCCGTTGTGAACCAGCGGATAAAGGTGTAAGCCGCATCCTTATGCTTGGACTTGCTGTATATGCCCAATACGTCGCCGCTGACGTTGCCTGTGATCGGATCTCCTGCATTCATCGTCGGAAGTGGTGCGAACACGGTTTTGAACGTTGCAGGTACTTGCTCCGTTCCCCCGGCTTCCGGCACCAAAAATGATGCCATCGTAATCATGCTCGTATCTTGGTTAAAGTATTGAGGGCGGTAATTCAGCTTTTGGCTTACAATTTCCGAATATGGCGTCGCAGAGCCTTCTCGTTCCCCTTGAAGACGAACCTCCAATGACTTCCTGATTCCCGGTGTATCAATGTTTGCTTTCAAGCCATCGTCCGTCGTGAGATTGGCTCCGGTAGACGATTGCCCCATATTCTGAATGAAATAACCGAATTGAATCCAGCTGTGGAAATAGGTGCCGTATTGCGTTTTGCCGTTTGCCGTCGTCGTCATTGCCTTGGCATACTCCATATACTGATCCCAGGTCCAATTCTTCGGGAGCTGCAGTCCCGCTTCCTTGAGCCGGCTCTCATTGATGAAAACCATAGGTGTAGCAAGCTTGCCTGGCAAGCCATAGGTGACATCCTTGATGCGTGTGTCCGAGGAATACTCGTCCATTAGAGAGAAGCCTTCCTTCTCGATATACGTATCCACTGGCTCCAATAGGCCTAGCTCGGCGCGCTGGCTGAGAAATGACATATTGCTAAACATAATAACATCCAGATCATCGCCAGAGGCCGCAGCTAAATCCAGCTTTTTATAATATTCATTCGAGTTATTGTCCTCTGCGGAGTTGAATTCCACCTTGATCTCTGGATGCTTCTTCTCGAACTCCTCGATTACGATATCCCAATTATCAGCTTTCTTTGGGTACCAAGTATGCAATTTAATGGTGGTGACTGCCCCGTCTGAAGAGTTCTTGCCTCCCGTCTCCGCCGCCGTATTATTGCCGCCTGCCGTTGAGCATGCTGATGCTGCAAGCGCAACCAAAACTGAAGCGGCAGTCACTTGAATCCATTTTTTCTTTAACATTGAAATTCCCCCTTGAATAATCGTTATCTATCCTTTGACACTTCCTGAGGCCACGCCTTCAATAACTTGTTTCTGGCCTACAATGAAGATGATCAACAGTGGTAAGATCGCAGAGACGGCACCCGCCATCATAAGCGAATAAAACTCTCCATTAAAATCGGCAAACTTCCGAATTCCCAGCTGAAGCGTGAACAAGGCTTCAGAGCGCAGGAAAATGAGAGGATTCTGATAATCGTTCCATGTCCAAATGAATCGCAAAATCATATAAGTCGCGAGCGCAGGCTTAACTAACGGCAGCCCGATTCGGAAGAAAATAATCCAGTGATTCGCGCCGTCGATTCGCGCAGATTCGATAATCTCATTATGGACGCTCATAAAAAACTGGCGCAGCAAAAACGTGCCTAATACTCCCGATGCCGCAAGCAGCACAAGACCGAAATGGCTATCGAACAGGCCAAGCCAGCGAAACATCATAAACTGCGGCACAAGGATGGCCTGAGACGGAATCATGTAAGTAGCGAGCACTAAGATAAACATAGCTTCCCGGCCTTTGAAGATCACCTTGGAAAATCCATAAGCGGCCATAGCCGAAATGATTAATGACAGGGCAGTAGCCATTAGTGTCACTTTAATGCTGTTTAAGTAATAAAGCGTGAAAGGAACAGCACCCGACCAGACCTGTGTGTAATTTTCTATCATATACCATGTTTTTGGAATCCATTGTATGGGATAGGTCATGACATCAAGTTCAGGCTTGAACGAGGCCGATAACATCCAAATGAATGGGAGGATAAAAAATATCCCGACGATTCCCATTAGAGCCGTGATGATCAGACGGCTCACGCTGACGGATTGCATATGTGTATTCCCCCTAGTAATTTACCCATTTCTTCTGACCTATCCATTGAATTAGCGTCACGAATAAGATCAGGAGCAGCAGCACGATACCCATCGCAGACGCATAACCGGATTGCAGGTTAACAAACGCCGCTTCGTAAAGGTAATAAACGATAACCGAGGTAGAGCCGGCAGGGCCGCCGCTAGTCAACACCATAATGAGATCGAACACCTTGAACGAGCCAACCACTCCTGTTATGAGCAAAAAGAACGTTGTCGGAGTAAGCATAGGCAAGGTAATCGTGAAAAACTGCCTCAGAGGAGAAGCGCCATCTACATCGGCCGCCTCGTAAATATCCTTCGGTATCCCCTGCAAGCCTGCCAAATAAATGACCATATTAAAACCAAGCGAAGTCCACACCATAATAATCATGACGGCAATCAGCGCGAATTGCGGGTCCGCCAGCCAAAGCGGCGGATTCTCAATGCCTATCGCTCGCAAAAATCCGTTAATCGGTCCGCTGTTGGGATGAAATAATACTCGCCATAATAAAGCGATTGCGACGAAGCTTGAAATAAAAGGCATAAAGTAGATAACTTTGAAGAAATCTTTAAAGTAGGTCGCTGTGTTAATCAAAGCCGCAAGCACCAGCGCGAAAAACATCGATACGGGCACGACCGCAATCATAATGACATTGTTCCGAAGCGCACGATGGAACCCTTCATCATGCAGCAATTTGTCATAATTCTCAAAGCCGATAAAGTTTAGCCCATCAAGCCCTGCGATGAAGTTCCACTCGGTAAAACTGATTAGCCCTGACAAAATGATCGGAATTACGACCAGCGTCATAGTCAATACCAACATGGGCGAAATAAATAAATAACCATTAAGCATGTCGTAAAACCCTTGCTTGCGGATTCGGAGTGTCTTGCCTGTTTTTGCCCCCTGATCCAAACCACTTCTCTTTGTCTGCTCCAAATTTGCCACCTCACTGTCCTCTCTGTCTTCCTCATTATAGGTGGCGCGTTCCAGGCAAACATGCAACGATTTTTTCTAAAACAAAAAAGTTTTGCGATATTTTTTCCTTCATTGCAAAAAATGTTGAATGAATCGTTCATCCGCATGCTGTAGTATTGCTTTATAAAGAAGAATGGCAACGAGGGGTGACACAATATCATGCGTGTTATATTAAAGCTAAAGCATTTATCCTTGCGGCAAAAGCTAATTCTGACATCGATTGCCTGTCTGGTATTGCCTACGGTAGCTATGCTGTATATTAGCAGCTACTACTCTAAGTTAATTATTCGAGAGCATACCCTTGAGAAAGCAACGCAATCTCTTGCCATTGTGCAATCTCAAGCCAATGCCATTATGGAGGAGCTTGTGTCCATCTCAAACTTCGTCCAATTCGATCCCGAGATTAAAACCTTGCTGGAGGAAGCCCGGGATCATCCAAGTGCGGCCAGACAGCTAACGACACGGTTAGAGCAAATTGCGGGAGAGAAGCCGGATTTACGGCTAACTTTGCTGACAAGGGATGGCCGTGCTTATTCCGATTATTCCTTTTATGATTTCGAGCCTCAGCAATTTGCGCAGCAAGACTGGTTTGGCAGAGCATCCCGACTGACGGCCTACGAGACGTTGTTTTTGGGTGGATTGCGGAACTACTTGCCGCCGCTGAATCATGATCAAGGCTATGTTTATTTGACCGCTCGGGCATTAACGGAGGCTATTAATCAAGCCCCCTTTGCCTATCTAATTGTCAGTCGAACGGAAGATTCCATTCGGGATCTGTTCGCTGATCTGGAAGAGGATGTTTACCTGCTGAGTGACGAGAATATCATTTTATCCAATCGGAACGCTGACATCATAGGACAGTCCTTCGACACGATTATGAACGAGGAGGCAAGCTCTTCACCAAGCTTTATTCAGCTGCGTGGAGAAAATCAAATTCATCTTTCGCTTCCACTGCGTTATGCGGACTGGAGACTCGTCAGCTTGGCGCCTTATGAGCAGCTTACCGGTAAATTAAATACCTTCTATCAGCCTGCCTTATTGCTCCAATCGTTGTTTGCCGTTTTTTTCTTATTTGCTTTGACCTATCTATTGGGTAGATTCACGAAACCGGTTCGATTGCTGGGCGAGGCCGTAAAGAAGGTAGAAGCAGGGGATTTGCACTATCGCTCCAATATTCGCGGCCGTGACGAAATTGGGCGTTTGGGACGCTCCTTCGACACGATGCTGGATCGGATTCAGCAGATGCTCCAGCAGGTAGAGATCGAGCAACAATTAAAGAGGCAAGCGGAAATGGCGATGCTGCAGGCGCAAGTACATCCGCACTTTTTGTTCAATATCCTAAGCTCCATACGCTTGAAGCTATTAATGAAGCATGATGAAGACACCGCCCATGTTGTCGGCTCCTTAGCCTCACTGCTGCGGGCAAGCTTAATGAGGCAAAATGAATTCGTAACGCTGTATGCCGAGATCGAAACGACGATGCAGTATATTGATTTAATGAAATATACGATGAGATTCCCGACGGAGTGTCACCTGGACATTCAGCCAGACCCGCTAACGATAACCGTACCTCGATTTATTTTGCAGCCCATTATCGAAAATGCTTATAAGCATGGATTTACGCAGAGCGGTGGTATCATTACGATTAAGGTAGCGACAGATGCCCATATGCTGCGTATTACAATCGAAGACAATGGTCTAGGCATGACACCGGAAACGCTTCGGCATTTGAAAAGTCGCTTCAATGTTCAAAAACGGGACGTCATTGAGCAAATGATTGCGGAGGAACGAGCAGTCGCCTCGGGAATCGGATTATTTAATGTGTACAGCCGTTTGAAGCTCTTATACAGTGACCAGTTTGAGATGGACATTGATAGCGTGTATGGCAAACGAACAACCATCGTTTTACTCTTTCCTGCTGCTGAGCCAGCTGAATCTGTAGAGGTAGGTGAACACCATGTTTAAAGTCATTATTGCAGACGACCATTACCCGGTGCTGGATTATTTAAGTCATATCATACCTTGGACCAAGCTTGGCTTTGAGCTTTCCGCACTCTGCTCCAACGGAGGTGAAGCATGGGAAGCCTGTCAAAACCAACAACCCGATATTCTCATAACGGATATTGGCATGCCCGTGATGGACGGTCTTGCTCTCATCGAGAAGGCGCGCGAAGCGAATCCTCGTTTGAAAACGATTATTTTATCCTGTCATGAGGATTTTCAATATGCCCAAAGAGCTGTTAAGCTTAACGTCAATGATTATATCTTAAAGGAAAGCCTTCGCATGGAGCATGTCGTTACGGTTTTGGAGCAGCTTGCATGCACGTTAGCTGAAGAGAAGCAGGCTGAGATCAGCCGTCTCCAGTTGCAAAACGTCGTGCAGCAAAATTTATCCGTCATTCATACCCGATTCATTCGCAAGCTGCTGGAGCAGCCCATATGGAACGAAGCGGAGTGGAATGACGAGGCCGAGCGAATGGGCATTCATCTCCGTGATGGCATGCCCTACCTGCCTGTTGCGGTACTGCCGGAGCGCTCATTCGAGCTTGAAAGTCGGTTTGGCGGAGCCATGAATATGCAATTCGTCATCGACAACGCCTTGCAGGAAGTCGTTCAATACGAAGGTGTTATTTTGCTTGTACCGAACGAACGCCAATACTTCCTGCTGTTTCCTTTCCCGACCACACTAAAACGCAATCTTCATGAGGATATCCGAACGGAGCTAAAGCGTGTTCAACAATTAGTGCACCGACACCTCGGAATTGGGATATCCTTCTATCGCGGTGATGTAGCTCAAGATTTCCAACAATTGAAGAAGCAATTACAGGACTTAATGAATGTGAAGCTGTTCCGATTCTATGCAGGAGAGCTCGTCTATGCAGAGCTGCAGCCGCTCCAAACGACGAAGGAGGATTTGTTTCTGCATTATGCCAAGGCCTTTCAGGAGCTGAAGGACAGTATGCTTGGGGGAGAAAAGGCGCTCATTTCAGCTACGGTCACGCGATGGGGAGCCTTCATTCAAGATGGGGTATATCCGGTCGAATCTGTGAAAAGCTGGGTACTAAAAATGGCATTGGAGCTTGAGCTCAAATATACGGTAATGCAAAACTTCGTGATCAACTTCAATAGTGAGCAGCAGCAGCAGCAAATTGCTTCTATTGAAACGCTGAAGCATCTATTGGAATGGCTGCAAATTTTTCTCGAAGAGAAGGCTGCCGATATTCAGATGCTGCGCGACCATACGGTACGGAGGGAGATCGCTGAAGCCCAACGCTACATTCAAACCCATATCGGGGAGAAAATCGCCATGGATGAAATGGCCCATCGGTTGAATTTGAATCCTTCGCATTTCAGCCGTATTTTCAAGCAGGAAACCGGGGAAACCTTCGTCGAATTTGTCACGCGGACGAAGATGGAGAAGGCAAAGGAGCTATTGAATCAATCCGACATGACCGTGGTCGAAATCGCGGAGCAGCTAGGCTATGAGCATACCAGCTACTTTATTAAGCTGTTCCGCAACGCCTCCGGCATGTCTCCCAACGAATATCGCAAATCTATGTGAGCACGCTTGCTGGCCAGCGAAGGGCAGCAAGCGTGCTATTATGAAAAAAAGCCCCTTCATAGGGGCAATCACCGAGCTGATTTTGACATTTACGGCATTCGTAAAATATACTTTTCTCTGTATTCCTGTGGCGAATGTCCGGTTGCTTTTTTAAAAAAGCGGGTAAAGGATGTAGCTGATTCATACCCTACACGCCGGGCAATATCGCTTATTTTAATATTTTCACTCTTGAGCAGTTCCTTTGCTTGAATTAACCGAGTGGAATCAATAAACTCCGTCAGATTTCTCCCCGTCTCCTGTTTGTAGATGCGTGACAAATACGATGGATTCAGATGCACTTGTTCCGCCAATCTGACCAGTGACAAATCCTCGTCTAAATGATTTCTAATAAATCCCTTTAAGTATTCGATCATATTGTCTGCCCGCTTCTTCTGATCCACCTTTTGCATATTAAAAAGCACAGAAGATAATTCCGTCAAATACAACGCCGCAGCGTTCCACGTATCGAAAAAATCAATTCGCATCAGCTGTGTTTGTCCCATTTGACTGGCTACCTTCATATTCAGCCCCCATCTGTTTATATATGACATCAGATAAAGAGCTACGGTGTAATAGACCTCCTGTGCATTGACGTTGTTTTTACTGCGAATGCCTCTTAAAGGAACCAGCAGCTGCTCCAGAGCTTCAAAATACTTCTCCTTATTCCCCGACTCCAGATGCTGCTCGATAACCGAAAGATTTTTTAGCTTGAGCGCTGTTACCAGCTTCTCTCCTTCATCGAATTCTTCTTCATAAGTCTCAACCGGGTCAGCCTCATTGCTCCTATCATCATTGATCTCACTGTCAACTAAAAGAATCGTATTCTCAATGCCTATCCGATAGTTTAGCAAATGGTGCAGCGAGTGATACTGACTGGACACAGAATCCCACCAGCTTGCTTTACTGCCGACAGTAAAGCTGACAGGCATACCGATGTTCTCCTGACAAGCTGACTGTATAACCTCCAATATGCCTTTAAGGAACGAAACCGTTTTATTGAAATAATGCTCAATCATATCCGCATTTGCCGGAAAGGTGATGGATAATGATTCTTTAGGCTGGACAAAAATGACAAACCGATGATTTTCATCTAAAACAATGGCAATGTTCACATGCGTAGACAAATACCTTTGAATAATTTGACGAACAGAATAGATCTGCTGCATTTGCTGCATGTAGTCGCTGACCTCAGGCCACTTATCAATTTTGCCTAATACTAAAGTGACGGGCCATTGCACATTAATCGGAATGGATAGCTGTTCAAACTGCTCCTTGCTGATTTGTACCGTTTGATTCCCTTTTAGAATACATAGCAAATAATTTTCTTGAAACAAATCTAGCGCCATGTGGACTTGCTCTTTTGCATTTCGAATTAAATCTTCCGTCTTTATTTCTTTACGAATTTTTGCTACGGTTTCTTCTACAACCTGAATCACTTTATCAATGTCTTCCGCCTTAAGAATAAAGCTGACGTTCCGATGCTGAATGGCTTTGTATACGTATTCAAATTCACTGTGGCCGGTCAAAAAAATAACTTTGCATTGGGGCCAGCTTCGAAAAATTTCCTCCATTAGCTGCATGCCGTTTAAAACAGGCATATCAATATCGGTCAGTACAATATCAATTCTTGTTCGATTGAGCCACTCAATCGCTTCTTCTCCACTATAGGCCTTATAAACATCAAGGTCCAAATGAGTCATGCCGCGAAAAATTTCATAAAGATGATTCACAATCATTTCTTCATTGTCTACAATTAAGAGTCTGTACATGCTCAAACCCCCGCCTTCGGGTTAAGTCGCAACGTCACCTTTAAACCGCCCATAGAGCTTCGCTCTAGGCTCAATCCGTTTTCGTCGCCGTAAATCAACCGGATTCGTCTATGAATGTTAATTAGACCTGAGGTCTCAATATTGGTGTTATCGTAAAAAAGCTTATGCACGGATACCAGTGTTTCATCCGATAAATGAGCTCCATTATCTTCAACAATAATACGCAAGGCGCGATCATCGAGACGAAAGCTTATCGAAACGATTCCCTTGTCTTTCGTTTTTTCCACAGCATACTTAAATGCATTTTCAATGATTGGCTGAATAATCAGTCTAGGTACCTGTATATCCCTGACCGCATCCGGACAATCTTCGAAATGGATCGTCAGTCTGCTAGGAAAACGCATGAGCTGAATATCGGTATACGTTCGTGCATGCTCCACTTCCTGATATAAGGGCAAATAATCCGAAGCATTCCTTGTAACAAACTGGAAATAATCACCTAAAAGCTTCGTAAAAGCAATTAAATTTTCATCCCCTAACCTTGCCATCGTATTAATTAAAAACAAGCTGTTATAAAGAAGATGCGGGCTGATCTGAGACTGCAATTGCTTTAGCTCTGCCTTCTGATTGAGAATCTTCTGCTTGTATACCTGATCAATTAAGGCAGATACATTTTGAACCATAGAATTAAAGCCTTTGTATAAATAACCAAACTCGTTTTTTTTATTTACTGGAATATGCACGTTGAAGTTGCCGCTCTCTACTTGTCGAAAAGACCCCACGAGCTTTCTCATTGGCTTATGAATCAAATTATACGTGTATACGAAGTAGAGAACAATGATCATCAATCCCACGCCTGTAAATATCCATAACCATATATAAAAGCTCTGAACGGGGACAAAAATCAAATTTTGCGGAATATAACGCAGCAAAAGCATGTTCAGGTAGTTTGACTTCACGGAAACTACATAAATATTTTGCCCATTAATCTTGCTGTAGCCAATGTTTCCACTTTCAAGCTTAAGATCGTTTTCTGTAAGATCCTCCAGCAATACCGCATCATTATTTCCTTTTCCAGGTATGACCACATTGTGGGTCAGATCGATTAAGAAGGTGCCGCTATCGGCATACGTGCGGAACTGCCCTAATGCTTCTTGCAATGCGGTCGTATTGATCTCCACCTCAATCAAGTACATTTGGGAAATTCCCGCTTTTCCAGCGTGAAGAGTGGTCAAGTAGAGTTTGTCTTTATACTTCACCAGTTGTGCCCCCTTCTCCCCCTCCGGCACCCTGAGGTGCTCGAATTTATCCATATCAATAGGACTTACGGAGGTGGTGGAGGATATCGTTTTTTGAATAGAGAGAATATGCACACTTACGTTAGCGATATAGGAGCTGCTATTATGGATGGTAACCAGTCGCTGTTGCAGCTTTCTCATGCTTTCCACTGTGTCATATTCATTCATAATCGAATGGCGGATGGCCAGCTTAGCTAGATATTCATCGTTAAGACTATCGTATTGCAATATTTTTATACGTTCTACCTCATCTTCCAGACTTTCAAGATAAAACGATACTTGTGCAGTCGAGGAATTTATAATTTCATTCTTTACTGTGTTTAGGCTCCAATTATACATATAAATCCCCAGAAGGATGATAAGTAGGATCGCCATTAAAAATGTCGCAACCAACCTCGCGAATATACTGCCTCTGATATGAACCTCCTCCCTTATTTGTTTAAAGTTTATCCTGTTTATACGCTATTATCTTCCATACTACCCTTTAACACTTCCCAATACCATCCCTTTTACAAAAAATCGTTGAAGGAACGGGTATACGCAAATAATGGGCAGCGCCCCTAGAAAAATTTGGGCAGAGCGCATCGTTTTATCCGATATGCTTGCCATTAGCTTCGCTTCCTCAGGTGTCATCGTGCTGAAGGAGCGTTGAACTACAATCGTCTGAATGTAGCTTTGCACGGGATAATTGCTGGGGTTATTCATATAAATTAATCCATCAAACCAGCTGTTCCAGTGGCCGACAAGTGAAAACAACAAAATTGTCGCTAAGGCAGGCAAGGAAACCGGAACATAAATGCGCCATAGCGTTATCCAATGTCCAGCGCCGTCCATATAGGCTGACTCGCTTAATTCCTTCGGAATCATCCGGAAAAAATTCAATAGCAGAATAACGCTAAATACGGGTACTGCGGTCGGCAGAACGAGCGCCCAAATGGTATCCATCAACCCAAGCTGTCTGATGACCATATAGGTAGGAATTAGACCCGCGCCAAATATCATAGTAATGAAGAAGCTCCATGAGTAAAAGCTGCGAAAGCGGAATTCGCCATTTTCCTTAGAGAGCGGATAGGCTACCATTATGGTGAGCAAGAGATTAATAGCGCCTCCAAAAAGGATACGCTGCAAAGATATAATCATGGATTTCCAGAAGGCTGCCCGCTGCGCCACAAATTCGTAGGAGGCTAATGTAAAATCCTTGGGCCACAAAGTTACCTTACCAGTTGCCGCAACGGCGCTAGAGCTGAAGGAAACGGCCAATATGTGAATCATCGGAATCAAACAGAGCAATGCAACTAACGCGAGAAAGCAATAATTAAATATAGCAAACCAGTCGTTCTTCTTGTGTACAGGCATAATAGCTCCCCCTAGAAAATCCTATAATCCGCAACCTTATAGGCGATGAAATATGACACAGATACGAGTATAAGGGCTACAACAGACTTAAATAATCCCACCGCTGTAGCTATACCGAATTGGGCATCCAATAAACCGATGCGATATACAAAGGTATCAAGAATATCTCCACTTTCGTATACCATTGGGCTGTACATATTGAAAATCTGATCAAAGCCGGCATTCAGCAAATTGCCTAAATTAAGAACCATTAGTAAAACGATTACCATCTTCATACCCGGAAGCGTCACATTCAGGGTCTGTTTCCAACGATTAGCTCCGTCGATCTGTGCCGCTTCATATAAATCCGGGTTAATGCCTGTAATCGCCGCCAGATAGATGATCGTACCATAACCAAACTCCTTCCATGAATCAGACAATATCATAGTTATAGGAAACCATTTGTTATCTCCAAGGAAAAAGATAGGTTCAAAGCCAAACAGCTGAATGACTTTATTCACCAATCCATCAGTAGGCGATAAAATTTCTATAAAGATGCCGCCTAATACAACCCATGATAAAAAGTGGGGCAAATAAATAGCCGTCTGAACTCCTCTTTTCATACCGGCATGCTTGACTTCGTTTAACAGAATCGCAATCACAATAGGTACAAAAAGTCCCAAAATAATTTTCATGACCGCAATGTAAAATGTATTCCACATAATGCTGCTGAAATTGGGCAGTTCCAATACGTACTGAAAATTGCTCAGTCCCACCCATTGCTGATCGCCAAACAAGCCTTTGGCTGGAATAAACTTCTGGAAAGCAATGATGATACCTCCAATAGGGAGATAGCTAAAGACAATTAAGAAAAGAAATCCCGGCAATATAATTAAATGCAGTGGTATTTCCCTTGTCCATCTTTTTCGTAACATACGATTCACCCTGTTTCTTTGCTAGGATTAGGAATAATAAGAGAAAGGACACTCTCTAAAAAGTCTAGCATCCTTTCTCTTTGTTGCGATTATTGTTTCACAGAAGCATACCATTCATTGACTTCTTTAGTCATATCGGCACCGCCAAGCTTATTCCAGTTCTCCACAAACTTGTCGAACTCGTCAATTGGGGCAGCCCCCATAATAAGCTTCACGAATACTTCCTTTTCCAAAGACTTCAGCGTGGACTGTTTTTCCGCCATCGTTTTGGTTGGCGAGCCTGCGAAGGACTCCAGCTTAAATTGATCGTTAGCTACGTAGTCAACGCTATGTCGATATACCCCGTTCTCGCCATATATTTTAGGCCAGCCCCATTGCGAGGTATCGCCATTTTCAAACGCCTTAATGTTGTTTTGAATAGATTTCGCTTCACCAGTCAGCTGATCCAGGGTTTGATTGGAGCGAGCTGCCGCAATCTCTTTAAATGCATTCAGATTTTTAAATGGCGGATACGGTTGAACCGGTGAATACTTCCACACCCCTACGCTGTCATTTGCAGCAGGCATATAGTAGTGATCAAAATCGCCTGTTTTCCCCCAGTTTAGCTCCATGTGGAGATTGAACATTTTGATCAATGCTTCCGGGTTCGAGAAACCTTTTCTCACAACCCAGAACTCGGAGGCTCCAAAATTCTGAGGTGAAAGAGCAGGCTTGCCATCTATGGAAACCAAGGCATATCCTTCCCAATTTGCTGTTGGATCGTTCTGATAGTTGCTAATCAGCGGATACATCGGGTTCCATTGCGCGCCGAACTCCATGCCAACCTTGCCAGCTGCAATCGTTTCCGCTACCTTGCCGCCATCCTTTACACCAAATTCCTTATCAATCTCGCCGTCCTTATACATTGTAGAGAGCGCTTTCAAAGCTTCCTTTACTTCTGGAAGCGTACTGCCCCATACTAAATTACCTGAACCATCCTCTATCCACATATTAGGGTAAGCATGGTATCCGGTGAAGAAGCCTTCTAATCCCATTGCACCGCCGTATAGATCTTTTGTCATAGCGAGACCATACGTATCATTTACATTATTTTTATCCGGATCTTGAGTTGTGAATGCTTTACTGATGGCTAAGACATCGTCCATTGTTTTAGGCGCTTCTATTCCCAAATTTTCAAGCCAGTCGGTGCGAAGCCATAGGAAAGTGCCATCGCCATAAACCTCTGCAGGACCCATTCCCATCATTTTCCCATCAATTAATGTAGCATTGAGTGCAGCAGGCCCTTGAACCGCGTATGACTCCTTCAGAAGATCGGAAGCATAAGCATCCCAATATGGTGTCAGATCCTCTATCATATCGGCATCGGCCAATTGCTTCATCTGAGAGCCCGTTACGCGAAGCATGTCAGGGATTTCGCCTGATGCCAATGTAACGTTAATTTTTTGAGTGTAGGCATCACCGCCTTTTACCGTCCAATCGTATTTAACATCAATCCCCAGCTTTTCCGAATACGCCTTAAGCCAGCGATTGTCCGCTACTGTCTCTCCCGGTGTTTTAGGAATGATGTTATCCTGCATATCATTATCCACATCACGGGCAAATCTTATTGTAAGCGCTTTATCATATTTCCCTAAAGGTTCCTTATCTCCTGAAACCTCTCCATTTGACTCACTTACTGCGTTGCTTCCTGCTGGACTGCTTGTCGATTTATTGCTCTCTGAATTGGCACTACATGCTGATAAAACTCCCGTTGACAGCAGCAAAAGACTTAAAATAGCAGCTGTTTTAGATAAATTACTACTTTTCACACTTATAGCCCCCTTTTAATAGTTAAGCATTCAGTAACAACTAAACTATATCTCCAAATTTATGAATTCGCTATTCTCAAGTTATGACATGCTTATCATTCGTCTACTTCATGAATGGCAATGCCCCTAACCATTTTCAACTATCTTATCATTTGTTTACAATCGCGCGATTATGCTGTTTTTAGTTTGCATTCAGCTAAATGAAAGCGCTATATTAAAAAATAAAAGCAACATCATCCTAGCAAATGGGAGAGGATATTCATGGTTCTATTGTTTATAAACGCAGGTCGAAAGTATTCCAAAATTAACAAAAACATATACGGTCACTTCTCAGAGCATTTAGGCCGTGGCATTTATAACGGCTTATATGTTGGTGAGAACAGTCCCATCGCCAATACCCGTGGAATACGTAACGATGTTGTAGAGGCATTGCGGCATATCCAGGTACCGGTATTACGCTGGCCAGGAGGATGCTTCGCCGAATATTATAATTGGAAAGACGGCGTTGGGACTGATCGCAAGCGTATGGTTAATGCCGGTTGGGGTGGTGTGGTAGAGGACAACTCCTTCGGTACCCATGAGTTTTTAGATCTTTGCGAGCAGCTTGGAGCATCTGCCTATATTGCCGCAAACGTTGGCTCTGGTACTCCACGGGAAGTCAGCGAATGGGTCGAATACATGACCTTCAGCGGTGAATCACCGATGGCTAACTGGCGACGCGAAAACGGTCGTGATCAGCCGTGGAAGGTCGAGTTCATGGGAATTGGCAACGAGAACTGGGCCTGCGGCGGGCATATGAGCCCGGAATATTATGCGGATGTATACAAACGCTTCGAAACATTCGTCCGCAATTATGACAGCAACAAGATTTTCAGAGTGGCTTGCGGTGCTGATGGAAACGATTATAAGTGGACGGAAACCTTGATGCGCCTTGCAGGGAAAAGGATGAACGGCCTATCGCTGCACTATTACACCATGCCTGCATATTACGAGACAGAACCATATCCGTGGGAGCGCAAAGGGCCTGCTGTGGGCTTTGACGAAGCTAGCTATTACCGAACACTGCGCCGGGCATTGTATATGGATGAGCTGATTCGCAGACATAAGTTTGTGATGGATCAATATGACCCCGAGTGTCAGGTGTCGATTATTTTGGACGAATGGGGAACTTGGCATGAGGCCGAGCCTGAAACCAATCCTGCTTTCCTTTTCCAGCAAAACACGATGCGTGATGCCATTGTCGCTGCAGTGTCGCTAAATATATTTAATACCCATAGTGATCGGGTGCATATGGCTAACCTTGCCCAAATGGTAAATGTTCTCCAATCGGTGATTTTAACAGAAGGGGAAGAAATGATACTGACTCCCACCTACCATGTATTCGATCTTTTTAAGGGGCATCAGGACTCAACACTTATTGAAAGCTATGTGCAGCAGGATTTGACTGGTACAGAGGAAGCTCAAGTGCCTGCACTGCATGTTAGCGCTTCTGAGCGAGCTGACGGCAAAATTCATATAACCGTCGTCAATTTATCCGTAGATGAGCCACAACAGACACAATTGCTGCTTAGTGGAAAAACGTTTTCTACTGCCGAAGCTCGTTACATCTCCGGCGATATGAACAGCCATAACCCATTTGGACAACCACCTCAGGTAGAGATTCAAACGATGCTCCCTATTGTCATAAAGGACAATAGCTTGTTTATTGATCTTCCCGCCTGTTGTGTTGCTGAAATTATCCTTGATTAACCTACAATAAAAAGCCTGAACCTTCACGGGTTCAGGCGGTGATTATATAATATTTTCAAGCGAAAAACACAATTTCAATAGACAGACGGCAACGAGAACACAAAATATGGTGGATCACAACTGTTGCAAAAATTAGGGGAGAAAAGCCTGATTTTAAAGGTAAGTTGTCTCACGATAAGTGAAATAAACTTGATTATTATTGGATAAATCAATAGGATGAATCAGAGAAGCTGAGAATTCCCTCTTATGACTTATACACATTTTATTCATGAATATTCATACAGCAAAATAAGCGAATGTATATTTATACATCAGTAAATTTGTATTTGCGTTATCTTCATAACTTACTTTCATTAAAATTACAACAGAAACAAACTTTAATGTAGATTGGTCAAAGAATACGTTCACAAAAAATCGCCCGTGGAATTACTAAAGAACAACTAGGTGAAAAAGTAGGAATTCCTCAATCGTATATTGGCTCAACTGAAAAAGGCCAAACTCACATACAACTTGATACTTTAGAAAGACCATTCATTACCTTGGATATAAACCCGAGCGATATATTATCAACCAACAAAATATCTATTAATGTTAATCGGCTAGAAAAAGAAAAGAGTCACTAAGAATTAACGTAAGGTTTTCCTCATAGCATGAGATAAATTAAAACAAAAACACCTGAGAGAACCCTTCATATTATAAAATGTGAAAGCATTCTCTCTGGTGTTTTTTCGTTGGCAACTAGTTGTACCTCTAAGAAGTGAAGAAGTAAGCATTAAAATTGAGACTGGCTTGAGTCTCTGCAAAAGAGATAATAGATATGCATGAGATTATGTTAATTATTACATCAATGGAGTCAAACTTTATTTTCAATATAGTTAGATTAACATGTTCAAATTAATTTCTCATAATGATAAAATATGTCCTTTTCCTTATCGTATACATATAAAATATCTTTCTTTTCTATCTCATTTACTTCGCAGAGTACAACACAATGGGTATCGAGACTATATAAAACCACAAGGCCTTTTTCTTTTAATACATCTTGATCATCTTTTTTTGGTATAAACATTTTATACAATAGCTTTTTCTTAGTAAGAATCAATAAATCTCTGGGTATTACTTCGAAATACATATGATAAATACCTAAAGGAACTACTATTAAAACCAACATGCTAACAATACTTTCCGAATAATTGATTGCCCTTATATCGAAATGCTCAGTAAAATAATAAATAGTTGCAAACAAATAAAGATAGAAAGTTACTATTCCATGTGCAGGTACTAACACCATAAATATTTTTTTTGTTTTAGTACTAATTGTAGTAAGCTTTCTTATAGAGAAAACAATCACCGTTACAAAAATGCAAAGAATCATAATAATCCATAAGGAAAGTATTCCTAAAGTAGTATAGCTCAGAATCGTGACTAGGATTGAATCCTTAGCCTGATTTGAATCGACACTACTTTCACTTGTCATATTCAGATATATAGAAACAATAAATAATCCAAAGTTAATAAGAAGCACAGTAACAATACGCATTAAACATTTTTGCCATAGATTATAGTCTTTTGTATGATGCAGTTCATCAAAACCTGTTCTCGTCAACGCACGAATATATGAACGAAGAACAGGTAAGCTAGTTAATATTGCAACGAAAATAACTGCTAAGGGCACTTCATTAAAATTTTGTAGGATTTGCATCTGTAAACTCCTCTTCATTTTTATATAATTGTATTTAAGCTCAAGGGGCGAAACTCCTGTACATAACTGGCACAGATATCCCGCTTAAGACAAGTGCTATAGATTGCCATAAATATTTTCTTTATTGTAATTACGAATTAACATATTGCTTTATACTGCCTCTTTACTTTAAATCAGTTATGCATATATTATTCGTGTTCCGAAATACTGTGAGACTATTTAATAAAAGAATTTTTAATTACGGTCCAAGCAACAGAGGGAACTACTCAGAATTTTCTTACCGTCCCAAGTACGTTTAGAAAGCTTTAATTATGATATACTAGGATTATGATCGAGAAAGTTTGTTGGATCCTATTTCTATAATCTATCAATCATATTTTAGATAACTCTGTTAAAAATTCACCTCTTTTTTGGACAGCAACATAATAATTAGAGGTTCCAACAATAACCAAAAGTAGGAATTCAATCTCCATTTTTGTGTCTAATAACATGTTAGCAATGAGTTTTTTATCGGTTTGAGACGGTATAGGCTTAACTTCTGGATGAGTATGCCACTCACCGAGATAAATGAGTTCACCATCCGAATCCTCCCACGTCTGTTTAACAATTCTTTGTGCTCTTTGAACATTCCTATAGAAAAAATGACGCCCTGATTTATCAGCTTTAGAAGGTACACTCGTTCTCTCCACTATTATTTTATCAAGATAAACCCTACCTAATAAAATTCCACCGGACTCATGTTGCCAATCGAAAATTTGTCGATAACGCAAAAATATATCTAATACAGACTGAGTAATCTGCACTTCATAATTTTCAAAAACAAATTTCAGCATTTTTTTAGTACCTCAGTCTTCGTTAAATCTCCGACATTTGTATAATTAACACTATAATCGCCAATACTATCGAATTTTTTAGAAATACCTCTCCCAAAAGATTTTTGTAAGCTTAGATTCCCAAACCAAGTGAATAATACATTATTGCTTACTGTACCGTCTAAAATATCTTGAATCAAAAACATGAGTTCATGAATAAATCGTTTCACTTCTAAAATGCTATAAGGAACGTAGGTACTTTGACAACCTGCCTCACGAATAGCATACTGACCTGGTGAATCTAATACAGTACCTATAAACTGATGATTTTCATTGAATAGATCTCTGAAGTGACCACCTTTTGATGGATCTATATAAACTGCATGGGCTGCTGCTAAATAAGGTTCTACCCAAACGTATAACAACGGCTTATTAATCATACTCCTCCGTTGGAGTTCATCTAATCTAAATTCTGTTGGTAAATGTGCAGCAGCTACAATCGTCAAATTGCAGCGATTTAATAATGTCTCGTCACTTCGTAGTATATTTAGTACATCATCATGATAAAGATTATTACGACAGTAAGGCAGACGAGAAGAAATGTAATCATTTATTGCCTCAACCTTGCTTTTACCTACGTGATTTCCTCCGCAGAGATGTCTTGCTATATTCTCAAAAGTTAAGATATCCTTATCAATAAGCATTAATTGGTCTACTCCTAAATCACATAATGAGTTAGCAATTTGGCTACCAATTGATCCGCAGCCAACAATGCCAACTCTTGCTGAAGTAGAGATCGCTCCATCCCCTCCACGTGTAAGAAGCCTATCTTTCTCCACACGTATAACTGAATAACGGTTTAGTTTTACAAGCCTAAAAAAGTTCATTTCCATTCTTGCATTTTTATAACCCGCCCGAAATCCATTCATTGCTCTTTTTGTTTGACGTTTATTTTTACGATGACCGGGATTAATCTGAACTGGCTCCTGATGTTCCCACCCTCCCATAACCCTCCCGCTTGGAGTAACCATTGAAAACAGAACCATAGCCGGTCTTTTATTTTTATCTAAAAACTCAATTAAAGGCGAGATTAACTCTGGGCTCGTTTCACGAATTTTCTTGAGCAAACTTCCATTCGAACTTGGATAGGGTGGAATTCCGAATGATTTAATTGGAAGATACAATGCTTTTCTTTTTGTTGATCCCGATACCCCACCTATTTGTTTAACCCAATTCATTCCTTTTAAAATTGAATCAACTGCCAACAATCCCCTTCCTAATCTTGGCAAATCAATTTCAATCAGATGAATTTCTCTTACTACGTCATTTACTTCTATCAAGGATAAAACATTACCAATAGTATGTTGGCACCAATAGGAATCAAATTCGTCCAGATAATCACTTGAATTTTCCCTTTTGACTCCTAATTGAATTAAATCAAAGGCACGCTCAATTACTGCATCAACTACACCTTTGGGGTTCGCAGGATTCGGATGCGCTTCTTCTGGGTCAAATATACAGAGCGTGTGTTCGACATTCAAATGAGGAATTGGATATATCCTAGAAAAATACGGGTTCGGAATCTTGACTTCAGGAAAAACATCAGGGAAATGTATCGGCAATAAAAGATCAATAGCTACACCATTTTTATGAATTCGATAAGAACTTGAAAACTCTGTTTTGTTTATGACCTTCAATTCTTGGGCTCCGTAATTTCCAGTCAGATGAAGTGCCACATCTTGTAGCACTTTATCATAGTAAACTTCTAGACTATGCCGATCGTCCATGATTACCTAAAATTGCAGGAGAAGTGGATCTGAATGCAGCACTTGTTTCTGAATCCGGAGCCTGGTATTCAGGGAAGCGATCACCGAAGATGCCTCTCCATTTTTTTGATGCGCTTGTTTTATCTGATGATGTAAGTGCTTCGTCGCCTTTTTTTATTAAGCTATCAAGTTTGTCCAGAAAATTTGTCTTTTTTGTTTCTGACCAATCATTAATCAATTCCTCGCTTGGGAAAACAGGGCGAACTAATGAAAAAGAAGTATCTAAAGCTTCTTTGATAGCTCTTACTGTTTCAACAAGTGCCTTATCATCGTTATCCTTATAATCAGATACAAAGTGATTTATTGCTAGAATCGAAAGTATCATTCCACTAGGAAGCTTTGTTTCTCCTTCTTTGTAATCCTTCCAAGCCTTTAAATAACGAACAATCCTTTTGAGCTGTGCCCCTTTTGAGGTTGCTTCACCATTAAACCATTTTGTTAGCTCTTTAGGATCGCTATCGATCCATCCTTTCGATTTGTGCGCTAATTTAGGATGACTACCAGACATCACATAAATAGGAAGGTCAACATGATAATTCGCTTTATAAATGACGCGGACACATGTATTCTTATCAACAGGTGATGAAGAAGTATGTCCATTAACAGCATCTAAGATCCAATTATGAACCGTTGTTGGGATTGGCCAATCTTTCTCCTCTACACCTTCGAGATTCTGGAGATATATTCCATCATCTATATCAAATTCCCCATCAATTGGCACAACTGTAGTATTCATCATGTAAGATCCTTGTCCGTAGAACTTGGGTTCTTCCAGTTTCAGCTTATCTCTAAAATGTTTTTTTATTTTTTCTCGTACTGCATTTCGAGATGTGCGCAGGCTTTCTTTTTTATCTGATGTAAGAAAAATCTCGCTATGAAAATCAATGAATAAATCGTGACAAACGGACATTTAGGCTGACGCCTCCTCAGGTTTTTTATTTATAAATTGTGATACTTCTTTTGTATGAATCCATTTAGAAGCCATGTCTCGACCTTTTTCAATCATAATTTTAATTGATGAATCGAGAGCCATATCTAAAGCAATGAGCTTTTGTTCTTTCTTAGTTAGTGAAGCACTAGGAATTCGGACATATCCGCCACCTGCTGATTTTTGAAGGTACTGGACATGAAAATGAGTTGCTACGCTCTGCGAATCTATCATTAATGAAATTAACTGATCCTTCCATCCCAAAAATGGCTTATGCAATTTTTTTGTAATTGGAATGGATATTCCTTCATGCAAAGAGGAGATAGATAACAGAAGGTAATCTTCGAATCCAATTTGCACTTTGTTCGCTAAAAACTCTTGAACACCGTACAAAGAAGGATTATTGGCACATAGCCCTCCATCTACAAATTGCTCCAAGCCGGCTTGCGTTTCCAACTCTACAATTGGAAAATAGATAGGCGCAGCGGAAGTTGCAAGTGCTACCTCGCTAAGTAAACGTTCACTATCTCTTGTGTATTGAGGAATATAGTCCGACTTAAATACATATGGTTTCCCAGTAGTAATATTAACAGAGGGAATTAAAACGTGTGTCAGACAGTCTTTAACTCGTCTATCCAATAAGACTTCATCAATTGCTGCTTTCAAAATTTGATTATTATACTTTGATTTATAAAGTAACGATTTAACAAAATGGAATGTCCTCATCCACCATTTCTTATGAGGAAATATAAGTGGACCTTTCTCAGTGTAAAATTTAACAATATCAGTTGCTGGAACACCGGCTGCTAGTGCCAATGCAATAATTCCACCAGTTGAAGTTCCACAAATAAGATTAAAATGCTGGTGAATGGGACCATACTTCTGCTCAAACTGTTCTAGAATCACTGCTGAATACAGGCCTTTAATCCCACCACCATCAATTGAAAGAATTTTATATTTTTCGCTCAACTAAATCACCTCTAAAAATATTATTAAAATACGAGTAACTAATTAGTTAAACTAATCGGACATCTCGTTATTCTGATTCATATATCGAGATGAATCAGAAAGTAAAAAAATTTAAATTATAGATTTATATATATATTGTTTTCCTCCAGTAGGAGCAGTTTGTTCTTCTCTTCCCACAATCCCCAAAGTAACTAATGTTTTCAAACGATTGTTACAACTAGTTACAGCTATGTTAAGTGCTGAAGCAAGCGTAGGTGTATCTGCATGTCCTAACTCAATGACTTTAGATAGCGTTTGTTGCAATGCATCACTGTATTTCCCAATAATTTTCCATTCTCCATCATCAAACAATACCAAGCTACACAATTCTGCTTTATATAGTGCAGCATCAATATTTTCTTCAACAAAAGAACTTAAACCTGAAAGCATAATATTATTTCCCTTTAGCTCTCCAGCTAGTCTAAGAATCAATATCGAAACAATTTCACTTGCACATGAAAAGTCAATGCGATTCACACCAGAAAAATTAAGTAACAATAACCTTTTTGGTTGTTTAGCAAAATTGTCCACAATCTTATCACGAACAGTCCTACCATGTTCTCTACCCCATAAACTATCTCCATAGTTTTGAGCTATATTAACTTCAAAACATTCCATAACACATTCTCCTTCATCTGCTTACGTGAAGCAACAAAATTAGTATATCAATACGTTTAATTTGTTGTCAAGTGCTTACCTTGCAAGAAAAACCCAATATTCGTACCACTCACCGAAAATGGGATGGGCCTTTCTAACTTCTTCTGCCGATTTTTATCAAAATCAAGTCCATATAAACCTGAGTTTGATTGTATATAAAGCGATGCGCCTCTTTTTTGTGCACCATGATATAGGCGCGTCAATCCATTCCCCCTCGTTTTATCATCTTTAAAACGAGATATTCCTTTTGTAATAACTTCTCTTATCACTCTTTCATCTGATAATGATGTAACTTCAACTAATTCAGATTGTAATAGGCTTTGCCGTATACCAATTCCAGAATCACCAATGGCCCAAGATAAAAATGGCTCACCTTTGCTACTTATATAAGCTTGAATGCAAATAACCCCACGTTGTCTTGTTCTACTATGTTGACAAACATTTTGTATCATTTCAGAAACAAATGTCGTCAAACTGTTTATTTCATATTCGGTAAACTGGTTTTGTTTCATCCAACTTTCAAACTCAGTATTAATTGGCATTATGTCGCTTTCAGAATCAAAAAACTTTAGAACTCCCATATTTTCATTCTTTTTTAAATAGTTCATAATATTTTTTCTTGGTCGTTCAATTGTAATAAAGCTATCATTAAGTGAATCAAATCCAGCACGGGCCATATATGAACCCGCTTGCCCTTCGGGTAGCGTAATTACAGAGTGAATATTATATGTGTTATAAAGATGTCTACAGAAACTAAGTAATGTCACCATTCCAAATGGATCAATAAACATAGTTCTACTTAAATCAAATTTCACAAAGCTTGATTCTATTATTTGATTTTGCACGTCATTGATTAATTGGCTTACTTTCAAAAAAAAACGAAGCGTATATTTTTCAGGAAATTGAATTTTAAGCACTGAGTCACCTTCTTATGTATTTTTTTCTACTTATTCATTTAATGAGATCTTTCTACACAAGTTACTGTCACATGATAAGAATAATTTATTTAATTAACACTCAAATTGTGGTTAGAAAATCGTTATTGTGTTATTACTACTTGTTAAGAGCATCGTTTAGTGAACAATATTATTTTTTCCACCTGTTTTTGCTTTCCTCAAGTTCATAATAGCTTCAACAATTGAATTACCAATTCCTGCACTCAATGTTTCATTACAGAGTTTATTAAAATGATTCCTAATGCTTTCAGTAAACACCGCTACCTTTAAAACGCTTTCTTCATTTGTTCCAATTAACAGATCGTCACATCCGGTCATAAGCAAAATGTAATCTTCATTTCCCCTAACAAATTCGCCAATTATTTCCATGCTATTTTGAATTTTATTGTGAATATCACGCGCCTTTTCCCAGTCATTACACAATAAAAAATATTCAATTTTATCACCGATATTATCTGCGTCTAGTCTTATATAATATTTATACACTAACAATCCTCCTAATTATTCAGATGACTTTTTATCTCTTCATATGTAGAATATCGTTTTCTATTATGGAATCGTACAGTTATGGCTCCACACGTTTTATTTCTTGTCCAATACTTCCCTTTCAAGAATAATGTATCCTCAAATACTCTTAGTTCTGCTACTCCCTGTCTCTTATCTTCCTCCGAACTAATGATATCTGAACAATAAAAATATGCTAATTTCATTTCCTCTTCTTTTTCATTAAAATCTATTTTCTCTATATATGATTTACCAACATAACTTTCAGTAAATGTTTTTATATTTATATTAAAAAAACTTTGTTTTATTACAATATAGAACTCAATGGCATCGATTCCGTTACCATTTTCATCTATCCAATCGCTTTCTAAATACCCAATCCAAGTTCCATTTAGATTGGGTATTTTATATATCTTATCAAACCACTTAATTTTCCAACCATAATTAAAATACAACACCCAAAAAACCATTATTATAGTAACTGTTTTACTCATGTAAGAAATAAAATCAATTTCTTCACTTGTATTGGTAAGTGCACATAGTAATATAAAAATGATTAACGAACTTATCACAGAAATTCTAATTGTTTTATGCATCATATTTTTATCCATCTAAATAATATCCTCAGTTCTTATAATGAATTAACGAGTTTTAGTCAAATTCAGAGAGCTTTCCTTACATTTAGAACTCGTTTTTTATGATTTTATACAGTTAGTAACTTTCTCATTTAGTTCGACCTCCATTATTAATAAGCTAATCATACGAGCATTTTGGAAGAAAAGAATGATTCGGCAAAACTTAATCCTTCGGATCAGCAGGGTAGACATTCTGTAAATATCTTGTTTTATTGTATGGCTTCTTATCGAAATTTGCAATTGTATGTTATAAAAGAAAGAATTGGTTTAACTGGCTGCATACCCAAAACTAATGTTAATTTTAATCACTTAACCTGGCTTTTGTTCATTTCTTAGAGAATCCTTTTACTGAACTACTTAACCTCGTCCCCTCCCCTTTGAAAATATTTAATTGTCATTAACTAGAACCCTAAATCGTGCCTATAACATCATTATCAGAATGGACAGATAAGTTTTGAATTTGCGGAGTGCTGTCCGTCTGTCATGCTGTTTGATGTTCATGGTCACGATTGTTTCTGGCATTTCATATGTGTTAGATTTAATATAAAAAATAGAACCCTCACTACTAATTATTTGACTTTATGACAACATAATTTCGACATTTAATCTCCGTCCTTGCACTAATATATTTTTAAGGAATCAAAAAAACACTTAAATATTGGATATTTGTTAATTGCACTTAGCCAACCGATAATACAATTCTTTCACAACCTCTTCGTTCTTCTCCGCAGCCGCCAGCTTGTTCTTTTAGAAATCACAGGTCGATCGCGCTGTTACTTTCATTACCTTCCTATCCTGCATGACATTAACAAATTTTATTTTTACAGACCCCTTGTTTTTCCCAGCCTAGTTTAAACAACGTAATTAGGATTAAAATAACTTGATTTTCGTTCAACACCTAGGCTTGCATGTACAGTTGACAAAGGCAACATTCGTTTGCCGTATCGGCATAACGGCCTTAACTATGGGCAGTTGAGTTGCATGAGTCTACTCGACTAGAAATACTCTGTTTAAAGGCAGCTACTTTTCTTTTACTAAACAAATATCGTTTTCGTCCATCTTTCCATACGATTACTCTGTCCGGTATCAATTGTCCGCTTTCTATTATTCTTTTCATCTTTTTTTCACCAATTTTTAAGTACTGCATGACATCTTGCATATACATCCCATCCGTGATTTGCTTATCTGATTTTAAAATTTCTATACATCGTTGCATTTCTTTTTCCCAAAACCAAGTATCAGAAAGATTTCCATTTAAAACAGCCAATTGAGGGTGGAGGACATTTTCATGAATAAATTTTAATAGTTTCGAAATCGTTAATCCATTTACAGAGTATTTGATAAGTACCTGCTGAAATGATAGTCCTTTTACCTTGATATAAAATACCCCTCTTGATTTTTCCAATAACATTAACACTTCATCTAGTCTAATAAGCTTAATCTGGCTGAACGCGGTATGAACTTCATTTATTAGACCTTCTTTCAAAAGTTGATAAATAGAATTTCTTTGAATACCCAGGAGTTGTGCTGCTTCTCTTTTATTAATGTAAAATTGCCTCTCTTCATTCAGACGGGCAAAAGTATCTTTATCAATAAAATGTTGCTTTGTTTTCCCTTTTTGTCGTGAAATAATATCTATCTGGCCAGACTCACAAAGTGACTCCAACTTCGGATATGATATTCCAGTAAGCTGCTTAACTTCTTCTTTTCGTAAATGTTTTTTTCTGAGTAGTAGATCATGATTCTGTTTGAAAATTGACAGATCCCTTCGAACGGTACCGTTCTCCAATTCATTAATCCAGAATTGCTCATATTCATTTTTAATTAAAGAGAAACCCTCTTCTTGAAATAAAGCTTCGTAAGTTTTCTTCTGTAGGTATAGCTTTTTTCTGGGTTTCTTTAAAAACTCAAATAAGACGCGTTGAAACCGACATGGAAAATCATGATACATCCAAAAAACATGATTATAAGCTTCTGCTAACAATTCATTTTGTTGAATGCCACCGCGACGGTTATGAAAAATTCGGATATGTTTTTTTGAATAATCAAGAAATGAAGGCAATTCCTCTAATAGGTGAAAAGAGTGATAAGCTAAACGTAAGTATTGTTTAACGTTTAATCCTCCAATATTTCTAAACATTATACCGTTTTGAAATAGTCCTCCATGAAATTCACTTTGAAGCTCAAATTCTATAGAGTCAAAAGGAATCGATATCGATTTCGTTTGCTTATAGTAGAAGTCACAACACTTGCAAAAACCGCACATGAACTGTTCCATCTCAATCGGTTTCTCGCAGCTTGGACAGGCGTCTATCAATCTGGTACCGTGTTGTAAACAGATCGTTATTGGTTTGAGGCCCCACATCATTCGATGATATGCATCCTCTCTATAGCAATCAGGACAAAATTTCATTCGATTTTTCAGCAGATACAAATCTGAATTTTCATCCAACAACTCTCGGTAAACAAAATATGTCCCCTGATGCAGAATGTTTTTATCTTGTACTAAATGATCTGCTATATGGATGAGTTTATCTTCAGAAATCATATTCCGTAACCATTCCGCTCTTGTAATTCCAAAGGATGCTAACAAAACACCCAGCGGTCTATAGTTGGCTCTGGCTAATCTGTATAAATAACTAGATATACTCTCATCATGATAACGTTCTGGTCTATTAATCAACATGTTCTAACATCTCCTTTCTATGAATCTAGTTTTCCCGCAATGCTACGGTACTATACTAGAAATTTCAAAATAAAAACACCTGCAGGTTCCAGGTGTTAAGAGATGTACTAAATTATGATAATTTTTTTGATTGTTTCTTGTTCTTCTGATTGGGTTTTTGGTACTGTGAATTAATAAATGCAGTTTCTTTTGTTCTTTTGATCTCTATAGCCTCAAAGTAATTAAACCGAGTGTCCCCAAATGGATTAATAACATACCTTTGATTTGAACGTGTGAGTCGATGAAAAGCATCATGCAGTGAATCTTCATTGACAAAATCAAAACCTCGTCTAAACGAAAGTTTCGATGCCTCCATTAAGAGATCTTTGATATAGCGTGGTACACCATCTGTTACATAATGGATTTTTGAAGCTATCATTGGATCACTAAGATTCGAATATTCAGAGAATGGTAACTCATCGTCTAATTTTTTCAGAAATAATCGAAATTTCTTCTGTTGCGTCTGATCTTCAAATCCGAACGGTTCCAATATAATTCTTCGCGGATATCTCCCATCTATCTGTTCGTTATACTCAAAAATACCATCTGATTCTGGTAGTCCACATAAGATAACTGGAATATTTAACTCTTCCGTAAGTAACTTGAGCCAATCCGACGCAGTTGCGAGAACATTAAGTGTGTCCCGATCAATCAAATGTTGAAATTCATCAAGAATAATCATTTCCGTCTGACAATCAAGAACAAATTGAACGATTCTTCTCCCTAACTCCTCATCTGTACCTGAATTCGCGAATAAATCACCCATCTCTCCTAAAATTTTAGAAGCCAAAGCTTTTGGAGTTTTTAAACGAGGCGGAACCTTTACATATAATACAGGGATAATTGTTCCCGTATCCGTTAATCTTCTTGGATATTTCTCTAAGTATTGTTTCACTATTGTTGTTTTCCCAGCACCTGTCCGGCCACTTAGATTGAGTTGAGATGCTTGCACAGACCCCTGCGAAGTGACATGCACTTCCTCGAGTTCCTCGTATACTTCCTCATATTGCGGATGCCTAACGATGATTCTTTTTACATGCTCCACTCTTTTCTTGTATTCAGGATCACGATAAGTTAAGGGTTTACCTTTAAGTGAATCAAATTTTGTAGATTTCATTTCTTATCCCTCCTTCAACTCTCACGAATAGTAACTTCCCAATCATCATCCAGATCATCATCAAAAAGTAATAAAGGTAACTCAGAAGTTTCTGAAATAACTTCAATACCTGCCGTTTTCGAAAACGATTTAGAGCTCGTATCATCTAATTTTGAATTCACTTTTCGTCTCCTTGTAGACTTTCTAGATTGACCCTCTGTAGCGGGGGATATCTCTCCTTTGAATTCTAAAGATTCCAGTTGGTCTGGAGCAATTTGAGCTTTATGAAGTAGTTGGATTGAGGAAAGATGCTTGTAATGCTCAACGGCTCTCTGATCATCGGGTAGTTTCTCGAGTTGAGCAATTTCACTCCGACTGTTTTGGACAATGGCTTCTACGTGCTGATAAGCATACACCAAATGCGTTGTGTCAAATTCGTTGTACTCTTTATTTTTCCGATGACAATGGTATCTTAATTGAGCCATATGAACGGGATGATTTTCATCAATATTTTTCTTCCGTAGACTGTTTCGTACAGGATTCGCCTCGATATATTGATCATTCTCTTCATCAAAAACATAAATCGTACGCATATCGGAAGGATTAAACCTCAATCGAACACTTTTGTCCTTTTTTTTACGCTTTATTTGATCCGATAACTGCATTAAAGCCGTACTTTGAAAAAATTGGCCGGCAAGTTCAATTCCCTTGTTCGTTATTTTTCTATATTCTAGTCCAGTGGATAATAGCATAATCAGATCTTTCTTTTTCATAGGAAGAGTTCTATGAACTCTACAGTCTTTAAGACCTTGTTCCCATAAAAAGGCTGGTGTTCCTCCTCGTGATGAGCTATAATCATTTGCGATAATATCTACCATGGTAAGATGAATAATTTCATGTAGTGCCTTAAGCGTTAAGCAAGCTTTACCAGTAGAGTCATATAGAGAGCGCATCTTTGGGTCTGAAAAGCTGGTTCCGGGAATACTGTGGAACATCTTTTCATTCATGGTGCGAAACATTCGCTCAACTGTCCCCTTATGGTGCCCGGCTTTCACAGGACAGAACTGAACTTCGATACCAATTAGTCCGAAAAATTCCTCCAAATCCGCGGCATCGTGCACCTTGGCGTTATCGACAACGATAACTTCCGGTTTCCCAAATGCGGTCCAATCGTGTTGAAGTCTTGGATATAACGATCGAATATGCGTTTTGGGCAGCATGGCGTGCAGTAAACACTGCTTAATTGCTTTTGCGTTTGGTTCTCCGAGCCAAAGTTCATATCCTAGCCCATAACCAGTTGCCTTATCTACAGCATGAATTAAATTAAATCGTTCCTTCTTAGAATTCAGAGTATCAACTACAAATAGGTCAAGCGGTGTCGAGTCAATTTCCACTCGCTGAAGAGGCCTTTCTACATATACTTCAGCCGTAGAACCATATTTGTTTAAATTTGCTTGAACGGTGCCGTGTCTAGCGCGATCCTTTATGTACGTCTTCCGTAGATGCTGGATGACCCGGTTAGTCGTCGCTTTTCCGCAAGGTGTTAATTTTCCTTCCTCAGGACGAGTTGCATTTAATTCTTGAACTTCTACCTTCATCTCGTTATGAATTCTTCGGTTAGAAACATCCAGGCCCTCTTTATCATACTTGATCAAAAAACGCTCAATGATATTCTGGATTTCTTTCGGAATCTTAAACGTTTTGCTTCCTTTCAGGTCATTACGTGGCAACAGACTTCGTTTATCGTGAGTTTCGTCCCAGCGCCTCTTCCATCGGTACAATGTAGACACAGAAGAAACGAATGGTCTCAGATCATCAGAAAGAGTATTTATATAGCTTTCATAATCTTTAGGCTTGACTATCCCAAGTAAGACTGGCTCCAATATCCTGAATCGTTTTTTAATGATATTCCGATCATCCTCACTAAACATTTCAACATCATGTTGTATGACTTCTGCTTCTTTTACAATAAAGTCGCGTTTTATGATCAGTCGCTCGTCGTTCCAAGCTTCGATCAACTCGTTAACGGAATACACTTCAACTAAGTTGTATGACAAATTGGTTACTTCAATTTCATTATGATCCAAACTCTTGCGGATGAGAAACTCTTGTTCCTTCCACATAAACCGTAAACCTGGTAAAATAGCAAATCCCTGCATATCAATTCTCCTCTCCAATTTGAATGGACACCATTGTTCCTTCACTAAGTTCTGTAGCAAATAAATCTGCATATACCTTTTGGTGATAAATTAGCTTATAGATACACTTATAAAACGTTGATTCATCAAGATCAGTACAGTTTGACTGGAGCATTTCAATTGTAGAGTCACCAGTGTTTTGCAGAGAATGAAGAACATAAACTAGATCATTGTATTCCGTCCATTCATTCCCCATCGCCCTGAGCTTATCCAAATTCTCCTGGATATAACCACGGAAAATCTGCTCTTCGGTTACGATATGATAATCCCAGCCTTGCAAGTCGCAGTACATCCGGCCAATGATAAATTTCATGATATTTTCGGGCTTTTGCGTCATTGACTTAGGCTTAACTTCTACGATCCGGATGTGTCCATCACTTGTTATGACTTTGAAATCCGGATAATACTTCCTTTCTTTACCCTTGTAGCAATATAAAAGTCCTACTGGCTGCGATTCCACTTGGAGTACTTCACGGTCAAAGTCGAGTAATCGAACGAAATTGCGTTCTAATCGGCTTTCACAATGAATCATGTTATTATTTTTAAGTAGTGGGACTTTCCATCGATAATGACGACCCTTTATAGGTTTAATGCGTCTGGCGGTGCGCTTTCTCATGGTTTCATCTCCTTCCCTTAGTTTTAAGCCTGTCCGATTCTAGCAATCTATAAACCTATTAATCTTGGAGTTATTTCTCCCTCATCTGACTTAACCAATAATAAAGACGCATATCCCTTTTAAATAAATAGCCCTGTCCACCATCTACTTTGGGTCCAGAAGCTGGTTCAACGTCTCTTTTTCTTAGGAACTTTACTAGACTTTCAACAGACTTGACTTTCGTCTGCTTTTTTAATGCATCAGTTCCTGTCATATATGTCTTTTTAAAAAATAAGTAATCTGTCTTTTTTATTATTACAACCGCACCACTACTTAATGAATTAGAAATCAGATATCCCTTTTGTGACCATGAAGAAACATATTTCTTACAAACTTTCAGCTCCCTTGAAATATCATTGATAGTCAAACTGCCTTTTTTCAAAAAATTCATCACATCATCTTTTACAAATCTAAATTCTTTAAGTCCGCTAACTTTTTTACATGTATAAGGTCGTATTTCATCGTTCAAAATCCCCTCAACCAAATCGCAAAATGTTAATCCCCAAGTTGTGAAACATTTTTTTGCCTGGTTTATATTTATTAAAAGAAGATATTCTTCCTCTGACACATAGATAATATTTTCATTTAGATTATTATGAAACTGCTCTAAGTCTTTAGAGAAGTAAAGCCAGCGATTATACCCATCGATTTCTGGACCACGAACAGCTTGAATAAGTCCTCGTTCTCTGAAAGCAAAAACTTGCCCATAGCTAATTCCAAGACTTTTCATTACTTTTGGTGAAGATAACATTGCACCATCCGGTTTGATTTTCATTTCATTCCGCTGATAAGCATTTCTTCTCTTTACGGACTGATTTATTCCATTGACTGACTTTAACAGTGTCTTAAAAACGTCAGCGTTGGTTTGTAATAAAGTTAACAATTGCTCATTCCCAGCAGTTAAAACATGTTGGTTACAATAACCGCCATTCCAATAGTTAGATATGTATAAAACATATTTATCCAGAATGTTTTTAAAAGCCGGGAAATCAAGCTTTTGAAAAATCAACATATGGAATTTCCCAAATCCTTCAAGTACACCACTCTGTTTTTGGTTAATTTGATTAACTCGATATGCATCCAAGAAACAAAAAAAATTATTCGGCCAATCTTGAAATAGCACGTATGCTGCTTGGCATAACTTAGTCAATTTTGAATCATTCAGAGATTTGGAAAACCTTTGCCTCTTTTCATTGAAAAATCTGCCTGAAATAACTCCGGTAAAGTACAAAATTATATATAAGCATGTAAGAAACGAATGTTTATCAAAGAATGTAGATCTTTCACAAGAAAAAGATTTTATATCAAATAACTTTCGGTGAAGAAGATTGCTTACTTGAACGTCAGTCGAGGCTACGATAGGTAGTTCTCTTAAATCAAATCCACAATCGCATAAATTTATTCGTTTTCTGAACGGCGATAGGTTTTTTTTACAATTTGGACATTGATCGTGCAACTTGCAATTATGAATGTGACACGTTGTAACTACTGTGAGATCCCAAATTTTTCTCATATATCCATGATCTCTAAGACATGCAGGACATATTTGACTTCGATACATTGACGTTCCAAAATGGTCCAATTGGTATAGTAATGTTTCCACTTTTACTGAAGGGACATTTTTTACGTGGGGTTGAAATGTTAATAGTTCTAGCTGTCTCAAATCCTTCCCAACTAATTCAGCCAACTTACTCAAATCAGTATCCGAATCAAGCACCATCAAGTTTTTTGGTATGTTGTATCCATAAAGCCCTGTTGCTTTATATAATTTAATGGTTTCTTGGGAATTATAGTTTGACTCAGACAATCTGATCATATATCCCCTCAGACTTTCATCATAGAAGCTAGTTGGTCGATTTAATAACATATTGCCCACCCTCAATTTATTGTTTTTATAAAGTCACACGGTGACTTTATAGTCAACATTATAAGTAGCCATTAATTTTATGTCAATAAAATTCGCACTTTTAAGTCACGTGTTGGATAATAGTTCACAGTGGTGTAAAATATTCATAAGAAGGGGTGTTGAATTTGGCTTATTCAGATATATTAAATAGGTACATCAAAGAGAGCGGATTTACTTTATCAGACATCTGTCAACGCATAGGAGAGAAAGGTATTTCCATTGATCGTTCTTATTTAAGCAAGTTAAAAACAGGAGCGAAACCTCCTGCATCTGACGAACTTTCTAGGGCTATTGCTGAGGTTACAGGAGGCGACTCAGAAGCTTTGATAATTGCCGGATATATTGAAAAGTCTCCAGAAGAATTAAAAAAAACTATTGAAGAGTTGAACAATATCATCTACGATTTTCTGGATGTAATTCGTTCAAAAGCAACCTCTTCTCAAAAACTGGAATTATTGACCAATATCAAGAAAGAGATTTTCGATAATCCGTATATACAAGGATTACTTGCAAATCTTGAGTCTAACGATGCACAAGATTTTGATTATGAGGATCGACTCTCGATTCTAGCTGTATATGCCACAGAAACTTTTAATTTTCGAGACAAACTAAAAATATTGGTGGTAGCAAACTTATTTTATATTAGAATGATGTTAGATACCTCAAGCAGTGAACACTCTACAATCATTGATAACACAATCCGTGAACGTTCTACATCCAAAGTTGCTACTAATTTCGCTTCACTCAACGACAAAAAAGAGATTTTATCAGAGGATGAAGCGGAATTCCTTCAAGATTGCTTGCTCGCCTTCAGGAAGCAGCAAGAAAAAATGAAGAGTAAATAAGAGCAAAAAAGGAATAGCCACGTCATATACTCCTGGGAAGGCAGCAAATGACGTGGCTATTTATAAAAAAGAATTCACCTTCTAAAGAGCTATTTGCATGTGAATAAAGAGATTCTCTCCAATATTCTACTTAATATAACGTTCTATACGACGCCGATATTTGAATATTTCAGTGCTGCGGAGTAGGTAGTTTAATGAGGAGAATCAAAAAGATAGCTCTGCAGTTTAATAAATATCCAACATCCGGCTAACGTCTCACTGTTTCCAATGAAGCGTACCCTGCACTGTTTTTTTCAGATGATTAGAAGTGATATAGGTTGGTGAGCCTTAAATTCATATTTTACTACGTCATTACCGTGGTCATTGAAGTATTCATAGCAAAACAAAGAATTGAGATGTTTAATAAGCTTTTCAGCTGTGTATTTTTTCTTTTCAAAAGGTAAATATGATGGAATTGATAATTCCAAAAATGTTAGATAAAGTGGCTCAAATTCCTGCACTCGGTAATCCCTTGTTGGAGTGATCAATGTGTTAAAAAAAAGAATCATTACAAATCATTTCTTCAATAAGATAATCTAATATTGGAATATCAAATCTTTCGGGTGTAATGACCTTTACATTTTGCGGAAATTTTATCACTACGTCAATGCCTGAATATTCCACAAAACCTAAATTTTTCATGTTCAACGGAAGAGGTAGATAAGATTCAACATGGGCAAAATACTGATATTTGAGATATTCGTAAAAATTTAAATTATATAAAGTTTGTTTTTAAAAAATCGGTTCAAAATATGATTACATTAAAGTTGGTAAGTATGATTTACTTTATAGTTTGTTTCCATTTAACATAAGTGTGATTAGCAACTTTTAAAAAACAGAGGAGGATCTAGCGGTGGCGGAAACTACAATAATATTAAAGAATTATTATGTTCGTTTTTTTATATTATGAATATTTTCAATTATTCCTTTGTTTTCAATGACAACTCTATCACTCAATCCTTGTATTAAATTGATTTCCTCTTCAATCAACTTAATAGAGGAACTGATCACGTCTAGTGCATCTTCTATATCTTTTTGATGGTTTATCAGTTTTTTAGTTATTTTTTCATGTTCTTCACTCTCCAATCTTAGTGCTATTTCCATTACTTCATCTGTCTCGCCATAATCATTATCACGAAAATAGCGGGATATGGTAGTATCACGATCATATGTCGCTAGTTCATCCAAATACTCTATTAAATTGTTAATGGAATGATCTATTTTATATAAATTATCATCGATTTTTACTTTATTAATGCATTCAATGAGCTTCTTTTCTAAGTAATCCTCGAAATCTTCTTCTGGTTCCTGTTTTTCGTATTCCCGTTCAATTTCGGACTCCAAAAAAGCGTAGATTTCTTCTATATGATCCGTTAATATCTCATGAAAACCGTTAAATGTTTCCCATTTTCTTTGTGATATAAAAGCATTGTATACGTCTATTGTTTTTATGTCGCTACCAAATTGTAATTCTTCATATGTAAAAATATTGTCCTCTAAGTGCCTCAACGATTGCCGTACCTCTTGGGTAATTATTCGTAAATACTCCTTCACTACATTATGATATGAAGTAGAATATCTGACCGAATGATTAATAATATTATCCGCTAGATTCTTTATTTGCTTGATAATTTGTCTATCAGTAAAAAGTGTACCACATTCAAAATTATTGCTACTTTCGTCAGAATAGTTAGCGGAACCGATATATACAACATTATCTGTCATAATAATTTTTGAATGATTGGTGAAATTAAAATAAGAAGTTACATCACCTTTGAACATACTCTTATCAAGTATTTCGCAATACTTTTTTATGCTTTTGTATGCCTTATCCGCTGCAGCTTTGCTTGTATATTCATCCCATCTACCGGGTATGTTCGTAACGATCTTAACTGGAATATGTGGCTTAATCGCATGTATTTTCTTTAGCAAGATATCAGATTCCTTTGATAAGTTAAAGGTAATAATGTATACAAAATTTGCATTAGGAAAGTCATTAACCACATCCTTAAAACCAATCTCATCTTTACTTAATATCACCGCTCCAAGTTGCATTGGAATTCTCATATCCATTTAGCTATACTCCCTCCATATAATGCTTTAGCCCCTTATAAAGGGTTTTGTAATTATTATAAATCATATCATAGCACGTCTACTCATTACATAGGTAAGGGATCAAGCGAACTATGTCACGAATGAGAATTGACGGGGCCATTGCTTCCATGGAGATGTTCTTTGGTCATATGAGAATGAATTTGAGTAAAGGGACCGAGCATGTTTTTTGCAAGCGAAATATGCCTAAATGTGCTAAAAAAATGCCGAGACCGCTTGCCAGTTAAATTGTCACTGCGGTATACGTTCCATCGCTTGCTTGAGTCGGAAGCTATCGCCCGTGAAAGAAAGTATGTGTGCGTGATGCACAAGGCGATCGACCAAAGCAGACGTCAGCTTCGTATCTCCGAAAATCGAGGTCCACTGACCGAACTCTAGATTAGATGTGACGATCACGCTCTGCTGTTCGTAGCAGTCGGCAATCACATTAAACAACAATTCTGAGCCTGTTTGGTTAAACGGGACATAGCCCACTTCATCCAAAATAATCAGATCCATCTTCTTCAGCTTCTCGCGAAAGCGGCTGAGCATGCTCGCCGCAAACTTCTCTTGCAGTAACGACACTAAATCGGAAGCTCGAAAGAATTGAACGGCATGTCCTCTCCTGCAAGCCTCTACGCCAAGCGCAGTCGCCATATGCGTTTTGCCTGTTCCAACCGCCCCCATTAATAGCAGGTTTTCACGCTGCGTCAGCCATCTCATGTCGAGTAACGTCTCAAGCGTACAACTGCCGGGAAATGAGATGTGCTCGCATACGTAACCCTCAAAGGTTTTCAAGTGAGGGAAGCCAACCTGTTGCACGAGTTTCCCTAGCCGGGCTCGTCGTCGTCCTTCACGCTCCGCCAGCAGCAATTGCTCGACAAGCACTTGCGTCTGCTCGTCCTGTTGCTGAGCCACATAATCGACTACATGCGCCAAGCGAAGCTGTCTACACAAGTCTGCCAGTTCCGGCCTCATCGTCAGCTCACTCCCATCAGTCGATCATATTGCTGCAGCGACGCAGTTGCTTGGGACCCTGGAGGGGAGAGCTCCTCGTTCCACACTACCGGTATGCCGCGGTTTAATTGAACAAGTCCGAGTGCTGCCGTTAATTGCGCAACCGTAGCTTCACCGGGCGCTTTCCGTAACACTTCGGCGATCTGTGCCATGGGGTAGATACCGCACCAATGCGCTAGTGCTTGCAGACGCTCCTTACGTAGGGCAAGGTCGGCAACACCAGCATAAACTTGCACCGCCTCCGGTAGTATACGGATGAACTGTGAATGGCCCACGCTGCGTGGCTTTCGCAGCAGATTGGCGAAGACCTGCGCCCACGGCACCTCGGCCGTTTTACCGGTATAGGGACGTGGTACCTCACGCACAAGTGCATGCTCCTTCGTTAAGATTGCGAGTCGGTCCCAGAAGACTTGGATCAACACGTCGCTGCCCGGTTGAACGAGAACTACTAGCGGAATGGTAGTACTTTCAAACCGAATCTCGCCGTACTTGTTCACGACCACTGTGCGCGGTCGGCCTCCCATAATTCGGCGATGCGGACACCCTTAGCGTAGTGCGGTCGCTCGCGGTCCTGTCGAGCTTGCTCGGCGAAATACGTAGCCAATGGCTCATGGTCCTCGTATAGCGGAATGGGTACCGTCCAGTTCCGTTTGGCGTAGCCGCACTTGCTTTCCACATGCCCTTTCTCATGACCGCTGTACGGATTACAAAATACAGCCTCCATTCGGTAATGCGCGCAAAATCGTTGAAAGCCCTCTGTGAGCTGACGCTCACCATACTTCTCGATGTGGACGACTACAGCCGACAGATTGTCGAACCACATGCGCTGCGGAACCCCACCCATTTGCTGAAAGCATTGCTTCATTCCTTCGAGAAAACATTCCTGGTTCTCCGCAGGCGTCGGATAGACAAATGCTGTATTGCTGCAAGGAAAGGACACGACGAGTAGCTTATACGTCATAAGCTGCTGTTTGTGGCTAACCTGAATCGTCGCGAAATCTACTTGTGCTTCGCCTGACGGATGCTCAAGTCGCTCATACGTCTTCGCACGTTCCAGCGCCATTCGGCCCTTCTGTTGCTTGGCGTAAGAGAGAGCGGCTCGCTGGCCACTGGTAAAGGAATGCTCTGCTTGCAGGCGTTGAAAAATCCGAATACCCGTGTGCCGCTGCTTACGTAGGAGGAGTTGATCTTCCTCTAACCAGGTATCCACAATCTCCATGTATGGTCCCATCACCGGGCTGCTGCTCTTGCGTTTGCTTAGTGGTTTGTTCCAATCGCTCTAGTCCGCATATCGCTTGGCTGTTCTCCAATGTATACCCATCTGTCTAGATGTCGCTCACGGTAAATCCTTCTGCTTCCCGTAGAAATTTGATATACTCTTGTTGAGGCATTTTCAGCATTCCTTTCAGTCTCCTTCGTCGAGTTGACACAAACCTAACGATAGGAGGATAGTAGGGTGCTGGCAAGTGTCTCTTTTTCTTTGCCGTTACTTAAGCATTTTTACGCTGCAATACTCAGCACTTTTAGTATGCAATAAACACGAGCACCCATCCAACAACTTCGCTCCTTCATAACTTCATCTTATTATCCTCTATTCGCTCATGTTCGGTTGCTTAGTTCGTTTATGCTATTTAATTCCTAGTTCTATACCTCCTCTTTTTATAAACATACCACTTCCTGGGTTTTTATTACAGCACTACAGAGACAACTTATGAATATAAATTACCTTCAATACTGGGTTTATCATCGACAGATTTATCCTTAGAAAAATATTGGTTTGCACAGCTACTAACAAGAACTTCCCGAGTCTTTTCATGTATTTTTATTAATTGGTTTAAAACAAAAATCCTCTGAACGTTGTCTTGAGTGAACATAAATAGTTGTTTCTTGTAATAATTAATTTCCTGTTGAAAAGGAGCAGAGGATTGATCATTATTTTCATAAATGCTTAGCAATTGTAAATGTAATTTATAAATATCATTATAGTTCATCTTTACAACTCCCTCTGAAAAATACAGTTTATTGATAAATTATTATCCCCATCTTTCGATAAAAAATACTTTTCCAATGATTATGCTAGAGTTTATTCTTTTTCACTATATGACGAAGGTGTCCTATATAAATTCGATTAGGGTCATTCTCGTTATATTTTCGGTTCATCCCTCGTTCAAATTCATCGATTAGTTTTGCAAATTCGCTCACATTTGGCTCAAGCCCGAATACACGTTTCATGCCTTTATAGTGACGAAAAAAGACATTCTTGGCTTGTTCGCCATGATAACCTAATTGTTGAAGTTCCACTATAACACCCTGTGCGTAATGTTTATTTATTAATCTCCTGATTGCAATATAGTCCATAATTTAATCTTCCCCTTGATATAGACTCACTCTACCGTAAATAATATTCAACAAATAGTATTCTCCACTCTTAAGTATTTATCCCGGATAGTATGCATAATTTAGTTAATAAATAGCTTTTATAAGCTGGATAACTAATTAGATCCTGTTCTCTCGGTTAACGCCATATTGACACCTAAGAAAAAAGCCAACCAGAAATCTCTGGTTGACCTGATAATACGCAATTAAGTAATGTGTTTGTCAAAATTGTTATTGCGCTTACTCTATAAATAGCTACCTAGATCTGACAGTATTGCTCAGCTTAATGAGAGGTGTTTTTCTGGATTGCGCTTTGCCTCATCGTTCAAATTTCAATTATGCGCAATCCTGACAAACGAGTTGGATACAGGACTCTCGCCTTTTCATAAGCCTGTCGTCGCGGTTGTTCCAATAGCTTTCTCGCAAGTCTCTAATGCTGATCTAAAGGAAATACAAACTGGATTGTGCTAAGACGATGTTAAGTTAATTAGGCTACCTAGCCAAAAATAGCTGACTTAATAAGTCTCAGGTTTCAACCAAAAATATTTAACTATCGTTCTACTTACTACCCAGCAAAAAGTTGTCAATATTAAAATCATGTAACTGTTGCATTACTCTATGATTTTTAATCCTCATCGATAACCATCGCTCTCTCCAAAAACCACAAATTTCCTCAGTCGTCTGAATCGGATTATTTTGGCATAAGTAATACTCTGGACTATCTTCTTCGCCTCGCAAGTACTCATACGCATTCTCAGCTAACTTGATGCCATATACGATTCTTCTAAAACTGTGATTAAGCAAATAATCGGACGGGAGTCCTAGCGCATCTAACCCTGCCCGTATTAAACGCATTCTAGGGCTAGTTCCTTCCCCAAAAGTATTACTTACTATACGTCTCCCATGTATTTTTGTAGTTAATTCAGAAAAAGATTCAACTGTTTCATCGGAAATATATACGGTACCAAAACCTTTAGTGAGTCCTAAAGATTGATACCCAATTTTATTTAGGGGTTTGCTACTATTGATAGCATGGGATGGAATATTTAGTCTGTTGTATTGACTACTTCCAGACTCGTAAAGACTTGTTGTTCCTAGAAAAACTAACTGAGCAGGTTTTATAACAGGCTCACCTTTCATTGCTGAAGCAATTACTGATACCTGATTTCTATATTTTTTTTCGTAAGCTTGAATGATCTGAGGGCTCATCATTAACAATGCAGTCAACTTACCACCTAACAAAAAGTTGTATGGAGGAACCGCGCCGCAAACGATGATATCCATTATATTCGCTCCAACCTTTTCCCTTTTATTCGACTGTAGCGCTACAGATAAAGCAGATCGTCCACGTGATGTCTGTACGAGTTGTTGCAACGACTCTTGAGGCTCATTTAGATTTAAAAGATTGAAAAAGTCCTGCGCTTTGAATAATTTAAGAAGCGTCTTAGCTCGCTTTTTCTTATAAAACAAACCTCGACAAACATTATTCCAATCAGCATTGTTAAAATTCGAAGTAATTTTAGGCGCTTCAGCAACCGTATCACTTTCACTTTTCAAAAACTCATTTATATCATTTATATACTCATTAACATTTAAGAAATCTATATCTTCATTTATTAAATCTCGTGACTGAATTTCTAATATTGATCTTTCAATGGAGTTCGATAAGCTATTTACCACTTGTTGAGCAGTAAGTTCATCCATGTTTTGAAGACGTTCCCTCAAGCTTTCGATGGTCCATCCTATTTCGTTATCGCGGCAAGTTATCTGTACGATACTACTGCCAAGAGCAGCAATACCTATAACTGGATGATAATCCTGCGCAGAATCTCTCACTAAAACAAAAATGTTTCTACCCGGTGTAGACTTATGAGGTAATGTCCATGTTAATCGGAAATACCTCCAAATATCTAGAAGCCTATATCCAGTGTGCTCATCCCTATCAGTTTTATTTTGGATAATTTGTAAGTAGGGTCTTATTGCATCCGCCTTTTGTTCTTGAATCGTACTTAAAAGCTGAATAACAGGTGCAGTTAAACTCTTTATAGTCACCACTTTCCCCTTATATTTTTTTTGTCTTTCCATTCTCAATATAAACTTTTTGAATGAATCACTTTCTAATTGCTTGTTTCTTTCATAAAATAATGACTCTCTAAGCCACTGCTTTTTTTCTATATTTTCCGGTGTTTCAGGATGTTGAATACTCACTATTTTGTTTTCAATTTTCAAGTCCCATCCCTGTAGAAATAAATCTCTTAATAATAGCAATATGCTTCGGAGCTTAATACTATCTAAAATTTCATTATCCAGTTCTGCAATTTTATTTGTGATCCAATAAGCCCTCTCCTCCCTCTCAGGGATGTCTAGAGCCTGTTCTAATATTTCATTTAGCTTCTTCAAGTTTTCTTCAGATAAAGAAGGCTGTAATACGGTTTTTCTATTAATCATCAATTCTCACCTAACCGCCTAAAATAAAAATGTTACCTCCCACCTTTCGGAGGTAACATTTCTATAAGCAAAATTAACTCTTTTCGATTTTCTCTTTAAACTGTTTATAGACCAAAGATAAGTTTCTTCCTATTAGAAATTCATTAAACAACAATAACTGAGCTTCAGAATAATGTCTTGCGAGAGGATGGAGTTTTTCTATATAATCCTTATCAATTATACTTGGAGCTACACCAAGAACGATCTGACGATTTTGAGAGCTTATCACCCAAGGCACTTGAATTCCATTATAACTCACATTATCTTTACATGTGTAGCCTTCCAATTCTAAAATTCTAACCAATGGCTCAAGAACTTTTCTTTGATGTTCTATTTTCAAAACATTGGGTACCGTAGAATGAATCATGTATCTCAACAAACTTGCGCCTAAACGACGATCCAAATGAAGGTGCCAGTACCTATTTTGATAATGCCGAATACAATCCGTACAAGAACGGTCACACACTTGATGACAGTTTTCTAATAGGTCCAAGGCTTTATTTAGGATCATTGGCAACTTGTGAGCTGCTTGTTCTGCATATCCCGCACCCCCTGCTAAGGAATCAAACATGTAAATATCCGCTCTTAATGGATCATCTGGATTTAATTTCACGAGTCTAAAGCCAACTTTAAACTCCGCAGGATCAATATCTAATTCTCTACTAGCAGATAACAACAAGGCCTCAGAAACTGTTCGCAAGGCGACATTAATGATATGGTTATCAAGATTAAGTTTTACTGAACTAATAAGTGGTTCTTCTATATTTAAACGCAATAGCAACAAATCACTTTTAAAGTCGTGTCCTAAAAATACGTTTTGAAATACACCCTGACATTTGGACGGCACCTGAACACCATAAGTAGGTTCCACTTGATAGGGTCGATCATGAGAAACGTTAGGGGACTTTTTGTCTTCTGGATCAACAACCTTTGCTGCCCCGCATGATTCGCATACATAAAATCCAGCGTTACTCTCATCATTGCCCTTATTAATTGTAACAAGCCATTGATCCTTCGCCTGAACAGAAATCAATTTTTCACCAATTCTTGTCCATTCCCCCATGTCATCCTCAGATAACGGAAGAGGGAATTGTGCGGTTGTAGCATACGTCAATTCTTGTTCATCATCACCTTCTACGATAGCTGCTCCCTTTTCAGGAAGAAATACTTCGGGTATTAAAAGTTTTCCTGAATCAAGTGTGCCTGCACAAACAGGACATGGATCTTTTTCACTTAATTTTTCAGCTTCATCTATGTCACGAACAAATGTACATCTCCTACAGGACACATATTTTCTAAAATTAGACTTCGCTTGGAAAAGCTTTTCTGCTCGATTAATATCCGTGACTCTTGCTGCATTTGCAACAATTCCACCTGATCGATACGTCGTTTTGTCAATAACCACTAACCTCCCAGGCGCATATCCACTTAATGCCTGATCAATAGATTGCTGTGGCAATTCTTTGGTAATTATCTTGAAACTATTTTTACCGTTCTCTTTCTTTACCTCGATTGGAAAACTGCAAAGACTCGTTGGAAATGCATAACTCGGTAAAAAACCTTCATCAAATAAATAACTAAGAAGCTCATTTCTATTGGTGCCGAGATCGAATTCATCTTCATCTTCATTTTCTCCTTCACCAGTCTCGTTATTATTTATGTTAATTGGTAATACAGATTCTAGTTTCGACAACAATTCTTCTATGAAGTCATGCACACATTTAATTTTGTCAGTTGCTATGTTTTCTGGTAACCACTCGATTATACGATTAATAAGAGTGTGATTCTCGTTAATACCTTGTTTAATCCATTCAATAAACTTAAACTTGTTGAATTGGCTTTCTGAATCTACTCTAAAAAAATCTGTGACAGAACCAAGAGCAGCAAATAATGTCTTATCCTCATCTATTTTCATTTCACTTCTATCAATCATTTCATGAAAGAAGGTTTGGAACATAAATGCAAAAACATGCCTTTTAGCAATTTTGATATTATTCACTTTAATCATTGGTAATCGCGGGGAACCTGCTACAATTTTCTCTGGATTTTGAAAATAGTAGCTATCGTGTGGCGCCCCTTCAGCATAAGTAATAACTGTAGACAGTGACGAGCCACGGCGCCCTGCTCTCCCTGCTCTTTGTTGGTAATTTTCACGTTGAGGCGGAACATTTCTTAGTCCAACAGCAACTAGAGAGCCTATGTCAATCCCAACTTCCATTGTAGTGGTACAACTCAGTACATCTACTGAACCTTCTACTAATTCGTCTTGTTCCAATTTTACATCTTGAAAACGCAACTCATATATTTCGTTCGAGGCAAATATTTCACCTGCATCTTTATGTGATAGCTGTGCTGTGTGTTCTTCAGCAGTTACGTACTTAGGCCTGCTTTCATTGCGTATAGACTGCACGACTGGCGTACGTAGAAATCCCTTTCGTGCCTGCACATAGTCATGGGTATCAGGATCAAGAATGATGACATCCTTGTCGCCACAGTTAACACAATACTCTCCCAGTTTAACTGGAGATATAAAGGTACAACAGTTACATTTATACCAATGTGAATCGATGTCGATCTTTAATACAACATCATTACTGTCTATAACATAAGCATCTCCAACCTTATGACACAGTCTCTTACGCAAAATTTCTTGGATACTCGTTACTTCTTCTGGGGTACATTTAAAATATTCTTCTAAGATGAACCTTTGTTCTTCTCCAATCTTCCCTGAACTTGTCCATGAACTTTGCGGGTATCCGGCCGCTTTTCGCCTTATAGAAGCAGATATTTGTGTCTCTAATTCGAAAGCAAAATCCTCCAGAATATCTTCTATATAATAGTTAGTTAAAGCATCTATATGGGAAGCATCTAGTTTATCAGTAATTACCGATACTTCTTTACATATCTTTTGCACCATTAGATTAGTAGGTACAAGATATCCAACCATTGCAGCCCTTAACGAATATTCTTTATTACACAATTGTCGCAGGACTGCTTTATAGTAGCTGGAAGAAGGTCCGCACTTCCATCGCTGCTCTATTGCAAATTCTAAAGATTCATCATAGTCTTCTTTAAAATCTCGAACATGCTTAAGCAATGATATTCTATCCTCTCGATCAAAAAACTGCAGATTGAATTCCGCTACGACCGACACAAAGGCAATATAGAGTTCATCGCTTATCTTGGGGTCTTTATTGCATACTTCTTTATATCGAACAACAGCCAATACAATTGCTTGTCTAAAAGTATCCCATTCAACTTCTCTTGGAATATCTCTCGCTAAGCGAGCTGCTTTCTGTCGTCCATCAGAAAATAATAAAACTTTTCTTCCTCCATTCGGATATTCATTGTTTTCTCTACGTTGTGCTGGTTGATTAAACAATTGAGCCTTAACAAGATTTGCAAACGGAGCCTCTCCCTTTGTTGCCAGATTCATGATTTTACTTCTGTTCTTTTTCCATTTTTTCAAACAGATCGGACAACGTTGAAACAGTTTATCTCCAGATCCGGAACTGATTGGTTTATACACTTTCAGGAAACCTTCTGGTATCAGCGGTTCATTGTTAAATAATTTACCTGAACTGATATCTAACCATGCAGGTACGCTGTTTTCTATATCTCGCTCGTTAGGTTGACCATCAACTAGTAATTGAATTTTATATAGACGATCTTCATTCTCATCATTTACTCCGGTTACATTTGTAGGCTCATGGAGTAAAAAGTCACCATTCTCGCCATGCACATGTCCAACTATAAATGCAGCACCACAATCTCGATGAGTAAACAATTCATAAACCCGGGCATTTTTTTTGCAATTACAATTCAACATAGGAACAGTATGTAAACGCCCTAATATTGATTGCTTTTCTGTTTCATCTGCTCTCTCCTCACAATTCTGATTGGTGCAAGCATATAGACCTGGAATACCTCTAAAAAACAGATGCATTCTTGTAGGCAGCAGGACTTTATTGTCAGCTTTTCTCTTAGCAAGTGCTCCCAAAGCCAAAACAACTTCAGTCGCTTGCTGGGCAATTACTATATCCTCAATAGGGAAGAGTTCGTTTGCTAGACGATGTAATGGCATAGTATTACCACTTAAAGCTTTAATCATCTGCTCAACTGGACCCCATCCTGACAGTTGATAAGAAAGATGATTAACAAAATCATTAACCTCGTTACCTTTAAAGCTATCCATTCCTAATATACCTGCTACAGCATTAAATTCCTTAATCGCAGCCTCCGGTGTTACTAATGTATTCTGAATTACGGAAAGATTTATTCGCGATAAAATTACAGCCTCTTCTGCACTTCCCCTACGTGCTCCATGACGCAACTCCAAATTACCCGTTATCAATTGGAATCTGCGGGATGTTTTTTCATTGATACCTGTAAGTTCACCAGCAAAATTTACAATAGCGTGCTCGTCCGCCTCACTCTTTCCTAAGCTAGCACTTGTGAGTATGCATTTCATTCTATTACGATCAATTCCTAGTCTGGCCATCAACCTTCTTATTAGAAAAGCAACTTCGGCTCCACCAGTTCCACGATACATATGTGCTTCATCTAAAATTAAAATAAGCTTATTTCTATAATCGGCTTCTAGCCATTTTTTTGTTTCCTGAAAAATACTCCTCTCAATTGGACGCATGAGCATGTATTCCAACATCGAGTAGTTGGTAATAAGAATATCTGGGCATAATTTTTGCATTTCATGTCTAGTTAATAATTCCCTATCATTGGGTTGTGTTTCCAAACGAAATTTCCAATTTCTCGAAATTCTAGGTTTCCCTTGATGCTTACCTTTTCTATGTGTTTCATTCTGTTCCTTATGTTTAGCATAGAAGTTGATAAGATCCTTACTAGGCCACTTCCCTTTGGCTTGAAGTTCACGAACTTTATTAGCATCCCCGGCATACTTCAAATAAAACTTTTCAAACAAGGGCTCAATATGCGCTGTGGTCTTCGCAGACTTATGCACTCCCGGATAGGGGGTTTTTGAAGTGTATGACCCAAACTGAACATTTCTAGCTCGACCTTGCTTTAATAAAGCTGCAACTCGCTCATCACCAAACAGTTTTCTTATTCTTCCGAGTTGGTCATTAACCAGTGCATTCATTGGATATAATAGTATTGCTCGGCAACCACGCATTGAAGCTACATTTGGGCGATCAGCAGCTTCTATTGCCAACGATGCTAGAACTGGCATTAAAAAACTCTCTGTTTTCCCTGACCCCGTCCCTGTAGCAACAATTATATCATCATCCTCATTTAAAAAAGCTTCAAGCGCTTTAGCCTGGTGAGTATAGGGACTAGGATATACACCTACACTAGGATTGCTCAATTGTGAGACTTGTAATAAAATGTTTTTGGCTGCATCTGGAATAGTTAATTTTTCATATGATGAGCCTAGTTCATAACTCGGCGTTGCTTCAATAAAAGGTTGTTGACTTATCTGGCCAACTTGATCAAGCAAACGATTTCTCTCTCTAATTAAACTTTCATTTTTAATATGATACGCTGATTCAAGATAAGACCGTAAAGTCTTGTGCAATGCCTTAGAAACTTCAAACGCACCGTATGCATCACTCATTGTGGCTCCTCCTTATACCCAATATCTTATATCCGTGTGATTTCAAAAACTGTTCTACATGTTCATGAACTTGTTCACATACGTAGTACTCAAAAGAATTCTGTTTTAGCGAGAAAACTAATATATGACGTTCTAATGCCTGTGGGAGTGGAGGGTTTACTTTCAAAAAACTATCATTCCAGCGAGCTATTGGAGATCGTCCACTATTTAATTGAAATCCTATCATAAACCATCTAATAGTGTTAGTATCTATGATTGTGAATTCCTTCATCAAATAACCTTCACTAAGTTCTCCCAAGAAATAGCGTCTATTTGAATCTAATGTTTTACAAAGCAATATTCCTGATATTTTTTGTGCTTGAATTGTTCTTTGATCAATCCAGAAAGACCTCTTACCGCGTTCCCTATGCCCAAAAGAATTATACACTTCAAAATCTTCAAATCCTTGAATACTTTGGCTTCCTAAAGTAGACAATTGACGCATTTGCAACGTTATCCAATCCTTAATATTTTCAGGTTTCCATCCTACCCAATTTGAATAATCTTGCCATAAATGCCGATCCATTTTTATTGAGTCAGGTATTCTTTTCTTCTCAACTATTCGCCCGTATCCTGAAATTCGTGCATCAGGGATCATATTTCGTATTAATGTCGTAGATGTTCCTCCAATAATAACTACGAACTCACTTTCAGGTAAATCAATCATACGTAATGGCAAAGGGACATAAAATCCACTTCCCAAGTGAATTACATCACCAATTTTTTCTAAGCACTTACGAACATGTTTAGTAAAATCTGTGTCCTCTTTTAAAGTTGCATCTTTCAATTCAGGCCATATAACCTCTACTTGTTGGCTTAATATATTCTTGATTTTGCGATTGTGTACTCGTTGTATTTTGTCGTTTGAAAAATCACTTTTAAAAGCTATTTCAAAGAGAATGGATCTCCAGTATTCTGTTAAAAACAATTCTCTTTGAAAGTAATCATCTTCAGGGAATGCAACAGTTTGGTGAGACAATGTCAACTCAATAAATCCTTTTGAAGTTAGCACTTTGGGTTCTTCCATGGTTACTGATCTTCCATAGCCATGTGTTTGATAAGTGACTTGCTTCGTTCATCTAACTCTATTTCGTCAAACGGCTGCTCCATCCGTTTCTTGAAATGCAATGAGGTTATTGGAATTAACCAACCATAATTTACAGATGAAAAATTAAAAGAGGAATCTAGTTGAATCATCATTTTATACGTTGCAGCTATTGTTTTACGCCATAGGATGCTGCCCTGTTCAATTATACCTCCAGGTAACAAATCCTCTATTTCCAAATAATCACTAATATCCATATCTGTCTTTAAAAACAACTTTGGGTTGATGACTCCATTGACATAGGGTTCGATATTTTTGTAACTCCACCCAATACTATCTACATTAAAAACTGGACCTATTTCGAGATATTCTTTACTTAAACTTAAAACCGAAGAACCCGTGACCAAAGTTGCCATAATTATGATAGGATAATTCCAGTTTGCTCTTCCTATTATTTGTTCAGCTATATGCTTTTTTAAATTAGAACCATAGATTTCAAAAGCTGACCTATTGATTCCCTCTAATATAATAGCTATCGGTTGATGACAAGACTCCGCTTCATTAAGCCATTGACTAAGTTGTTCTGCTGAAATTAGCTCTTCTATTTGGCCAAATGGGACGCTGATAATCTTTACAACATTCCCACATAGACTAGCAGCACAATATTCTGCTGCAAACATGCTCATCGATCCGCTAAACATAACCATTTGATTGGTAAGGACTGCAGCCAGTACTTCAAAAGCAATTTCTTTTGCATCAGCCAGTTTTATACCCAAACTATTTAAATTTTTTTTCAGATGAATCGTTGCATCCTGGGCACTAGCAAGCTGAATCGGTGGTAGTTTGAATTCAACCTCTTTTATAGTAAGTTGATTGACTTTCTCTGTAGCCACTGCCACCTGAGTAGTTTGGCTATCCCACAGTGTATTTGAGAGTAGTTCTTTCAGATCAAGGCCCTTATAGGATTCCTCATGTCTTGATAGTTTAAATTCTATTTCATTAATTTGTTTTACTAGCTCGTTACTCTGACTAGTTATAACTCCAATCTGTTCCGTCAAATGTTTAAATGTATCTGAAGGAACAGATTCTCGAGTTGCTAATACTTCAATCTCACCTTTCAACTCTAAAACACTTTCTTCGGTATCTTGAGATTGCTTTGCCATGGCGGATGTCTCTTCTCGCAATGTAAAGGCCATCACACTAAATTCTTTGAACTCTTTACTTAGTGCAAACACATTTTCGTCAAATTCTTTAACCAACTTCTGTATTTTATCTTCACTTTTCTTAACATTTGAGACCCATCGCTCCTCTAGTAATTCTAAGCGCGACTGTAGTTTTTTCATAAATGGTGTAGGTGCTAAATTGATTAACCACAAGCTGTCCATGTTCATACTGAATGGACTAAATTTTATCCACTCTCTGATAACGTCTTGTGCCAATTCCCCAATTACTAGCTTATTTAAAACCCTTAATAATTCATCTTGATTGTCTATCATCTTTATTACCAAACTATTAAATTCTTTTATATCTTGATAATTCAGCAAGCTCTTTAATGGCTCATGCGAGTCTGTCCATAATATCCATAGTTTTAAAAATAAACTCCATTCTACATCATCCCAGTGCTCAATTCTTGTAAAGTAAACTCTAAGCCGTATTTCTATATCCTTGCCTGCACGGAAACCTTTTCTTTTAGGCAGTATTTTAATAGCATTCAATAAAGTTCCCGCGGGTAAATTCTCCAAAAATGTTTTGAAATCATCAAATGAATAAGTCTGTATTGCAATTCTTCGATCCTCGGGGTAGACAATTAAACTCATTTCTTTCCATCACCTAGTCTCTATCAGTTTTTTTTAGAAGATACAGTTCGTAAAAATTCAGTCATACACTCCTTTATTTGAGGCAACATTGAAACGTGAATAAATCCTATCTGTGACACCTTAAAAAGCATCTCTTTATCAGATCGATTTAAATATTTTAATCCCTTAAAATCAATTCCATTAAAAATGTCATTCCTAATCATTCCTGCTGTCCGATGCTTTGTGCGCGAACTCAGTAAGATCCATTTCACTTGCTCTCGCCAACTCGTGCTCATTGAAATTGAGCTATTCTCCCTTTCCTTTAACGGCTTTATTATAGAGCATCCAAACCCTCCAGCATCAAGAGAGACATAGTTACCTTGACGTAGTACTTGATTTAAAACTAGAGCAATTTCAGTAGGGCTCTCATTCTTTAATACGGTTTCATTCATTTGTGTATTTAATAAGAGAGCAACGTGACTCGGAAGATTGACATCTGTTAGAGTAAACTTATATTCTTGAATCATTTCAAAAAAACTGGTAGCTTCTTCGGAATGTAAACTGTAGGTCTCTTCTATACCCGAAGAAGAGTATACTCCCTTAAACACAACTCCACTGATTTTTGGGAACGTCTGTATTGTACTTTGACACACTAACTTTAAGGAACTTTGCCTTTCATCATCCAACCATATCTCAGTTCTTCCCACTGGAATACTTCCAATTTTTAATAATGTGGGCATCTCTCCATTTCCTAAATGACGTATCAATTGCATTGCCTCTATGTTTTGAACATGTATAGTTGACCATGCTTTTGCACCGTACTCCCCAGTTATAGCTATGATTACATTATCAGATGGGGAAATCACTATCGCTTCTTGATCATTTACTACACTTGAAACTGGTGATATTAGTCTTAATTGGGGAACAGGAGCAACTACGCTTTTATTAAAAAAATTTCTAATCCATTGTTCTACAAAGCCATCCGAAGAAGTGGGTAACTTAATAATCATAGCAAGCCAATTATTCACTTTTTTTAATTTCTTACAGGAAATATGATACGGCATATCAAAGTAATTCCTTATATTCTGATTACTAAAAACTAATACATAAGTAGCTCCCCATTGGAGCGGAGCATCCTGAAGAAGTCTTCTCCCTCCTAATTTTGAAAAATAGAAGAAATTTATTGTATCTTCATCCAAGCCTTTTACATAATGGGTAACTTTCTTTTTCCAATCGGCTTGTATGTCTCCATTTACTTTTACATTATGAAAATGTGATTGTAATTTAACTCTTACTTTCTTTCCATAACTTCGAACAGACGAAAGTGGGATTGTTCTCTCGCCATCCCATGCAAATGGAATCTTAAGAAACGCCTTTCCCGTATATTGCCCAACTGCGGAAGGTATTTTAATATGTACCGACCAATTTTCCTTTTCTATTTCCACATACAAATCCAAAGTTTTTTCGTATAAGTTATCTATTATTCTATCCTCAACTTTCGATGCATAGATCGTAGGTGGAACATATAATTCGCAATCTTGTATAGTTTGCCCTGAAATATGTGCAAAATGAGCAATTCGTTTTTTTCCTTTTCTCAAAATTGTCTCTTTTCTACATTTGGGACATGTATACGATAAACCCTTTATTGCGTCTGAGGAGAAAGCATGGACATGTTGCAAATTTGAATTCAATGCCCATTCCATAAAAATCACACCTAACTAGTAAACTTGAGTCAATAGACCTACTTTTCTAAAATTCGACACGCCCCGGTCATTTCCTCCATATTTTCCAGCTCTTCTATCAGAAGAAAACTCAAATAAAATTATTAGCAGTCTTGAATTAATCACATCAAAAAAATTATATTGGAAAAGCGGGAGATGGTTGTATGGCGAAAACATCTGAGGGAAGAGCGCTTTTTATCATATTAGAAAGAACCGTAAGTTTATTATCTGACGGTTCTCTCTCGACTGTATTACTTTTCTATTCAAACGCACTTCTACTTCCGTTCTATAATGTGTCCAATATCTAGATCAAGTTTAAAGTTGATAAATTTATATGCAATTCTTCCGTTTGTAAGCCCCTCTTTATCCCACCTTGCAAACCTGCATTAACTTCTTCGTCGGAAGCCATTTTCTTTTCTGCTGTAAACCCATCATGAAACATCAGCCTCTGCAAGTTCTTCAAGCCCGCTTCTGTCAACTTAATGGTTTTGAGCAATTACAGCAATTCATCCTTATATTGCGAGGTGTACGCTTTTAACTCAGTCAGAAGCTTGCTCAAACGCTCACTTCCACCTTCTCCGTGCGAGATAAAAGCTCATTCCATTTTCAAAACGCTTGTACGACGCTTAAACCTTTCGCTACATCCACTCCTAAAACTAGCTTCATAGCAACCTCCCGCTTCATATTTGCCGGCATTCCCACGGTAGTTTCAATTCATAGTTTCGCTTGAGATGAGAGGTCTTTGCCTCTACCAGTTCAAACATAGTAATTAAGGTATTAAAAGAAAAGTTTGTCTAGCGAATTTGGTTGTAATTCTAATTATTTACGGAATTTCACAGTATAAATATACGAATTCATGAATACTCACCGGAAAGTTCATAAATATTCATGCAAATGTATATTTGTTTGGTTTTTCATCTTTAATGAGCCATTTTTGTCAGCACTTAAAACCATATTTGCAGCTTTCATGATCCATCACACAAAAACTCCAAAACGTTTCTTATAAGAAATTTTTAATTACATCGGCTATATCCGCAATTGCTGCACTGCTTGCAGCCTTCCACATTGATAAGTGACGCGGAGCCGCAGGAAGGACAAAGGTCGAGCGAGCTTGCGCTGCTGCGGCTTGTTACTGAATCTGGCTTCATTTTCGTTGCTGATAGGGATGCTGCTGTTGCGGCTGAACCTACCTTTAAATCCATATTAGCTTCAGCTGCTCCACCGCTTTCCTCTCGCTGCTCCACATCCGGCTGCTGCAAATCAGCAGGCGCTATATGCTGCTCCAACGCCTTCGCCACGGCATCCGCGATTGATTCCACACGATTTGCGCCAAACCCAATCGCACCTGTACCGCCGATTCCTTTCAAATGCTTAATTAACAGCTCCACCTTATGACCATGATCGCCATAACGAAGAAATAGCGAGCAGACGCGTCCAAGCGCTTCCGCCATGGCGAATACATCAGAGCCTGCCTTGCCGACATTCAGAAAAATTTCGCCCGGCGAGCCGGACAAATCATTGATCGTAATGTACGCCATGCCGAACGGCGTATTCACCTTGTAGGTGGCGCCGCGCAGCACCTGTGGGCGATTTTTGTACGCTTTGTCCAGCGTTTTCTTACTCACAGCTGTTGAAGCTGTTGTTGAGGCTGTTGCTGAAGCTGTTGCAGTTGCTGCGCCTGCTGCATCCCGTATACTCACCGCACTTGAAGCTACTTGAGAGGCTACTTCCTCAATAATAGCATTGGCACGATAATCATCCTGTCGGGCTTCTTTATCCTCGCTATCCGCTTCTGATGACGGCTGTAGCTCCACTTCCTTCTCTTGTTTTTTCTCCTTCTCCTCCGTCGTAGACAGCACCTGCACATCCCTGCTGCCGTCGCGGTAAATGGTGACGCCCTTGCAGCCTAGATCGAACGCCAATTCGTAAAGCTCCTTCGTCTCCTCCACCGTAAAATCATTCGGGCAATTCGCCGTCTTCGAAATCGAGCTGTCCACCCAGCGCTGAATCGCTGCCTGAACCCGGATATGATCCTTTGCAGACAAATCCATCGCAGCTACAAAATAATCCGGCAGCTCCTCGTCAGGATGCGCGTCCTTCCACTGCTGGGCAATTGGGACAAGCTGCTTATCATACCCAAGTCTGCTTTGGCGGAAATACTCAAAAGCAAAATACGGCTCAATGCCCGTCGAGGTACCGACCATCGTTCCGGTGCTTCCCGTCGGTGCCTGCGTCAGCACCGTGACGTTGCGAATGCCATGCTGCTCTACCGCAGCCCCAACCTCGGGATAATGCGACGTCAAGCTACGCATAAACCCGCTTTGCAAAAATTTATCCGCCTCGAATGCAGGAAAAGCGCCTTTCTCCGCTGCAATTTCTGTCGAAGCAAGATAAGCCTCGCGAGCCATAAACCCATACAGCTTATTTAGAAAATCTAGCGATTCCGCGCTGCCGTAACGGATTTGCAGCTTAATCAGCAGCTCCGCAAGCCCCATCGTGCCGAGCCCGACGCGGCGCTCGCGCTTCTGGTTCGCTTCATTTTCAGGAAAATGATAAGGTGTGGTGTCAATGACGTTATCGAGAAAACGCACCGACCACCGCGTCACCTTCGCCAGCTCCTCCCAGTCCACATCATGCTGCTGCTCATTATAGAAACGCGATAGATTGACCGCTGAAAGATTGCAGACGCCCCAGCCCGGCAGGCCCTGTTCACCACAGTTGTGTGCAACCATTCCGCCAGCTAGAAGAGAATGGGTAATAGGCTCCGTAATATCGTAAACGGTGACGGTTTCTCCCGCCTTTACCGAAGTGACCTTAGACAGAAACTTTTCCGTTTTACGTGATCGCCGAGCAATTCGCTCTAGCGCCTCTTGTTTTCTAGTGACATAACGAAATCCAATCTGTTCTTTAAAGGCAACAATATTGTTCCCGGTCATGATGAGCTCATAAAAGCCGCTGCTTTCATACGTACGGTGCTCGCCAGCTTTTGTCGTGTATTGGAACTGCGTTTGCGCTTTTTTGGGGCGAGCATAGATCGAACTGTGAATACCGTAATTGAGCAGCAAAAGCTGAACACCCTGTAGCAGCTTTCGTGAAGCAGACGTTAGCCGAACCGTGCGCCGCATTTCATCCCGTTCATAAACCGTTCCATCTGCACTAAAAAGCCCTTGCAGAAATGCCGTTACGGTAGCTTCTGACGATGTGAATACTGCCTCAGGCACTTCCTTCTCTGGAGCCTTGACAGCTTTAACGCCCAGCTCATACAGTTTTTCCAGCAGCTCTTTATGCCACCAATATACCTGTTTTGTCCCATTTGTTCGATCATACACCTTCGCCTTAACACCAGTAATCCTCTCACCAGCCTCGACTAGCAGACTTACTGCCTCTTCATCCCCGCCACCAAAAACCATGCCGATATCCCCGCTTCTAGATATCCATCCGTCGCCCGTTAACCAACCTAGAAACAATCCCCAATGCTCGCCCAGCTCATCTTTCGCTGCAAAATGACCTTTACCGGATTGGACATAAACGTAATCCTCTTGGGTGAGGTGCTGCGCTTCCTTCCAGCCCACGTTCGTATATAAGCGATGGTCTTTCGTGACGCTTATATCCATTCCATTTTGCAAGGATACGACGACCGTCGCTTTCTCTCCTGTAGGAAACACCCTTGCTTGCCGCATCTTCACACCGGGAACCTCATAAGAACGGCTACCGACAACTTTTGCTTGTTCGACCAAACGCGCATCGGTGCCGACAAGAAAGCTATTTCCCGCTGTTTTTTTATACAATTGCTCAATCGCCATCAGCCCGTATTCCGTAGAAATTTTTGTGCCCGGATGGAAGCATGGATTCGTACTAATAATAGGATTAAAATACCAGCTATTCGACATCTGATTATAATACTCCATAAAAACGACGCCGGGCTCTGCCGATTTCCACGCTGATTCAATAATTATGTGCCAGATTTCACGGGCGCGGACTGTTTTGTACAAAATCACCTTTTTGCCGAGTGCCCGCCAAGCATCCAAATCTCCTGTCCAAAGCTCGTTGTACTGTGCATCCTTCGTATCGGGGAAGACGAGCTCCCACTCTAAATCCTCCTTCACCGCTTTCATAAAAGCATTGCTCACGCATACCGATAAATTGGCATTCGTTACCTCGCCCATCGTCTGCTTGACCGTAATGAAATCCAGCACATCGGGATGCCAGTCGTTGATCATAAGCATCAAGGCGCCGCGGCGGCTGCCGCCCTGCTCAATTAATCCCGTCGTATAGCTAAACAGCCCGCCCCATGACACCGCCCCGCTCGATGCGCCATTTACCCCTGCCACAATAGCGCGGCGCGGTCGCAGCGACGACAGATTAATACCTACCCCGCCCCCGCGTGCCATAATTTCCGTCATTTCCGACAACGTCTGCATAATGCCGCCGCGGCTATCTGCCGGAGAAGGCAGCACATAACAATTAAATAGCGTAAGCTCCTCGCTGGCACCAGCCCCTGCTGCAATTCTGCCGCCCGGCACCAGCTTCCAGTCGTCCAAAATATAACGAAAGCGCTCGGTCCATTCCGTACGCTTCTGCTCGCTGCCCTCGACTCCGGCAACCGCCTTCGCCAAGCGATTCCACATTTCCTCCGGCGTCTGCTCGATGGTCAGCGTCAGCTTCTCAACCGTAGTCGTTACACGCCCGCCGTTTCGTAGCTGCACCTCCACCTGCTCACCTTCACGAGCCACAATCTCTCCTACTTCCTTCGTAGGAAACTTAGGATCATCCTTAGTCAGCACAAGCACAAGGTCTCCACGCTTAGCGCCGCTGGAATCCGCATTTTTCCAAGCATAACGATCGAGAAAAATTTTCTCGCTGAGCCCCTCCAGCCTGCTGCTGCTTTTCCTATTTCCATTCAAGCTGTCATATAAGCCTGGACTGTTCTCCATAAGTAGCCCCACCTCTCCTCAACTTAAACCCATCTATTACCCGCTAACTAGTCCCTTTCCCGTCGCTAATCCCAATATATTGTGTCTAAAATTCATTATATCATACCACATATTGTGTTCGCTTCGCATTTCCAGCCAAAAACGCCCAATTTCCCCGCCTGCCAAAGCCAACGCTTTCCGTTGCTAGTCCTTACGCTTTTTTTAGCCCTTTCTTATGAATAGGCGATGAAAGGGTCATACTAGAAACAAAGATTTCAATTCACTCGTTTTGCTCGATTGGACGATGATTGTTTGGCTCAATTGATGTAAGGATGAAAGGAGCTGCTCCCTTGTCTTTAGATAATAAACTGCCGCTATATGGATCTTCCGCCGCTCCAGATGCTGCTCTAGTCACCCGTAAGCTTCATCCGCTTGTAGATTTGCAATATGACCGCTCCACCTTAGACGAGCTGCAAAACCGCATCGCCAAAAATGGACCTTGGGATGACTGGACGTTATATCAGCTATCAATGGAAGCGGAGCAAGCCAAACGTATTGAAAGCTTCGAGCAGCTGCAATGCTTGCGCAGTCTGCCGATGCTCGAACCGATGCCCCATCAAATATCGACTGCACGCAAGGTGCTGCATGAAATGGGCGGACGCGCCATTCTCGCCGATGAGGTTGGACTTGGCAAAACGATTGAAGCTGGGCTCGTGCTGAAGGAATATATCGTTCGCGGGCTCGTGCGCCGCACGCTCATTCTCGTTCCCGCCTCGCTCGTTCTGCAATGGGTGCGCGAGCTGAATCAGAAATTCGGTATTTCCGCCGTTGCCCAGAAAAAAGCGCACACCTGGCATTACGACGTCGTTGTCGCTTCGATAGATACAGCCAAGCGCGATCCGCATCGCGACGTCATTCTCGGCACCGACTACGATATGGTCATCATCGACGAGGCACATAAGCTCAAAAACAAAAAAACGACCAACTACCAATTCGTCACCGAGCTGCGCAAAAAATATTGCCTGCTGCTCACCGCAACGCCGGTGCAAAACAATTTGGACGAGCTTTACAATTTGATTACGCTGCTCAAGCCAGGCCAGCTCGGCCGCCAAAGCGAGTTCACCGCCAACTTCGTCGTTGACAAGCGTCTTCCGAAAAATGAGGAGCAGCTCCAAACGGCGCTGTCCAGCATTATGATTCGCAATCGCCGCGGCGACGGCGGCATTTCGTTTACGAAACGTTTTGTGAAAAATGTTCCGCTCCAGCTGTCGACTGACGAGCAGGCGCTTTACGACGCAGTGACCGCCTTCGTGCATGAGCGCTACGATGAAAGCGGCCCCGACCTTAGCAGCATGCTGTCGCTCGTCACGCTCCAGCGCGAAGTTTGCAGCAGCCGCGATGCCGTCTTTCTGACTCTCGTCAATATGTTCAAAAAAACGGCCGAGGATTCGCCCGTCCGCGCAAAAATATGGGAGCTCATCGAGTTCATCAAAAAGATCGAGGCCAATACGAAGGCCGAGAAGGCGCTTGAGCTCGTTAAGGAAATGAACGATAAAGTCATTATTTTCACGGAATATCGAGCTACTCAGGAATATTTGCTGCAATATTTCCGCTCCCATGACATGATCGCCGTCCCTTACCGGGGCGGGATGAACCGCGGCAAAAAGGATTGGATGATGGACCTGTTCCGCGGCCGAGCGCAAGTATTGATTGCAACGGAGGCAGGCGGCGAAGGCATCAATTTGCAGTTTTGCCACCATATGATCAACTTCGATCTGCCGTGGAACCCGATGCGCGTAGAGCAGCGGATTGGCCGTGTCCACCGTCTTGGACAAACCGAGGACGTAAAAATTTACAATCTATGCACCCTCGGCACGATAGAGGAGCATATTGTACATTTGCTGCATGAGAAAATTAATATGTTTGAGCTAGTCATTGGCGAGCTGGATCATATTTTGGAGCGCTTTGAGAAAAAAGATGGCTCGCTGGAGCAGCAGCTTGCCCGCATGCTGCTCGAATCAGGAGGCAGCGAAACGGAGCTTCGCGAGAAGATCAGCGATCTCGCCTCCTCGATTACGCAAATCCGCGAAGAGGTACAGCTTGCTCCTGAACTGCAAGCAGGTGCGCAAATCGTGGCACAAATGACAGCCCTTGGGCAGACGGTGGAGATACGACATGAATGAGAAGCAGGTACACAAGTTTGTGCAGCGTTATTTGGAGGCGACTCAGTGCCAGGTTTTGGAGAAATCGCCCTGCCATTTCACGGTTAAGCTGTCGCCTGATGCGGACCGGGAGCTGACGAACCGTCCCTACTACTGGAGCTTTGTCGACCGAACGAACGCCGCCCCCGAGACGATGACCTATCTGCTTGTAACCGACCGTGAAAAGTATGACGCGGGGCAAGCAGGGATGCTGCCCGCGCAGCAGCGCGTATCTTTACCCGGCTCAGCCGGAGCAGGAGCAGCGGCGGCTGCAAATGCGGCCGGGAGTGCAGCGTCAGCCGGAACGAGCCAAGCAGCGGCGGCTGATGCTGCGCTTGGCCGCTCGCTCGGCTTTGTACACGGCAGTCTCAATCAGACGGGACTGCGTATTCCGCGCGAGGAAATGTATTTCGGCTCGCGCAAGCTCGATCAGCTGTTTGGTGCAGCAAAATCAAAGGGCAGCTACGTCTTTCTTTTTCAAGAGCCGGAGCGTGGTGCCGCCTCGCCTTATAGCTCTACGCCTTACACAGCTTGGCTCGGCATCAATATGCGCGTGGAGTTCGCCTGCGACCGCAAGCGTGAGGAAATACACAGCTTCGGAATTTCGCTGGCTACGGGACATTGCATTGAGCAATTCCATGATCGGGCTTCGCGCCTTAGACTCACGCCGCGCCTGCCCGCTAATATTCATTTGGCGAAAAACGGCCTTTCCTTCAACAAGGCGCTGTCTATTATGGAGCAAGCGCTGGAGCGCAAGCTGAAAAGCTACGATTATCAATGGGCAGATGCCGCAACCGAGCGGCTGGAGGAGGAGCTTGAGCGTATTCGGCTTTATTATGAGCCGCTAATTGAGCATGCGGCTGACGACGAGCAGAAGCAAAGCGTACGAGATCAGTATGAACAGCGCAAAGCGGAAATTCGTTGGCAATATGAGCCCCGCGTGACGGCTTCCGCCATTAACTGCGGTATTTTCCATCTCGAAGGTATTGAATAGTCGAAGATCAGACCCGATCCGCACCATTGCGGCAAAAAAAGAACGGGAAAGGCTGCGCAGTGCCTACACATTCCAACAGCCTTCTCCCGCTCTGCCTTTTATAATGAAGCAGAAAGTCAAGGTGATATTTCAATAATAGGCAGCATTCGCCGCTTTAGCGACCTGCCTCATGAAGAAAAGGGTGAATTTATTGCTGAGCCACATTCGCAAGCTACTGATCGGCACCTTACTTTTAAGTGCTATATTATGGACAAGCAGTCTTCAGCTATCGCAAGCTGCCGCCATGCCCGAGCTGGAACAAGCAGACCATGCCTCCCTCCTCGCACATGTAGAAGCATGGACAGCACAGCTCGCAGCACAGCCTGCTTTCAAGAGCTGGCAAGGTGCATCACTTGATATTTCCGCACTCGGCCCCGGCACGCACAGCTGGCTCGCCAGCGTTATGCAGCACAAAAAAACCGCCGGCTATCTCGTTATCCATGCAACGGAGAGCGGCGGGTATATTTTAGGCGAATACGGGCTTGGCGACTACCTCTATAGCTTAACAACGCTGCAGCAATCGCTCCAGCGGCTTGAACTTATCCCATCTGCCATTACGAGTACGCCGCTATATATCCATCCGCTGCTATCCGTCTGGAAAATTTCCGGCAAGGCTATCGCCTATACCGATGCTATGAGCGGCGAAGCGCTGCCGCTGACTGCTTCGCTCTGGGACGCCGAGGCAAGTCAGGAGCTGAAGCTTATTTATAATGAGGCGCCTATGGCAGCCACCGCGAGCATTGCCAGTGCCGTTTCCAATCCTTCATTCAACCCTTTTGAGAAGCTGCAATGGCTGACAGACGCACCTGTCGGCAAGGCGGAATCTAAAGACTGCTCAGAAGCGCTGCATATTTTGGACAAAAAGAAACACCTTACCTATACAGCGGCAAGGTTTAATAATGACATGCTTTATGTGTGGTCAGCAACTGGCTATCACAGCTGGAACAACGGCGCTGTGTACGTCGCTCTTGAAACAGACGAGCTGGGCGAAAGCCGGCGTTATGTACCGCTTTCGCTGCTTGCAGAGCTGGGTCATTTTTATCGCTGACGCCCGCTTTTTCCACGCCACCACATCATAAGACTGACAGGCCCCCAGCCGAACCAGCGCGTCAGCCACGGCTCCCTTATCGCCTTCGCTGACGCCTTTATTTGCTTGCGTTCCCCTTTCGGCCTCTCCATATACTCCACAACCTGAACGGTCACGTATTTGATTAAATCATCCCCGCTGGCCATTTCCGTCGCTCCCCTTTTAGCTTGAATATTAGAGCAGTCGCTCCGTAAAGGATAGATACCTCTTGCTATCACTGATGATATCAGTTTGCCCTGCCATCTCCAATCATAAACATGCATGAGATTTCCTCCGATGAGCCACGCTATAGCTAAGACAAAAGCCTTATAAAAGGAGGATGGCATGTGCTTGCTTGCTTTCGTTGTTTGATCATTACACTGCTCTTCTGCCTTCCCGCCCACTCTACAACTATGGCAACAGGAAATAGCAACGCTTCAGCAAATGAACCCGACGCGCCTTCTCAACATTCTGACCCCCATGCTGGACATTGGACGATGCCTTCATCCGTTGTGCTCATTGATGCGGGTCATGGCGGCATTGATGGCGGGGCATCTGCTGGCGGCGTAGTGGAGAAGGACATCAATCTAGCTGTAGCGAAGAAGCTTTATTTGCTCCTGAACAGCCAAGGTATTACCGCTGTACTGAATCGCACAGACGATTATGCGCTTAGCGACGATAATCGCTGGCATATAAGCGGTTCTCGTCATCGACGCGATCTATCTCAAAGGCGGCAGCTCACCGAGGAAATTCCTACGCAGCTGCTCGTCAGCCTGCATGTCAATTCGACACCCGACCGCTCAGAGCGCGGACCGCTGGTGCTGCATCAAAGCAGCGGAGAAAGCGCCCTGCTTGCTTTCTGCATTCAGGATACACTTAATCGCCAGCAGCACACACGCTTTCTCCCAAGGGAAGGTAAACCTTTTTATTTACTTAGACGCGTATACCAGCCAGCTGTCATTGTAGAAATGGGCTTTGTCAGCAATAGCAAGGATCGAACGATGCTGACAGACCCCCGTGAGCAACTGCACATTGCATCGGCCATCGCCTCAGGGATTCGGCAATACAAGCTGATCACCAAATGATTGCAGCACCATATCCGATAGCTTGACGAAGGAAACAGCGGCGTTCATAGAAGGAATCGCCTGTCTTAGAACAGCCGCTGTTTTTGGGCCCGGAGGTCCTACATGACCGATCACGACGCAAGTAACATGCGTGGAGAGATGCTTCTGCACTTCATTCATTTGCTTGCTAATATGCTGAATCGTATACACATCATCGAGAAAAACATCGTTGGAAAGCAGCGGTACCCCAACCTCCTTAGATACTTTCGGCACAACGGTTCTATAAGTCGTCCGGCTATCGAGGAAAAACAATCCTCGCTGCTTGCATACGTCAAGCACGATACGCATAATCCGCTCATCCGCTGTCACCTTGGACCCCATATGATTGTTCATGCCAATCGCATGAGGCACATTGTCAATGGCCGCGTTTATCCGCTTGCGGACTTCGTCGTCACTTAGATCTGCCGTAATAGCGCCCGGACCGAGCCATTTTTTCAATCCCTTGTTAGGCTCCATTGGCATATGCACAATGACATCATGCCCAAGGCGATGCGCCTCCTCTGCGTCTTTTTGCGTAGAAGGCATAAACGGCATAACCGCTGCTGTAAACTTGATCGGCAGCTTCAGCATTTCCTCCGTACCGTCCATATCATTGCCGAAATCGTCAATGACGATGGCAAGATGGCGCTGCTCCTGTGCCTGTGTCTGGGGCTCTGCAAATACAGAAGCTGCTCCTGCTTCATTGCTCATGCCAAAAACCAACAGCATGAGTCCAAGCAGGCTAACCGCCCTTTTTTTCCATAAATAGCTCCTCTTCACGTTCACACTTCCACACTCCTCATTCGTTATTAACGCAGCATCACCTTTACCCTTTCATTGTTTGTGAACTTGAGGCAAAATATGCTGAATGCTGGAAATTCATTCGCCGTTAATCCGCTTTCTTTGTCACATATCGCCAAAATAACCAATTCCATAGTAAAATAGCTGGGAAGGACATTTGTTAGTCATTTATAAGGAGGCGATTCATGATGCTCGCTTTAAATAGCTCGATTTGGTCGGAATTGTACGGACCTTATGGCTTCGCCGATTCCGTAGCAGAAATGCTACAGCAGCTGGCGCTTAATTATGCTTCAGAGGTCAAAGAGGAGCTTTACTGGGAACAGCTTTATCATCAGAATACGATTTATGCGTGTACCTACGCCGCGGTACCTTATTTAGCAGAAATCGCCTTGCACTCGAACGATCCGGAGGTGAAGCTGGATATTTATATCAGCTGCGGCATATTTGAAGCAAGCAATACTTGCGAGTTAACGTCGGAAATGCCCGCAATATTTGAGAAATTAGTACCTGATATTGATGCAAAGGTACGGGCTGATATTTATGTTTCATATTATGATGCTATTAGAAAATTTATGGATATGTCCGAGCAGATCGCTGACTACGCGCAGTCTAATAAAGATGATTCCGAGAAACGTTACGTAGTAATCGCCGATGCTGCTTTTCACAGTGAACGAGCGGCTGCAAATATGCTGCAAACCCACAGCATCGGTGATGAATATGTCGCTCCATGCCCTGCTTGCGAGCATGAAGTCTTCATATGGCCGGATGAAAGGGAGGAGAAGCTAGTCGCGTACAAGGAAGATCCCGTTTTCAACGACAAGGATGCGCCTGCGCCCATTATCCCTGCTGCTCCTGCAAGCTCAGCGGAAATCAGCCTTCGATATGTACATAGCAGGGCAGACCGATTGGGGGATGAGCAGCTTTCGGCACAGCTGCCCTATTTGGCTGGACATACAAATTGCCCTGCCTGCGGCGAGAAATTTCATATATGGCAACAACTGCTAGCACTCTATAGTTAAATTATTTAAAGCCAGCTTGACTTCCCCCATGATGGCATGCTAAATTAATAATGTAAATTTTGCATATGCGGTCGTGGCGGAATTGGCAGACGCGCTAGATTCAGGTTCTAGTGGTGTAACAGCCGTGGAGGTTCGAGTCCTCTCGACCGCACCAGCTTTTCAGCTAACATTGCTCGTAGAGCAATTTATAAATCTTTTTAATACTTTTCATTTTTCAGAAAAAAGGTACTGCTCCCGATTATTTTCGGGAGCAGTACCTTTTTTCACTCTAAGAAATTTTCAGCAGTTCCCCTCTAACGCCGGAAGCTCTCTTTGCTGTCCTCGTATGAATCAAATCAGGCGTGGTCGCGATCACGGCCGCGGTTTCTCATGCCCGCAAGACCAAGCAAGCCAAGCAGACCAAGCCATCCCCAATCGAAGCCATCATTGTCCGTGGCATTGGCTCGGTAATTGTTTGTGTGTACGCTATATCCGTTGTCTACACGATTCATGTCTGTACCCAATGTGCGGTTCGTTGCATTGATGCCATTATTGACGTCATGACGGATCTCCTCGCCTGGTGTATGGTTCACCCTTGTCATGTTGTCGGCAAAGGCAGGAACAGCGGCGAACATCGTTAAGCATGCTGCTAAGCTAAAAATCGCCAACCACTTCTTCATCTTCTTACCCCTCTTCAAGTTAGATTACAAGCCTGCTTATTATTCAACAGGCAAGCCCCGTTTATTCGCAGGAGGGTTCGACATGCTCCTTTTGAACACGCTTATTCTGTAGAAGAACCAAAATCAGTAATCTTTAGCTTGATCTCAAAGGTTACGGGAACCCTGCTGAACACTTCATCCCAATTGTCCTTTATTTCCTTCCATTTCTTTGGATATTTAATAGCAAGCACCTTCCCAAATCCAGCGACATCCACTTTGTATTTCGACTGTGTTTTTTGCATAACATGATTAATCATGGTTGTTAATCTTTTTTCAAAAACCTTCTCTGCTCCCTCTAGATATTCAAGCTTGGATGGGTTTTCCTTCGTATCCCAATTTTCAATTAATCTTCCGGTTGATTCAATCGCAACGTGAAAGGAAATCGCGTCACCTTGTAATTTGGCAGTCGTTTTACTGTGCATGGATTTAATCTCATAAGTAATGATTTTATTTCTCCAATCATAGCTTTTAATTAAGCCTCCTTGCCCTGTCCCTTGAATCCAGGAAAGACTTTCCACATTTTCTTGATTCAAATTGCCAATCCACTTGCTCGTAGCCCCCTTAATAATTCCGGCACCTGAAAATTGTATTTCTCCCTTTGAGCTAACGATATTTTGCAGCAAAAAGCTTTGCTTGGAACGAAGCAAACCATCAATCCGAGTTAGATTAACCTCCTTCATTATTTTATTGCTTCTAAAGCTATTATTGAGCATCGCGTTTAGCCGAAACGCCGGAACCTCTTCCGGCTGATCACTAAGAAAGGTATCAAATGCTCTCCCCTCACTAAAAAACACCCGGCAGCTTGGACGTATATCATTATCACGCAGGGCAAAATCCATCAATTGATCCATCTGATGCTGTTTTGCCAATTTTGTAGATACGACAATGACTTTAAGATGATGACCAATGACTGGGCGCTCCCTTCTGGTCGAGTATTGGCGCATAATTTCAAATACAGAATCCCCTGTCAGGCGTAAATTTGAATACTTCACCACCTGCTTTGCTTTTGATTTTTCCTGCCGCTCGAACGATTTAATTGGGATAATCTGGATAGTTGCTGTAATCAGATCTCTTTTAAAGTAATTCGCGCCTTGTCCTTCCAGATCGCGCTCAATGTCAGGCCGTTCACCTACATCTAGAGCAAGACCTGCATAAACACTTAAATCCTCGATTTCCTTACTGCTCCAGCAGCCTTGCGTTAAGAACAGGGAGGATAAGAGAAGGAAAACAAGCAGGTTTTTAAATCTATACATGATGATTCAGCACCTTCTTTCTAACAAGCAATATGACAGTAAGCAGGACAGGCACGAGAAAAAATAAATAGATCCCCATTTTGCCTATCGTATCCCCTAGCTTAAAAACTTCATTAATTCGCTCGGGAAGCATGGTTGTAATAAAAATAACAGGGATTAATCCAAAGATTACCGGTTGAATCTTCAGATGAAAAACCTGGGAAATTCCTAATGAAGCATTGAAGTAAAAACTAGTGAAATTGCAAAACAACTGCATCATCCAAATGACCAAAAAAGGAAACTCAAAGCGCTCAAATATTAATCCCGCAATTTCAAAGCTGCGAAGAAGGTCAATGGTCGGCCAGGTGCTATTCAACACCGAGTCGATAGACATCCCTCCTATTACGACGATTACAGTCATCAGATAAAGCGCAAAAGGAATGCCGATGCCTGCCAATGTCGCTCTGACCGCGCGCTCTGGATGCTGCATATGCGCAACGAGAGTCATGATGACTTCACATCCTGTAAATATAAGCACCGTAGATTTCAACCCCTTAAATACGGGGAGGACACCCTCACCCAAAACAGGACGTAAATTGTTGATATCAAATAATCGAATACTTAGGAAATAGGAAAGCACCAGTATGAATATACTGATTGGAAAAATAATTTGAAAAACCCGCGCAATGGAATTAATTCCTCCAAAGCAAATATAGGCACCCACCCAAATAAAGGGAATGACAATTGCCCAAATAGGGGTTCCTTCCAGCAAATAGAACATCGTTATCTCCGCAAATATCCTTACCTCAAAACCAGCAATAATAATGTAATAACAAATTAAACAAACACCTAAAACTCCGCCAGGTATAGTGCCCACAATTTTTTTGGCGTATTGATACACCGTATGCTGAGGAAATTGCTGGCTTAATTTCACCATGACCATTATTAACAAAATGACGATAAAGCCGCCTAACAGCACAGACAGCCAAGCGTCCGGTGTTTGAGTAGCCTCGACTACACCTCGGGGCAAGGTCAGGATGCCTGCTCCCAGTACGGAATCTGTTATGAAGATCGACGTTTGGGTTGTCGTGATTTTATCGTCGCTGCGCAGAAACACATTTGCTCCTCCTCTCTAAGCCGTTCCTATCTTCGCTTCTTGTCTTGCGTTTTCATCATATCCGGTCGTTTTGTCATGAATGGCAGCGGCGTGCGCAGAAACAAATCCTTCCAATCGTTAAAGCGAAACGGAGAGATTGGTGTCACATAAGGAACTCCAAAGCTTTTCAGCTTGCTTATATGGCCGCAAATAAACAAGATAAACAAAATGGTTCCAAACATCCCCAGCACTGCCGCGCACAGCATGCCTACAAAGCGTAAAATCCGCAACGTAATGCCTGCGCTGTATACCGGTATTGAAAAAGAGGATATAGCGGTCACAGCAACTACGATGACCAAAAAGGGACTGACAATACCCGCCTGCACAGCAGCCTCGCCAATAATCAAACCGCCCACAATGCCCATTGCCGGTCCAATCGGCTTAGGCAGTCGAATGCCCGCCTCACGCAATATTTCAATTGATATTTCTAGGATCATCACTTCTATTAATGAAGGAAAGGGGACACCCTGCCTCGTTTCAATGATCGTAACGGCAAGCTCTGTTGGGATTAAGCCCGGATGAAAGGAAATAAACGAAATATACAAAGCCGGTGACATAAGCGCCAAAAACGCGGCGAAAAATCGCAGCATACGGAGTAAAGTCCCTGGCAGCCAGCGATCATAATAATCCTCAGGCGATTGCAGCAGCATGCTGAACGTTGTCGGTACAATTAGAGCAAAGGGAGTACCATCCAATAAAATAGCGATCCTGCCTTCCAATAATCCGCTAATAACTCGATCCGGTCGCTCTGTATTTTGAGCTTGCTGAAACGGGCTCAAGTAATCGTCTTCAATGAATTGCTCCACATAACCGGATTCCGCGATGAAATCCATATTGATTTTTCCAACTCGATCTCTTACCTCCTGAAGCAAATCTGGATTCACAATTTCCTTCATGTAAGCAATAACCAGTTTTCTTTTAATTCGCGCTCCTACCTCATACATATTTATTTCCAAATCCTCACTGTAGCCTTGTCTGCGCAGCATCGATGTATTTTCACTTAGCACCTCGGTAAATCCGATACGAGGACCTCGAAGCAACGCTTCAGAGCTTGGTTCACTGATTGCCCTTGTCTTCATGCCTGACGTGCCAATAAGCAGGGCGTGAGGCACGCCTTCAATAAGCAAGGCTGTAAAACCGATCAGGATGGATTGATTTAAACCATGAAGCTCTTTAGCCTCATAGGTTTCACAAACCGGGAGCACTTTATTTTGAAAATAAGCGGAAAATTCTAACGGATTAAATAAAACACTTCCGTCCGTCATATCCTGCTTAACATCTTCCATCAAAATTTTCATTACATATTTGCTGATCATTTCTTCATCCTGCATCCCATCTACATAAATGAGCATAGCCCGGGCCTGAAGTTCCGCTACCTGAAATTCACGAAAATGGACATCGCTATTACTGCTAATGGCTTGTTTGATTGCATGCAAATTTTCTTCATATTCGTCAGATAGATGCGCTTGCTCGGCTGGCCGCTCGCCCCTTCTTGCTTTTTGGGCAGGAGCATTTTTTTTCTCAACTAATGACCGAAAATATTTATTCACATAATAAAGAACAAGGGCAATAACCAAGCTTAGAACAGCCTGTACACATACTTTCCAGTTAGGGAGGTGCGTTATTATAATAGACCACACGCTAGTCCATCCTCTCTTCAATAAAGCTCAATTTTAACTTGTCCCAATATTTTCTTTTCATGCATCCTTTTTAATATAACTTCAGCTAAAATTGTGTTTCAATCCGCTAACCAAGAAAGAAAGGCGCATACAGGTATTTAGCATTTGGGCACCTTCTAGTTGTTTGTCGTTAGCCGTTAATTTGAGGCTACTGCCATTTTTCACTTCAAACACGCCAGCCACTCGCCGATGCACTGTCCGTATATAGATCGGGGGTAACGAATAATAATGATTACTCATTTGAAACAACGAATCCCCTGCTTCACCCGATTAAGTGGTGAAGCAGGGGATTCATTGTTTATACAAAATAAGACTAGTGGTTGATATCACATTTGTTCATTATGAACGAGATTTGATTTTCAAGTCGGTTGATCGATTCCTGTGTTTCTTTGTCTTCTGCTTGCTGTTCACGAAGCGATTCGAGCTCCGCTTTGAGTTGATGCAGATCATCTCCCGCATTTGCGCAATCATAATTACTCTCGAGGCTATCGAGCATGATTTAACCCCCAATCAATAGATAAGCGTTCTTGACTATTATCGTGAGTTTCAATTAATTTATTCATTTCCTAGATATCGGATTTTTTTCAGCCGTTTTTTTAGTTTGCAATCTTCATCTACTATTTGTGTAAAGATACAGCGCTATAGACAGTATTGGCAAAATACTTCCGTTTATTTGTTTTTCAAGCCTAAAGTTTGCAGGCTTGCTCTATTTGCTTTTGGTTGCTGGGGTAATCCGCGTGCTGGCCAATAAACTCATAACGATTAACAAGAGATGAAAACCCATTGTTACCGTCAATGCAGCTTGCATTGACATCCTGGCAGCTTGACAGACGACAAGCATGGAACCGCCTATCCCGATCACGACGCCCGGTGTAAAGGAATCTGCAAATTGTAGATTGGCCGAGGTTTTGCCAACCCCTTCTTCGCCTGTTTGGGAAAAGGCTACAACGCCGCTAATCGGATGCGCCAAGCCAATTCCGATTCCCGCTATGATTTGTCCAATCACCGCTACGGTAACGGTTACAACCGGCACCCAAAATACGAAGGCAATCCCAATTGCAAGCAGCAGCACACCTAGAATAATTCTTGTATGACGTCCACGCCCCTGGTCTGCCGAGTCCCAACGTCCCTGCAAATAAGCAATCACACACCAACTCAGTGCTGCGCTCGCTACAATTAATCCTGCTTGAGAAGGCGTAATACCCTTCACATTTATTAAAGCTAATACCAAGAAATTCTGTGTACTTGCATAGGCAGCGAAGAACAGACCACGTGATGCTAGAATAGCCGGCATTCCTCTTCTCATAGCAAGCGTTCCCTTGGGGAGCAGTTTGCGCAGTGGATATACCATCAGCACTAAGCCGATAAGCGTTAAAACAAACCCTGTAATGGTCGGCAGCTTGCTAAGACCCACTAAGAGAATCCCCGTACCGATCGTTAATAGCAACGCCATCCATGTAGCTGCGGCCCCGTTGTCCCCTTGTGTTCCCTGTGTTTTCAGCTTCCTAAAAGCAGGCAGACTAAGCAATGCTGAAACAATCAGGATCGGTAATATTCCCCAGAAAACAAACCGCCAAGACCACTGGTCTGCGATAAGGCCGGCGACGTATGGACCGAGCATAGATGGAAGAACATAGGCAGTACCGAATGCTCCAAGTATTTTCGCACGCAATTCATCGGGATAACTTAAAGATATTGCCGTATAAACACAAGTCATCATTGCACCGGCACCCAGGCCCTGCATGGCACGCGCCAAAATCATCATATACATATCGCTTGCTGTCGCGGCAGCGATCAGCCCGACGATAAACAAAATAAGGGCGTAAGTGAACGGTGCTGCCGGCCCTTTTCTATCAATGATACGACCAACGACCAAGGTGCCAATAATCTGCGCAAGCAGATATGTACTGAATATCCAGCCAAAAAGGTCAATGCCGTTTAAGTCCCCAGCGATGGAAGGAGCAATCGTCGTTACCGAGAGACCTTCGAATCCAACCGCCATCACAGACAGGATAATACCTATAGTCAATGCAAAATAGCGCGGGCTGAAAATACTTTGATGATTAGACATTAAAATGAACCTCCAAATAAAATAGTTATGTATACACCGTATCCGGATACTTAGTAAACATTTTTCTTTACAAAGTATACGGTACCGTTCACCTTTGACTTTGTCAACATTTATATTTAAAATGTAAGGAGCGATGTAGATCCCGTTGCTTAATAAGGAGGGCATCATGAGCCGAAATCAAACCAATAAAGATTCCTCAACCAGAACCCGAAGAGCGATCATTAATTTGCTAAAGCAGCAGGGCGGGATGGACGTGATGGCGCTAGCCTCCGAGTTTTCGCTCTCTGGAATGGCGATTCGCCAGCACTTAAATGCTCTGAAAGAAGAAGGATTTGTTACGCATGAAGAACAAGCCCGCCCCATGGGCAGGCCGACCAAGCTTTGGAGATTAACTCCCGAAGCTAATACATTTTTTCCTAGTGGTTATTCGGAGTTATCCGTCAGTTTGATCCAATCGATGAGAGAAGCCTTCGGAAACGAGGGGTTAGACAGGCTGCTTGCTGTCCGGGATAAGAAGATGCAAGTGCAATATCTTCAGCACATTGGTGACGCATCGAACATACGGGGAAAACTAGAGAAACTGGCCGAGATTCGAACAAATGAAGGTTACATGGCTGAGATACAAGATCAAGATGATGGAAGCTACCTGTTCATTGAGAAGCATTGTCCGATTTGTGAGGCTGCTGTTGTCTGTACCGGGTTATGTAAAAATGAGCTGCATTTATTTCGAGTTATTCTTGGGGAGCAGACGCTTATCGAACGGGTGGAGCATATTTTGGCGGGAGGCAGAAACTGTGTCTACAGGGTTAGAGAAGGCGATATTTGTAGCTAGATTCACTACAAATATCGCCATTGAAGAACGCATAATCATACCCAGGTCACTTGGTTACAACCAAATCTAATTTCCTCAAACGTTCACGTATAGCTCACTGGGTTGAATTCGGTGTCGACCTCTGTGCAGCATCTGTGGCAAGCATCCCATTCGCTCTGCCAAAACCGATAGTTTTTGTTCATGAAAATTAGCTAGTCCCGTATGAATCCGATTGTGGAATGGGGTCAGCCATCTTGCATCCAGGCCGTCAAAACCGAAATAAACGCCGAGCAGTGAGCCAACAGTGGCTCCAAAGCTATCCGTATCATTGCCTTGCATCACCTGCTTGCATATCCCGTCGCCGACATTGTCTGCAAATCGAAATGTATTCATTAATGTGCCTATTTCCTGATAAACCTGACAGTGGGAATACTTCGCATACTTATGGTTAATGATCTGATAAGCTTCCAGCCAGTCGTCTGCATTCGCTACCATCTGAAGGCAATCCTTCGTTATCTCATAGAATCGACTTCTTCTAGGAACGAATTGCAAGGCCGTATTCATGATTTCAATAGGATCGCGCAGTACCTGAGCGACAGAAATCATGGCGGCAATGAACATTGTGGCGTAGATACCGGTTTGGCGATGTGTAAAGCTTGCATCCCGCCAAGCTAGCTCAGCAGCAAGAGAAGGTTGCCCCGGGCAAGCATAGCCATATGCATCTGCGCGAATCGCCGCCCCGCATAGTTCAGTATCCTGTACCATAAAATCAGGCCAAGCCTCTATCTCAGCATGATTGAATTCATCCCGATCATGTTCCAAGTAGCTTATCCCGGAACGAAGCAAGATGGCCCTTTCTGGACCCCAAGTTGTACTTATCGGAAGATGATTTATCCATAAATCTCTTACATTTCTTTTCGTAAAACCAGTGCCGAATTGCTCCAGCGTCATCATTCCCATTAATGTGTAATTGATATCGTCGTCAGGTACCACATATTGAATTCGTCCCCGAGTTGTCTCATACCAAGACCAATGGCGGCGATCCAACGCATGGAGGATTTCATCAGAAATATAATCGTTCAGCGGCCATTCTCCTACGGATGTTAGCGCTTCACGCAATTCCTTTAAGCTGGGATTCACTTCAATTGGCTTGCCTAGCATAGAGCCGCATACAGAAGCCAGAAATCCCGCCTCTACCCGCTTGGAGCTGTCCTGCAGATTCAGGATGCCGATCTGACCTAGAGGTCGATCCGAATCGCATTCCCTCCATATCCCCTCTAAATCGTTCGGCTCAAAATAGGACCAATTGTCCCTCATTGGAAGCTCAGCCATGCTATGAGCGAATTCCACATAAGCGTCGTAGCTTGCGGGAAGCTGTTCCAGCTTGGCTAAATAGCCTGAGGTTTGATGCCCCTGCTCAAATTTATTGCGCAGAATTCCCTCCAATTGACGCTTAAGAAATGGAAGTGATGGTAGCATATTGTGTCTCCTTTATCGCTTATTCTTTTACAGATCCTAACGTTATTCCATGGATAAAAAACTTCTGCAAAAACGGATAAATAACTAATACGGGAATCATCGCAATAAATATTTTGGCTGCGTTCAATGTCTGATTAGAAAGCTCACTCATCTTTTGAATTTGCTCTGCGGTCATGGTTTGTGCATCAATGATGACGACCAATTGCTGAATGTACGTTTGAAGTGGATAATGATCGGCAGCGGACATCAGCACAAGACCGTTAAAAAACTCATTCCAATGATAGACTATGCTGAATAAGGTGACTGTAGCGAGCACAGGTACTGCCAGAGGAACAAAAATTTTAATAAGTGTATGCCATGGACCTGAACCATCTACTACCGCCGCCTCTTCTATCTCCTTAGGCAAATTGCGAAAAAAGTTCATGACAAGAATAACGCTAAAAACCGGAACACTTTGCCCTAGCACAAGTGCCCAAATATTATTGATTAATCCAAGTGACTTAACCGTCTGATACCATGGGATCAACCCGCCGTTAAACAGCATAGTAAAAACCAAAATCCACATAAACACATTGCGAAAGGGAAAATCCTTGGCATTTTTGGATAGTGGATACGCCAGAAGAAGTATGATGACAAAATTAATACTTGATCCTAATACAACACGCTGTATTGAAATCCAAAATGAATTAAAAAATTTGCTGTCACCCATAATTTCTTGATACGCGCCAAAATTAAACCCTACAGGCCATAATCCAACCTGCCCCGAGGAAGCTGCCGCATTCTCACTTAACGAGATCACTAGCGTGTACCATAAAGGAAGCACGCACAAAAGAGCAGTTCCACCCAAAAACAGAACAAGCAAAACATCAAATGCTTTGGAGCCAAGTGTTTTTTCTATAACCATAGTAATGCTCCTTTAAAAAATACGATAATTTGCAAACTTATACGCTAAGAAATAGGAGACCGAGATCAAAGTAAAACTGATAACAGATTTTAAAAGTCCCATTGCAGTTGCCAAGCCATACTGGAGATTCAATAAGCCGGTTCGATATACCCATGTGTCAATAATATCGCCGCTCGAATACACAAGAGGATTATATAGGTTAAATATTTGGTCGAATCCAGCATTTAAGACGTTACCCAGACTTAGAACAGAGAGCAAAATAACCGTTGTCATTATTCCCGGCAAAGTGACATTTAGCAAACGCTGTATACGCGATGCACCGTCAATGGCAGCCGCCTCATATAAAGAGGGATTGATTCCCGTTAACGCTGCCAAAAAAATAATCGTGTTAAATCCAAACTCCTTCCATACATCACTACTAACAATGATGAAGGGAAACAAATCCGCTCTGGCAAAAAATAAGATAGGATTTATATCGAAAATAGACAAGATCCCGTTAATCGGTCCATTGTAAGAAAAGATATCCAAAAGAATACCTGAAAGAATAACCCATGATAAAAAATGGGGCAAATAAACAATCGTCTGAATCCATTTTTTAAAAATAGCCAGGCGTAATTCATTCAACAACAGGGCAAAGATAAGGGGTACGATCATATTTCCGATAATTTTCATAACAGCAATAAAAATCGTGTTAAAAAATATCGTTTTACTGTCATTAAGCGTAAACATATACTTGAAATTTTCCAGACCAATCCACTCGGAATGAAACACGCCCAAGCCGGGATTAAAATCCTGAAAAGCGATAGCGATCCCAAACAAGGGAACGATGCTGAAAAGAGTCAACCAACTAAATCCAGGCAGGAGCATGAGATAATAATGCTTGGTATAACCCTTGGTTTTCATATTGCAAACCACTTCCATTCTCACTTGTTTATAGAAAGGCGACAGACTTCGCTGTCGCCTCTAGCCATTTTACGGTTGTGCTGTCTCGCCTATTTCTGCAATAATTTTATCTCCACCTTGATTCTTCCAATCTATTACAAACTGATCAAATGAATCCAATGGAGCAGCGCCCATAATAATTTTGAGGAACGTTTCCTTTTCAAGCTTATCTAGTGCAGCCCATCTACTTTCCATCGTTTTGGTCTGCGAATAGGTAACGCTATAGGTTCTCTTAAAAGGCTCCTGCAATGGAGCTATGCCAACAAGTGTAGAATACATTCGTTTCCATACGCCTATGTCTGCATTCGGGTCCCAATATTGAATATCATTATTGTTGTAAGGCTCCAATTTAACTTTTTTTATGTTTTCAGCATCAGCCTTTAATAGGTTATATCCGGGAAGATCCAGATCTTCCGGCTTTTTGGTGCCCGCTAAAACCTCTTGCAGCATTTTATAGGTAACATCCATAACATCCATAGAGGCATAGACCAAACGTAATGGATAATTGCTAATTGCAACATTCACATCGAACTTCGATTCATCCCGATACAAGAGATTTTGCATTTTAATCACCGCTTCGGGGTGCTCGTATCCCTTCCGCACAACAAGGTATTGATTAGATGGGTTACCCATATGCGGTGTGAAATCACCATCCATATCAAGAGGTGCGGCATAAGCCTGCCAGTTTGCTTCCGGATTGTTCTGGTATGCATCTGCTAAAGGCCCATAACCGCCTGACCACCATACGCCAAAATAAATACCCGAGGTTCCATTTTTGATTAACTCCTGAGCATTTTTGCGAATGCTCATCTCCTTGTCGATTAACCCTTTGGAATAGAAATCACGCAGCTTGGAAAGCGCTTGTTTCGTTTCTGGCTGAATAGAGCCGTAAGTGGTATTACCATTCGAGTCCTTCAACCAAAACCCCGGATAGGAATGGTAAGAGGCAAAAATGGGATCGAAACCATAGTTGTTATTATTCGGATTAAGGAAATCCGCATTAAGATTACCTCCCAATTGCGGGCCCGTGATAGCCACCGTATCTGCCTTCCCGTTACCGTCGGGGTCCTGCTCAACGAAAGCCTTTGCCACCTTCTCCAATTCATCCATCGTTTTTGGCGGCTGTAGACCGAGCTTATCTAACCAATCCTTGCGAATCCACATGTAATGCACCATATCTGCTTCTGGCGTTACATTTGGTAGCGCATACATTTTTCCGTCAACCGTGACTGATTTGAGGGCCAGCCCGTTCGTTGTTTCAATGATGCCTTTAATGGTTGGCGAAGCATATTTATTGTAAACCTCGGTCAAATCCTCAAGCTGACCGCTTTTAACCATTTGTCTGAACTGCGTTTCCTTCACAACCATTGCATCAGGCAAATCGTTGCTGGCAATAGATAAATTTATTTTCTGTTCGTAGTCTTTTCCTGCTGCGGCCTGCCAAACAATCTTTGTATCAATGTTCAATTGCTCTTTAACATAACGAGTATACTGGTTACTTTCGGGAGAATCCCCGGCGGGTAAGCTTTTATCGGACGCATCTATTTCTTTTCCTATGTTAATGGTGATGGGTTCCTCGGATTTCCCAAATGGATTCGCTTCTTTCTCGACGGCTGCCGTTTGCGCTTCTTCAGTCGAAGACTTCGGCAACTCTTTGGAAGAGCTTGAATTGCTGCATGCGCTTAATACAATTAATATTCCTGCTAATAAAATCTGAATGCATTTTCTAGACTTGCTCATGTGTGCCCCTTCTTTCGCTTTTTGATTTTGTCCACACCTAAAAGGTAACACACAACAGCCTCTTGCCTGGATAGACGATGGTTATACGTTTAGAGAGGTAATTGACCGAGAATCAGGGAAGGCCTGGCCATCTTTTGGGCAGTTAATCAACAATTGCCTCCCTATTCATCGGACATATTTCTACCTGTATCCTGCGTTTGCCGATATTTACTCGGAAGCATGTTCGTTTGCTCCCGAAAGGTACGGCTAAAATACTTTTCATCCATATAACCAACGTTTTCTGCAATCCAAAGGATGGTTTTGTTCGTATACAGCAGAAACTCCTTTGCTTTTTCGATACGAACCTGACGCAAATAGTCGCTGAAATTCATACCCACAATTTCTTTAAAGCATTGGCTAAAGTAACTCCGGCTCATATTGACCCTTTTAGCAACGTTAGCCGCAGTAATCGGCTGATTCATTTCCTCCTGCACGATATTGACAGCTTTAATCACACATTCCACAACCTCTTGCGAAAATGCAGGTTTATCCAGAGCGCTACGGATCATATTACGTGTGGCTCTAAACCATGCATCTGCCTGCTCCCAAGAATGAAAAGAATCGGGCAGTTGAATCTTCACTGAACTCACAGGATAGAATAAAATATTCCACTTATCGATTAACGAATACAGCAGCCCCAGCAGCTTCGCTTGAGGTAACCGCATCCATTTCAAAGCATGGATATACTGATTAAATATACTGTCTTGATAAATCCAATTATAGTTAGACCATTGCTCCTTCATTACATTCAGGCTGCCTTCAGAACGTACTTGCTTCTGATTTTCCCAATCCTGCAACAAAACGGCCCCCGTACCGGAGTGCGAATCATAATCGTAAAAGAAATCCTTGTCTCTATATTCCCTTAACAGCCGATGTACATCATTATGAGATCTGCCGTAGAGACCCTTCAAATGTATCAGGCCCCATCCTGGTTTAGTGCTGATTTCCTGAGAAACCCGCTCTAACCATAATGCATCAGACTCCTCTGATGGCTGCTTCAAGAGCCAAAGGTTCATATCCACCTCAGTCATGGATTGATCCGCATTTTCACTCCAATTCTTTACCCAATGTTCTCCAGCAGCCTTATTGATGGAGAGACATGCATATCCTCGATCCATTGTAAAAATCCCATTTGGATCTGGAACTCGCTTTTGTTCTTGAGCAATCCGGTTAGAAATCCTTTCAAGCACTTCCTCAAAGCGCTCCTTTTCAAGCTGAACTTTAGCAATGTAATCAATAGCGCCTAACCTAAGCGCCTCCTGAATATATTCAAAATCCTGATGGAGCGTTAATACTACAATGTAAATATGAGTAAACTCTTTGCGAACCATTTTTATTAAATCGATACCCGACATCACAGGCATAGCAAGATCAGTAAGCAATAAGTCCACACGATTTGATTCTAGAAATTCCAATGCTTTTACACCATTGCTAGCTTCACCGACCACCTCCATATCAAAATGTTTCCAAGGCATAGCCGATATGAGACCTTTTCGGACTAATTTATCATCATCAACAACCATTACTTTAATCATGATTTGGTTCAACCTCCATTAGAGGCAAGCTTAAATAAATACTCGTCCCTTCTCCTAAGACACTACTAATTTCCAACTCGGCCCGCTCACCATATTGAGATTCGATCATGCGCTTCACATAGTTCATCCCTATGCCCATACCTACCTTTCTATTTTCAACCTGAGGATTATTCAATAAGTTGTTTATAGTTTCCTCTGACATCCCGGACCCATTATCATGAATGGAGATATTGATCGTTTGGGTTAAGCTTACATTTACCCGGATGAAACCATCATCGCTTAAACCATGATAAAGGGAGTTTTCAACAAGTGGTTGAAGGATGAAGCGTGGAACCGGCATTTTCAAAACTTCTTCATCCATATCAATCTGCACATCAAATTGAAAATCATAACGAATCTGCTGCAAAATAAGGTATTGTTTTAATGCTTCGATTTCCTCTTGAATCGTTGAAGCTTGTCCCAGCTTGCCCAAATTATAATGAAGCAATTTATTTAAAGAGGATACCAGCTGATCAATTTCGTTATGCCCGTTCATGACAGCCAGCCAGTGCACCGTATCTAATGTATTCATCAAAAAATGAGGATTGATTTGATACAGCAGCTTCTCCACTTCAAGATCAACTCTCCTCCTTTCCTTCTGCTCTACTTCCGCAAATAAATTCCATATTTGTTCTTTCATTTGTCCAAATTGATCCAAGAGGAAATCAAACTCTGGTATTGTCCTTGCTCTGCCAATCTGGATTCGATTTTGTGCCATTAACTTTATTTCTTTATTGAAGGTATTCAAGGGTCGATACACCATTTTCCATAAAAGCCAAGCCAGGAATAAGCTCATCCCCAAAAAAAACACTGAAAATAGTGAAATTTGAATAAACCACCGATTTATCTCTTTGTTATAATCTGCTTTAGGGATCACGGAGACAATGCTCCAGCCTTGATTGCTCGTCTTCCTGAACCAGTAAAACCCATTTTGTGTGCCAGAGGCTTCTCCCTCTGTAATGCCTGGGAATGTTGTATCTATTGCAAATATATGGGGTAACTCGCTATAGGCGATTCTTCCATTATTGTCAAGGAATATGTGGGAGTTTTTACCGCCGGTTTGATCGTTATTGAGGATGCTTTGAGTCAAATGCAGCCCTGTTTCAATGTACACATAAACATCATCTCGATTAGGAAGCTCTACTTTTCTTAAAGCAGACAACACAAATTGATGATCAAAACGGTTATTGCTTATATGTGGACCATAATAGGAAATCCCGGAATATTGAGCAAGCAATGGCAGGTTTTCCGGCGCAAAGTGATCCTTGACTCCCGAATTTTCAAGATCATAGGAATGATTGTTTTGAAAATAATATAGAGTTAAGCCGATACTAGGATTCGTAAAAGTGATGAGACTTAATTCCTCCTTCAGCTTGCTTTTCATCTCGACTCGTTCGTAGGGTTCACTAGCTGTACTTGTTAACAATTGATCCAGTTTCTTTCCTACACTGCCTTCGAATGCAAGCTGTTGGGATACATGATTCAAATTACTGATAGTGTTCTCTAACGAGAGCACCACTTGATTTAAATTACTTTGAATGCCGCTTTGAATTTTAGTTGTAAGAATCGAGTAGATGGTATAGTAGGAAATCATGCCTATACTAATAAACGGAATCAACGAGCTAAACAAGAAGATAATAATGATCCTCTTTTTCAAGGTCAGGTAATTATAAAGAAATAATTTGAAATTCTTCCTCATGTTAAAGAAAATAAAACTCACGCTCCCGAGAATAACAAATTTATAATTTATGATACCATGATTGACTTCTTGCAAGTGGAAAATCGAAACTTTCTCGAGGCTGGCAATAATCGCGAAAATAAAAAAAACGATATAGCCATTACTAAGGAATGCTATGTAAAAAATAACACAAACAAGTCCCTCACTTAGATAGATAATGGTTACACGTTTAGAGGGGCAAATGACCGAGGATTCGTATGTCTTACGTTAAATAATAGGAAGACCCGCAAGATAATCGCTTGACTTATCAAGCGGCTGTTCTTACGGGTCTTTGTTTAACAATTAGCCTATTTTTTTGAACGTTTTTTGGATGCTGCTTTAGACTGCTTCGTGCGCCTCGCATTTGAAACCATCACATTTTTCTCCGTATGCGTAAAATGCTGCTTATACACCGGACAACAATGATGCTGCTTCACTGTTTCAATATTTTGAACGACATTCACAAGCTGTGGATGATAGTAGTTCTCGTATTGTACGATCGGAGGGTCATAGATCGTCTGCGTTGGACAATCGGGACAAAAGTTCATGTCATTCATACCGCCTACATTACCCGTATTACCCGTATTACCCGTATTTCCCATATTTCCTATAGTACCCATATTATAATAATCATTTCGCTTCAAAATAATGATCCCCTTCCGGTTTTGGAATACACGATATTGTATTCGCAGAAAGGAAATGCCGCCTGTATGTTTGACATGGAAGGCGATGGTCCCCCCTGCTTCCGCGGCTTGCAGGACGGGATCATCGCCCAAGGCTTGATTTGCTGCGGCGCTCATAACTAAAAACGATCATTGACGCGCCCAAAATCGCGCAAAGCATATACATAAAGGAATAAGAGAAAATATCAGCTACTGGCCCCATAATGACCCCGCCGAGTGAAACGCCCAGATCCGCCGTAGCAATAAATAAACCAATGAATACATTACGATTCAATTGCGGCAAAACAAAAGATAAATACGTCGTTAAGGTTGGATAGAGCAGTGCTTGAGCGATGCCCATCAAGCCTGCGCCAGCATAGAACAAGAAGGCTCCGCCCATTTCAGAAAAGCTGACACATAACGCTGCTGCAGCTAGCATCAGCATAATGACCATAACAAAAGCAGAATGCCATTTGCCATCCGAAGGAATTTTCTTTCGTAATGCAAAGCGTGCTACTACTACAGCTCCTGCCTGAAGCATGAGATAAATTGCCGCATTTCCGCCTTCGATTTGGGCGGCATATAGCGGTATGAAGGTGGTTACCGCCCCAAATACAAGGGAAGCAATCAGCATCAGCACACTGCATTTGAACAAATGCGGGTTTTTGAATAACTGGCCAAACGACTCGAACATCGTACTGCCCTGCCCTTGCTGGCCCGGAGCAGGCTGAGCCTCGGCCGGTTGTTGGTCCATTTTGGCGCTATAGCCTACAATCCCTGTAAAAATAGCAATCACGATCATAGCCGCTGTGAAAGAATTCATATCCCCCGCCTGCCAAATGCCTAAAGCCAATAAGGGACCGATTATACCTGGCATGGAAGCACATAAGGAATACATGGAAATCCCCTGCGAACGGTCCTTTTCTGGCAGTGCATCAATAATGCCCAATTGCAAAGCCATGGAGAAAAAGGCTGTACATGCACCTTGCAGCATGCGGGCGACGAAATACCCCTCCAGTCCCGTAAACGTGTATAAAATTAAAGCAAGGCCATTAATGATCAGAATCGTGCGCAGCACACGGATGGGACCGTACTTTTGAATCATTTTGCCCGCCCATGGCCGAAAAAACATCGTTGTAAATAAATACGCCCCCATAATGACACCAATCGTTGTATTGGTAGCGCCAAGCGATTCACCCTTTAAAGGAATAATGACATTTAGTATTGAGTTAGCGCTAAAATACAACAGAGTCAACATATATAAACGCATAAAAGGCCATGATAAAGCTCCTCTCACCTCTCCTGCTCCTTCCTCTCTCTTCTCCTTGTGGCCGTCTCATGGGACTCACCCTGCCGCTACCCTTGCTGCTAGCGTTACGTAATGATCATCTGGAGCAATTTTCTTGCATACGCTGACTGGACGTCTTTTAAATGCTCGATTTTGACCATTTCTTCGATCTTGCCATTATTCATAATCAATACTCTATCGCAAATATAAGCGGCAGACAGAATATCATGGGTGATGAAAATGTAGGCCATGTTGTAAGCTTTCCGCAAGCTTTTTAACAATTCCAGCACCTGCATTTGCACGGAGCCATCCAAAGAGCTGATCGCTTCATCTAATAAAATACATTTCGGCGTTGTGGCAACCGCCCTTGCGATACATACCCGCTGAGCCTCCCCGCCCGATAACTCATGTGGATATTTTTTTCGATAGGAGGGGCTGAGTCCCACCTGATGCAGGAGCAGATCCATCTTGTCTTGCGCCTTCTGATGATCTCCGCTTTGCTGCTTCAAAGGCTCCATCAGCGCCTGTTCTACTGTATAAAAGGGGTTCATGGAGGAGGTATAATCCTGAAACACGGCGCTAATCTGCCCCTGTCTTGCCTTTCGCTCCTCTGCTTTGTTTCCCTCAAATAAAATACTACCGCTATCGGGCTTTTCCAGCCCCAATAATAATCGCCCCAATGTCGATTTGCCGCTACCGCTTTCCCCGATGATGCCCAAGCATTCGCCCTGCCCGCATTCGAAGCTTATGTTTGTCAGCACCTGCTGTGCTTCTCTAGCAAACCATCCGCCTTTTGTATAGGATTTATAAACACGGTCAACGCTGAGCAAGACTAACGCCTCCCATCATTAATCGCTGGAAATGCTCATTCAGCGCTTGCTTCGACGATACTAAATAGCGGGTATACTCATGTGCGGCTCCCGAGAAAATAGCCTGCTTCGTCCCTCGCTCCACTATCTCCCCTGCTTTCATAACTAGAACATCATCCGCTATTTTTCGAACGATGCCCAAATCATGGGAAATAAAAATCATCGAGCAGCCCATATTCTCCCGCAATTGCATCAATTGTTCAACGACCTCATATTGCGAGACGGTATCTAGCGCCGTCGTCGGCTCATCAGCAATGACGATAGCTGGTTCCAGCACCAGAGTGAGCGCAATCATAATCCGCTGAAGCATGCCTCCCGAAAGCTGGTGCGGATACCTATTCATCACCGCGACCGGATCTTTCAGCCTTACGCTTTCCATAGCGCGTTTCATGTTAGCCGTTATTTCTTCGCGGCCCCAACCGAAATGACAAGCCAGCGTTTCCCTTAAATGAACGCCGACCATGCAGGATGGATCAAAGGCGCGCATCCCATTTTGCAAAATCATGCCTAGCTGCTTTCCTCTTTTTTTCCTCATTTCTTTTTCCGAAAGCTCGCTTAGATTGACCCCGTTAAACAAAATATCCCCCGATTGACGAATACCAGGCTTGTTTAATCTCATGATGGCTCTGCATGTCAGCGATTTTCCGCTTCCACTTTCTCCGACTATGGCTAGGCAGCTGCCCCGCTTGACATGAAAGGAGCTTCCCGGCACAAGGACTTGACCCGTCTGACTGTCCCAAATTTTCAAATTCGCCACTTCCAAAATAGCCATAAAATCAAGTCACCTCCTTCCCTTGTAGCCTTGCAGCAACAGCAGGCTCCTGTCCATTCCGCTTATATTTGGAGGCCGATAATTTAGGATCTAAAGCAACCTGGAGCGCATCTGACAAAAAATGAATCGCCGATACGACAACAATAATCGTTAAACCGGGCGCGAGCATAAACGCCGGCTTTGAGAACATCACTTCTCTCGCCTCATTTAGCATCATGCCCCACTCCGCGTTCGGTGCTTGAATGCCTAACCCGAGAAACGAAAATCCTGATAATTGCAGGATCATTGAACCGAGGGAGCTGCTTGCAATAACGGCAATGTCCGGAAGCGCCACAGGAGCCATATGCCTCGTTATAATTTTAATATCGCTAATACCGAGCACCTTGGAAAACTTCACATAGTCGGAATCGGCGTATTGCATCACTGACGTTCGAATGATTCGAGCAAACCAGGCCCATTTTATCAATACGAAAGCGATCAAAATATTTTCAAAACCTACCCCCAAAATGCCAATGACAGCTAGTGTCATGACATATCCCGGGAAAGAGAGCATGACATCACAAATTCTCATCATAACCATATCGGTTATCCCTCTAAAGTAGCCCGCTATAAAACCAACAATCGCCCCAATCCCTACCGATACGGCAAGTGCAGCAAGCACCCAAAGGACGCTGGGACGGATGCCATATATTAATCTCGATAAAATACAGCGCCCGAGATGGTCATTCCCTAACCAATACTCCGACGAGGAAGCAGCATAGCGCAGCTCCATATGCACTTCTTCGGGATCATGCGGTGCAAATAACGGGGCAAATATTCCTGCAACAATGGTTACGGCAACAATAGCTAAAGATGCGGCGGCCAGCTTATCACGCCATAGAAATTGTAATCTCTTCATTTAGTGGCCTTCCTTAACTTAGGGTTCATCGCCGCATTTATAATGTCAGAAGCGGTGTTGAACAGAACAAAAGCGATTGCGAGTACAAGGACATACGCCTGAATGATCGGAAAGTCCCTGCTAACAATAGCTTTAACACTCAGCGTTCCTAAACCCGGCCAAGCAAATATATTTTCAACGACGACTGTACTGCCTAAAATAATCGGGATCGCCATGCAAAATACGGAAATAGCGACCTGCAATGAATTTTTCAATATATGCAGCGTTATTTTCTGCTCTGGCAAGCCGCACGCCCTGCCGTACAGCACGTAGTCTTCATTCATATTGCTTAACATGGCGCTTCTAACGATTCGAAAATAAATGCCGGTAAAGCTAATCGTGATGACGATGACCGGTAAAATATAGCTTTTGAAAGAGTCCATCCCACTTGTCGGCAGCAAATCCAATTGCACGGAAAAATACCAAACCATAAGCGCCGCTAGCCAATAAGGCGGCATAGAGGTTAGAAAAAAGGAGACGCCTCTAATGGCTTTGTCGGTCATTTTCCCTTCTCTACGTGCACTAATTACTCCTAAGCCAATAGACAGCACAATAATGGCAGCCGCTGAAACCAACGTCAGCTTTAACGTATTTAGAAATGCGGGGGCCAGCAAGGACCCTACCGTTTTGCCAGTCACATAAGAGCTCCCGAAATCGAGCTGCAGGCATGATACGAGCCAATGCATATAACGAAGGAGAAAGGGCCGATCCATGCCAAGCGCCGCCTTCGTTTCTGCTATTAATTCATCTGTGATGGCCGGGACGCCCTGCGCATGTAATATGACCTCGGCCGGATCTAAAGGAGAAAGATGATTCAAGCCAAATGTTAAAAAGGTTATAATCACAAGCAACGGAATCGAAAGGAGTGACCGTTTGATAATATAGCTGATCATAGCAAGCTCCTTGTTGGGGGTATCTATTCAAAATACATGCGCTCAAAGGGCAGTTCAAACTGCGTTTGCTTAAATGAGATACCCTGAAGGCTTGTTGGAGCAACAATTGTAACGCTGCCATTGGTAAGAGGAATAAAGACCGCCTCATTATGGACTATCGTTAAAATGTTTGCATACAACGCTTTCCGTTTTTTCTCATCCAGCGTGACCATCACTTCATCAATGTTTTTGTACAATTCATCGGCTTTGGAAATGCCGCTTGTCGTGTGATAATAAGCAGACTCGGAAGTAAATGCAGAGATTGTGCTCTGTGGATCATAGGCGAGCCCCCAGGTTTGATTGAACAGCAAATCATAGTCTCCCGTTGCTCTTCTATTGGCGATGGAGGAGGATTCTTCCCCGACAAGCTCCAACTGAACGCCTGCCTTTTTCAAGGTGCTTTGAATGAATTCGGCCTCGGACTTTTGAGAGGAGGAGTTAACATCATAATAAAGCTTCATCGCGAGCGGCTTGCCATCCTTCGTTCTGATCTCGCTGCCACCTTCCAGCAGCCAGCCTGCTTTCTCCAACAGCTGCTTCGCTGTATCCAAGTCGAAGCCGCGTTTCTTTAGCTCGACATTGGCATAATTGACGTTGGGTGAAAATAGCGTATTAGCCGCTGTTTCCGTCCCGTTAAAAATTTGCTTGCTAATCGTTTCTCTGTCAATCGAATACCAAATCGCTTCACGAACAGCCGTTTCATGGGCAGGACTATCCGATTTACTGCTATTGGCAACGATCATCTTCGTATTCATCGCTTTACTTCTAACAAGCTGGAAGTCGCCCGAATCCATGAGCTGATTCATGGCATCGACATCAATGCTGTCTGAGCCGCGATCATCTGTAAATATGAAGTTGACCTCTCCCTTTTGCAGCGCCAAAAATGTCGTCTCCCCTGCCGGAAGCACCTTTGCTGTAATCTTATTCACCTTTGGAGCGCCGCCCCAATAATTTTCATTTGCCTCGAAGGTCGCATACTGATCGGTTTTCTGCTCCGTTAGCTTGTATGGTCCCGTGCCATGATGGCCGCTTACACCGTCTTTTGTTTCCCCATTAACGAAATCCTTGGGCGAGATGAATACATAAGGCCTGGTCATGGATAATTCAAGCAACGTCGGATAATAGGGCTCTGACAGCACCAATTCAAACGCAAACTCATCGAGTACGTTAGCACTCACAATTTTCGTGGAAAGCTTGATCCATGAATGCTTGCTGGCATTGCTTTGCACCGCCTCTATATTTTTCTTAACCGCCTCGGCGTTAAAGGGCTCGCCATCGTGAAACTTTACATCTTTTCTCAAATGAAAGGTGTAAACCTTGCCATCCTCAGACACGTCCCACGATTCGGCAAGCAACGGCTTAATGCCCTCCTCCGTATTTTCAACTAATGACTCATACACCATCCCTTGCGCTGGCAAGGAGCCTGGATACAGATGAGGGTTCATATCATTAATATCTTTTGCTGTGGCGTACACGAGCTCCTTGCCTGAATCCGCTGCTCCTGTTTTCGCAGCATTTCCGCCACTGCAGCCTGTTAATAAAACGATTGAAACGATGAAAGCAGTTAACAAAACAGCTATTGTTCTTGTCATGTCATTTCCTCCTATGTAAGTGCGCACTGCATTAGCTACTTTCTATGCTTTTGCCTAATTCGCTACAGATCATCTTCAAATCCTCTTCAAAGCTTTGTACAGCAAATGCATCCGATATTTTCTCGCCCTTAAGCGCCTGTGCCGCTTCCATGATTTTTTGCTCGTAGGTTGTTATGAAGGTGTCAATGGTCGGGCAGCTTGAGCCTACAAATCTTGCAATACCCTGAATGATTTTTATCCGATAATAATCCTCCTTGGGCATGCGTGGAATATCCCAATATTGCTCTTGGTTAATGAAGATTTGACGAATGGGAACGGCGGAGAAATCGAAGTACTTCCCCTCCTGATCCGGCTCCGAGAATGGGTCGATTAACAGCGACGTATACCGTATGTACAATAAATACTCTTGATGAATCGTATCCAGCTGAGTAAAATTGTCGATATCATAACGCGATAAGCTCTCTAATCTAACCGGATAATTGTCATCGGTCATGAACTTCAGCAGATTTACACCCATTACATTCAGCTTTTCAATGACATGCGTCATCTCTTTCCAGCCGGCCAGCATATCGCGAATTAAATATTGCGTAATCGGTCCTTCGGGAAACATTTTGTAGACATATTTCTTAATAGGTGAATATTCAAAAATGGCATTCAGTGAAAATGGATTCATAAACAACGGCGGGTGGACATAGAGAGAAATATTTCTCGTTTCCGCTTCGATCGGACTGCCCATAACCTCCAGCATAATGCCCAATCGTTCAAATAAGGCGCAAAGCCGTTCGACATTTGGCGATGCTTCGTTCGTGGAGCCGATAAATACCTTGTTCTTAACCGCTGTCGTCAAAACTTGGGTGGATGGCTCGCCGTTCATCCAGCGTGTATCGCCGAGATAGGTAGAGAAGCTGATAATGTCCACATTGGGCTGAATCGTATTCATATAATGGCGTACTAAGCTGTTTGAGCCAAAGGTGGGGGATATTAATACGATACACCTCGCTCGCTTGAGCAGCTCGTCACTAAGTTGCTTCAAAACCTCCATATACGCATCGGTTGTGACAGACAGGATCAGCGTATCCCATTGCCCTGTAATGGCACCATATCCCTGAAAAACATGATCAATTATACAATTGCCTTCCATTGGCCGATGCTTTTTATTTTGAATGTTTACCTCAACTTGGTTCTGACTTTGCTTAAGCGCCGTGAACAAGCGTTCGGAACGAACCGATTTTCTTCCTGCAATGCCAATGCAGCTGTTCCAATTATTTTTCAGCAGGACAGCAAGTTGAATGGACGCCGGCCCCGTGCCTAGCATTAAGACTCGTTTGAAATGACTCATAGCAGACTCCTTCCTATTTACGCTTGTACAACGCAATATCAAACACTTGCTTAGGACGCAATTTCGTATCCACTAGCCTCCATTTCTCTTCATTTACCGCTTGCATCGGGTAATTGAATAACGATTTCAGCTGATCGCCATATCTCATCGCTACGACCACTCGCTCATTCGTTAACGCATGCAATTGCTCAAGCAGCGCATATTTATTAGAAACCGTTGAGCTGAAAATAATATGAGTCACATCCTTGATCCTATCAAGCTGCTCCACAAACGCCTTCTCCAAGCGAATGTTTAATCCGTCTCCTAAACGATGTACCACTCTTCGTCCTAGCTCGATGGCCTCCTCATCAATATCAATGCCAATGACTTGGGCACCCGTCCGCTTGGCGATAAATAAGGGCGTCATTGGAAACGAGCCAGAGCCAATTAACAATACGATGGAAGCCGCAGTGACTTGAAAGCTTCCAAATTCTTGTTCAATGCAGGACTCTATATTTTTAAAATAATCGGTTTTATCCGTTTCCCCAGCAAGCAGCTTCAAGGCGCGATATTTTTCCATAACAGCGACGCATAACGAAGACATCTTCCTTAAATCGTCATGAAGCTGAGGAAGCTCGCCCCCGGCTTGCTGCTCCATCGTTTCCCACGATGCTTTATTCCCCTCATCCAGGATGAAAGCTGAATAGTCATCAATGGCTCGCTCCAGCTCCGAGCTATGATGAAATGTGCCGTCATATCGCTTTACTAAATCGGTAAACCGATCCCGAAACAAGGTCAAGCTTTGTTCAAATGTCGTTAACTGATTCAATGGCTTCTCCCCCATACCCACTATTCGTTATACAGAAATAAATGCTTTGCCTTGTGCCACAATGCCAACAGCCCCCTCAATCATCAAGCTTGTTACCTCATCCTCATAACAATCAGCCGTTACATGAATCGTGCCGCCGGGCTGCTTAATCTCCGCAGCGATAGCGCCTTTATTTTTCCAAGACAGGTATGCGCCAAGTGAAGCCGTGCCTGAGCCGCAGCCTCTCTCCCATATCATGCTGTCTAATGGAGGCACATAAATAAGCGGCGCCATTTCCATAGACTCGGGCTTAAATAATAATATGCCGATCAAGCTCGCTCCAAATGTGATGCCCAGCAGCTTGGCTAATGATTGTGCTCTTTCCTTCTCAGTACGATTGAATTGCTCCACTTCAATGACAATATGAAAAAAATCATCATACCTTACAATGACAAGGCTTAAATCATTCCCTTCATACACAACGGTCTGCCGTTCGATTATTCGAGGCACTGGCATCGCCACTTGGCAAAAATACTTCTCCTTGCTTTTTTTCACTTGGCAGGTGACCAATTGGTCGGTTCCCGAAGCCTCTAGCACGATTTCCATTAAAGCGTTCTGCTCGATCCCTTTCTCAGAAGCGATAAAAGCAGCCAGCGCCATACAAGCATTGCCGCAAAACTCACCACCCGCCATTTGCAAATAGGCAGCCGCTTCGTGTTTAATCGGCTGTTCGATGAAGCCTACTTGTTCAGCATAAACACTGTCATAAGACATCATTTTCGAAGCAATGTGCTTGTACTCGGAAGCGGAATGATTGGTTTTCACAAGAATGGTCATATTTTGCGTGGGGTTGAACTTTACAAAATCGATTTCTCGTTTCATCACAACTACCCTCTAATTCAATTTTTTGAGTTCACATTCCATTTGCTTTGTCGTTGTTTAATAGTAATCATTACTATTAATATGCGAGATCATCATAACCATAATTTGGGGCACTGTCAATAATAAAAATAAGCAGCTTGCGCCCAAACTGGCAGGCTTCAAAAAGAAATGAACAAAAAAAACCGCCACAGGCCTCGATTTCACAAGGCCTGTGGCGGGCTTAAGCTCCGGTTGCTTTGACATTTTTTACGCCGAAATATCGTTTATGATATACCCTCTTTCCGCGGTCGATTGACCATGTAAATGCCGAGCGATACGAACAGCAGAGCCACAACATTTTTAAGCTCCATAATCTGTTCACCGAGAAACCATGCTGACAGCAGCGTCCCGAATACAGGAATCAGGAAGTTATAGACAGACACCTGTCCGACTTTGTTATACTTCAGCAGTAGATTCCATAGACAGAAAGCGGCCGAGGACAGCAGAGCCAAATAAACAAGATTGCTGGCAGACTCCGGTGTAAAATGGGTCACACGGCCCCCCAGTCCGAGTCCCAGCAAGGTTAGGGCCACACCGCCAATGAGCAGGCTATAGCCCGTAACCAGCAAAACGTCAATGGTCGCAGTCAGCTTTTTAGCATAAATGGCAGTAATGGAGAAAATGAGGGCAGCTAAAATAACGAATCCCTCCCCCTTAAAGGTAAAGGAGAACTCCAGCAAATCGGTATGGAAATTAACAAAAATAACGCCGATAAACCCAAGCAGGCAGCCGAAAATTTTATTTTTGCCCAGCTTGTCATTTTTATAAAGGTAATGTGCCAATATGACGCTGAAAAAGGTGGTCGTAGCATTCATAATGGAGCCTTTGACACCCGTCGTATTGCCTACTCCCACATAAAAAAATATATATTGCAGACCTGTCTGCATAAGGCCAAGGGCAAGCAAGCTGGTCAGCTGTTTTTTGGATAAGCTAAGCACCTTCTTGCCCATTGCCCGGAATAACAGCAGCAGCAGCAGACCTGCGAGCACAAAACGATAGCCAGCGAATACATATTTTGCAGCGATGTCCTCCGGCATGATGTTAAAGGCGAGGTAGCCCAGCTTAATAGATGGATAGGCACTCCCCCATAATAAGCAGCATAACGTAGCGATTATCGCAACGAATGTTGGATTGCTAAACCGATTTCGATTGTTTTGTACCTTTTGATTCAATGGTTCCATTTGTTCCAGTTGTTCCTTCACTGTAAATCTTCTCCTCATCCTTCATATCCCAAGCAACTGCTTTCGCAATCCGCCTTCAACGACCATATCATAATTCGACACTGCTTGTAATGAAAAAAATCAAATAAGCCCGGAAAAAACCTTATGAAATCAAGGTTTTTTCCGGGCTGCTCGCCAAACCGTTATGTCCTATTATTTGGATGGCCAGTTACCATACCAGGCATAGCCTGTTCTTCTTTCTTGCTCGATGTCACTGAGCTTGTACTTCACAATACCATCACGACCGACAAAGATCGGTTTGTTGGTGTTGATTTCGTAGAAGCGTGCCCAGATTGGCGTTTTCACACTGGAATCGCTAATTACAACGACATCATTGCTCGTTTTCTCCACGCGTATCCCTGTAATCTGCACCGCTTTGAACCAGTCTTCTGCGCCTTTAATGGCAGCGGCGATTTTCGCATTGGACGTTCTCGTCTTCAGAAACTTCACAACGTTTACGCTCTCCTGTGCAGTCAACGACGGCACTTCATAAACTCTTGCCCCCGCCGGCTTCAAGGTGCTGGAATCATGCTGCTGACCCCATGCTGTTAATTTACCGTTAACGGTAACCTGCGTCTTCAAAATGCAGTCTACCCCTTTATCTACCGCTTGCTTGCTTTTACTAGCCAGAGTGCTGTCGATAAAGGCGAAATCGCCTTTTTTGCTGGCGACCTCATCTAATAAAATCAACACATTTACCATCGCATTATCATTGTAGGTAATATGTTTATGATAGCCCGAGCTTTGATACACTTGCGGGAATCCGCCATTCGCATATTGCATATTAAGCAGGAATTGAATACCCTTAATCGCGGCTGCGGAATATTTACTGTCCTTCGTTTTCTGGTATTCACTAGCCAGTCTTCGAATTTCCGAATAAGTTGCCTTATTGTCAATTGTAGACTTGGACCACTCGCCGCTTGTTTCAGAATAGTTCTTTCTCCAGCCTCCATCCGCTTGTTGATTTTTCAAAACCTCTGACAGGCTTGCTGTGGTACCCGAAGCATCTGCCGCCATAACCGTTGTAAGCGGTTGCAAAATAACAGCTGGAGCTGAGAGAAGCAGGGTAAAAGCTAGAGCTACGGACAGTGTACTTTTTTTCATCGAACAAATTCCCCTTCCGAATTTTCAAATAGCTGTAAAATATGATATATCTACCTCTTGATTCTACTCAGTTTCCGACTTTTTGTCAATAATATCCTTGTAAAAAAATGTATCCTTATGTAGAATGCTGTCTAACGTTGGCGTTTTCCAAGCCTCTATAAACCTGAACACAGGTCATGATTGAAAAAGAAGCCCATAGGCTACACGCTTCTACTCCAAGCGTCCAGCCTATGGGCATCCGTCTACACTAAATGTATCTGCATTTTTTGAGCAAGCTCAAATATCGTTTGATTTCGTAGATGCTCCTCCATCTTCTCCTCAGCCGACACCATCACTTGTTGAATTAAACATGTGTCAGGATGATCCAGCGAGCAATCAAATAAGGAGGCCGTGCCTTCAATGGCATGAATAATATCCAGAAACGATATTTGCTCCCAATTGCGCTTCAGCTTATATCCACCGTTAGCACCTGAAGCCGATTCTATCATGCCCGCCTTAACCAGCTTGGTCAAAATTTTGGACAAATAGGTAGGAGAAACCTGCTGCCGCTCTGCCAGCTGCTGGACACCTACCGGCTTATCTGGGCTGGTCGCCACAAGAAACAGCATCGTATGAAGAGCATAGTTAGTAGCTTTTGAATATTTCATGCGGTCCTTCCCCTCAATACACGACTTCATTTATCTATATTAGCTGTTATCAGCCTGCCTAGTCAAGCTAGCTCTGTGGCTGACATTCCAGCTTTAACAGGTAAAAACAGCCGTGAATTTCACGCCCTGCTCAGTATTTTCGGCCTCATACTCGCTTTCATGCAGCTCCAAAATCCTTTTCACAATAGATAGCCCTAGTCCCGTGCCTCCCGTTCGCCGATTGCGAGAGCTTTCAACGCGGTAAAAACGCTGCCAAATTTTCTCCAGCTTTTCCTCAGGAATCGTATCGCCAACATTTTCAATGGAGAAAAACAGCCTGCTCCCTCTCCCCTCGATTTGGATTGTAATGGCGCTATTATTCTGTGCATGCTGAATCGCATTGCTTATAAAATTAGAGAGCACATGCTTCATCCATCTCATATCGGCATACAGCGGAAGCTCGTTGCTCGTCATAACGGTAGCCTCAAGCTGCTTGTCTTGCAGCATATGAACATAGCTTCCCGTCACTTCCTCCAGCAGTTCGCTAAGCAAAAAGGTGCTTTTTCGCAGCTTGAACGTATCGGATTGCAGCGTAGCCAAATTGAGCATATCCTCCACGAGCATTTCCATGTTCTGTGCTTCCTCTACAATCACTTTTAAATAGTGATCCTGTTTTCCAGCCCCTACGCCATCCTGCAACCCCTCGCTGAAGCTCTTCACAATGCTAAGCGGCGTTTTCAGCTCATGGGAGGCATTTGCGAAAAACTCCTGCTGAACCTGCTCCATCCTGTGCTTCTCCTCAATATCTTGCACAAGCTGCTGATTAGCCTTCTTTAAATCTCCTAAAGCGCTGTCCAAGCTGCGCGAAAGCGTATGAAGGCTGCTGGATAAGCTTCCCAGCTCATCATTTTGCCGAATCGGCTCATGCACGCTAAAGTCGAGCTGAACCATCCTCTTGGCCGCATTGTTCATCGAAATGAGGGGACGGGTAACCATTTTTGAAAAAAAGAACGATAAAATGACGATGAGGAGAAATCCCCCTACGCCTAAATACACATAAAACCACCGCAAAGCTTCATTTGTCTCATTGATTTCCTGAAGCGAGGTAACCGAGAACAGCAAATCCACTTCTCCCGATCGCTGCTCTACCGGATAAATCATGACCGAATTGCGGACACCAGACCATGTTTGCGTCCACTTTTCCTCCACAACCTCCCTGCTTTCGAGCTTTTCCCTTCGCTCCTTACTAAGTGGAAACCACTCGCTGATGGCATCCAGCATAATGCCTTGCCGCGTCGTATACGTCCTCGAGGAGGGCTGAATTAATTCAGTGACAACCCCGGTAACCTTTCTATGCTCCCCAACCAGCCTTTCATTGGAAGAGTAGCCTACACTCGGGCTACCCGTTTTGTGGATGAGAAGCGGATACAGCACCTGGTCCATTGCTTCTACCCCAGACTCCATCTCCCCCTCCACCGTTACTACATTTCCCGTCTGAATGCCAGCTGTCCGAAATTCCGCCTCGAAGTTATTTAAGAACAAGGACAAGGGAACGACATACACATTTTGATCGTCCGCCTTCAATGTAATGTGGTAAGGATCGTCCATTCTCACTTTTCCATCCAACGTTAAAATGGCGAGCTGGATTTTATTTTGCAGCATGAAACGAGCGGCTTCATTTGACGTTTTGCTGGAGCTCCAGCCAGTCTGGGCATAGTTTTGGGCAAATTTCGCCAGCTGCTTTTCGTTGCGGCTTATTTTTTGACTTTCATAAAATTGGTCGAACAGCAGCAACTGACAGAGGATAACCATGCCATAAAAACAAAGAAAGAAGACAACGGTCATAATAAATAGTTTAAAAGTGACTCCTCGCTTCTTCATGACTCCTCCTCAAATTTGTAGCCCGTGCCAATAACGGTGCGAATATGCCGTGCCTCAAAGCCCAGCTTGCTGCGAAGCTTCTTAATATGAGAATCAACGACACGGGAATCCCCTTCAAAATCCATTCCCCAAATTTGGTTCAAAATGACGTCCCTGCGCAAAACAATGCCTTTATTTCGAATTAAAAATAACAGCAAATCGTATTCTTTGGGCGCAAGCACAACCTCCGCGCCGTTTACATCCAAGCGGTGCGCCGTCAAATTAAGCAGCGCATCGCCAAACTTCAAACTATTCGGCTGAAGCACGACGCTGCCCTCCACCCGTTTCATTAAGGCGGATGCCCGCGCCAGCAGCACCTTAGGACTGAAGGGCTTCGTCACATAATCGTCGGCTCCTAATTCGAACCCCATAATTTTATCTTCATCGCTGGATTTCGCCGTTAATAAAATAATTGGAACAGCAAGGCGGCTCCGAACCTGTCGGCACACCTCGAAACCATCCAATTGCGGCATCATAATATCCAGAATGATCAGATCAGGCTGCACGGTTTCAAGCCAAAGCAGCGCTTCCTTGCCATTTTCCGCCTCAAATACGCGCCAGTCGCTCATCTTGAAATAATCGGCTATCACTTCCCGAATCAAGCTTTCATCTTCCACCAGCAATAACGTTTTATTCATCATTTGAGTTCCTCTTCTATCCATATTGATTTTCACTTTAACAATCAGCTATGGCTTTTATGTGCCCATGCCGCTGTGAGCAGGTCGTTCATATCTATTATACCCATTCTTTTTTCAAGAGATAGCGCCTTGAGCATAGCTGTCCATTCTGTAATCATGCTCACGCTTCCTGACGTGCAAGCTTGAATTCACTTCGTATTCGCCAACCAATTGATTTTTATTAGGGTGTATAGTCAATCGTTCTATCATTTAGCGGTTGACTATTTGGCGCGGTGATGAATATTTAATATTTGTTATAAATTACATATTTTTGTTATATGAAATACATATATTTGGGAACATAATCTAGTTGACCCGTTACTGATATCAACTTTTCACTTCTAAGTACCTTGCGCAGTAGGGGTGCTCATCTTACAGCAAAGGAGGTATGCCCAGCTCTCTTGTTCAAGAATATAAATAGAGACTTAGCGGATAGTTTAGAGGGCAGCCAGATTGAACTTGAAGGAGGTAATCAGAAATGAAAGCAAGATTTAATAATTGGGGCAAAAAAGGAATGGTTGGCTTGACATTAATTATAAGCATGCTTATAGCCACGGCTGCTTATGCCGCATCATCTTCAACACCCTATGCCCAACTGTTCTGGGGTAATAATAAGTATTATGTATTTAACAACACTTGGGGCAGTGGAACAGCCGGATCAGGTTGGTGGGAAAGTATTTATTATAATAGCAACTCTGATATGGGATGGTCTTGGGACTGGAAAACATCGAATCCCAATGATGTAAAGGCGTATCCTAGTATTATAACAGGCTGGCAATTCTCCAATAATATGACTTCCGGAAGCGGCTTGCCAACACGAATTTGGGATAATAAAAATATTAATACCTCGGTTAATTATTCGCTAAGCGCAAATGGAAATTATAATGCGGCTTATGATGTATGGTTCCACTCCACTAATTCGCTTACAGGGACAACTACCCCTTCCGATGAGCTGATGGTGTGGCTGAATTCAACCAATGCGTGGCCGCTAGGTTCTTATGTGGAAACGGCTACGGTTGGAGGTACATCTTGGAATCTGTATAAAGGCACCCATCCATCTGGCTGGAATGTGTACTCCTTCGTCCGTACAAGCAACACATCAAGCAGCAACCTTAACCTGAAGGACTTCATCAATCATGTCGTTTATAACAAAAACTGGATGAGCAATTCCAGATTCGTTACCAGCGTTCAATTCGGAACTGAAATTTTTACTGGAAGCGGAAGAATGCACATTCAAAACTATTCTGTAACGGTACAATAGCAGCTAGCGCGAAAGAGACACCCTGCCGGGTGTCTTTCTTAAACTATAAGCATTTATAAGTTTCACACTTATATATGGGCTTATATTTCTAAGGCAAAGCTCTTCATCGTCATGGAAGGGCGACGAAGTCGTTTTTGCCTGCATTTTAAAATTCATAGCCTTTGACCTTCGCATAGATACAAGCATTTGCAAGCTCGCCTGTTTGTTCGCGGGCAGACCTTCGCAAAACACCCTCCAACGTAAAGCCCGCTCGCTCCGCTACTCGCGCACTGGCGCGGTTCATCTCATTACAGTGAATTTCGATTCGGCTAGCCTTCAGCTCCTGAATAGCAAAATCAGTAATTCCATTCACAGCCTCCGTCATCAAGCCTTGGCCGAGGCGCGACGTTCTAAGCCAATAGCCGATTTCAAACCTCCGCACATCCCAGTCGAACCGATGCAATCCGCTGCTGCCAACGAAGGCACCTGTCTGCTTATCGAACAAATGCAGCGGCAAATCGGTTCGCTCCAAAAAATTCAACCGGGCCTTCCGCACATAAGCTTCCGATTGCTCTATCGTAGGCATCGTTTGTGCAAATGGCATCCACGGCTTTAGCTGCTCCAGGCTTTCTCCAATCGCCTCATTGCAAAAAATGCCATCCCCCCACTGCGGAGCCCGAATGAGCAAGCGCTCTGTTTCAAATGATTCAGGGAAAGATATTAATATTGGATTTTCACTCATTTCATAGAGCACCTCCTGAAGAATAATGAAATGGATTTTTTAATCTATAAAACAATCAATTGTCTCGTTACAAATGATAGTTTTGCTTCATATAGTATCTTATGAAGTCGAAAGGGGAAATGCACATGTCTAACATTGAAAGCTCACAGCGTACTGGGGGTAACCGTACTGGTGGCAACCGCACTGGCGGCATGCGTACTGGCGGCAACCGTACTGGCGGCAACCGCACTGGCGGCAACCGTACTGGCGGCAACCGCACTGGTGGCAACCGCACTGGCGGCAACCGCACTGGCGGCAACCGCACTGGCGGCAACCGTACTGGTGGCAACCGTACTGGCGGCAACCGTACTGGCGGCAACCGTACTGGTGGCAACCGTACTGGCGGCATGCGTTAATAACCGAACACTTTTGCTCTTTTGAATTAAATAAACACAAACAAGAGCTGAGCCTCCATAGGCACAGCTCTTGTTTGTTTAATATTTACTCGCGATGCTGCGAGTCACCTGCGACAGCCGTATGGATGCAAGCTTATCTTCCATCGCCTGCCTCGCTTCAGCAAAAACCTCTTCGAGCGACGACTGAATGTTCCGTCCAGTCGGACAATTCGGATTTGGCTTATCATGAATCGCGAATAGCTCCTCTTGTGTCTGCGATTGTACAGCCCGATAAATATCGAGCAGCGATATTTCGTCCAGCGGGCGGGTAATGCTCGCCCCAGCCACTCCCGGACTCGTCTGCACAAGACCCGCTTTCGCCAGCATACCGATGATCCGGCGAATGACAACCGGGTTTGTGTTGACGCTGCCCGCAATTTGGTCGGATGTCAATCGCTCAGCCTTATCCAAATCCAGCAGACTCATAATGTGTATCGCTACTGCAAAACGATTGCTAGTCACTATGACCACCCTGCTTTCTATTCGACAAATGCAACCTGTCCGTTCGAAAGTGAAGCAATTCTTGCCAGCGACTCCACTCGATATCCAAGCTCGATCAAGCGTTCTCTGCCCGGTTGGAAGGACTTCTCAATGACGATGCCGATTCCCGCAACTTTGGCTCCAGCCTGCTCAACGATACGCGCCATGCCAAGCGCAGCCTCTCCATTCGCCAAGAAATCATCAATGATAAGAAACACATCATCCGCCTGCACAAACTTGCGGGCTACGCTAACCTCGCTTTCCTCCTGCTTTGTGAAGGAATATACCTTATGCGTATATAAATCATCCTTAAGCGTCAATGACTTGCGTTTCCGAGCAAATATAAGCGGAACGTCCAGCTTCATTGCCGCCATGACGGCAGGAGCAATTCCTGATGATTCGATCGTCAACACCTTCGTTACGCCAGCTGCCGCAAACAGCACTGCAAGATGCTCCCCTATAGCAAACATTAAGTGTGGATCAATCTGATGATTCAAAAACGAATCCACTTTAAGCACCTGCTCGCCTAGCACGATGCCCTCATCTCTAATCTTCTGCTTCAAAAGCTCCATCTGTCATACTTCCCCTTCCAAAATGCTGCCGCGCTCCGAAGATGCCGGCTCATACAAGTACGTTCTGCTCAGCTTGACGACCCGTCTGTTAGCTCTGCGAATGACGACGGAAGTATCATCCCACGCGACGACAATGCCTATGACGTCATTCATCTCCAGTCCATCACGCACAACGCGCACTTTCTCGCCGCTGATGCGGAACTGATCCAGTAGTTCCTCACTGACCATGCACAAGCAACCTCCCCTCAAGCCGCACTCCCCATATATGGTGAAAAAAAACCCCAATAAACTGTATAACCGTTTATTGAGGCTGATATATGCTATTGATCTGCGTATGCCTTAGCCAACATGTTCCTTGGAATCGTTTGTCTCATACCACTCATCCAATACGCGCGAGGACATGACACGCTTGCCAATGTACTCGGCTTGACGCTCGCTAAACGGCTCGCGCCATTCCAGATCCAGCTCTTCAAACAGCTTCACGATCGTAAGCAGCTCTGACCATGCTACATATCTTTTGTACCAGAAAAATTGCGGATGCTCAATCATATAAGGGTACAAATCATCAAATTCCGTATGTTTGCAATCTAATGCACGCTCAAAATGATTTTTGGCATCGGATAATTTGACATCCATGAATTCTGCTGACCAATTTCCCATTATTTCTGCCTCCCCTCGATCACTTATGTTTTATTATAAGCCAATTTCACTTGCGGGGAAAGAGCAATTGTTCTGGAACATCTTACTCAAATGTAATTTGACCGCCTTCAAGCGAGGAGATGCTAACGAGCGATTCCATACGAACCCCTTGCTCCCGCAGCGTGCGCGCGCCTGCCTGAAATGATTTTTCAACGACAACACCCATGCCTACAAGCTTTGCGCCAGAGCGCTCAATAATTTTGAGAAGCCCTCTAGCAGCATCGCCATTGGCAATAATATCATCTATAAACAGCACCCGGTCGTCGCTTGTCAAATATTGCTTGGATACCATTATATCGGTAACCATTCCTTTCGTAAAAGAAGGGACACGCTCACAATAAGCATCGTTATCAGCAATTAAAGTCTTTTTGCGTCTTGCAAAAACAAGCGGTACACCAAGCACATAAGCCGTTGCAAAAGCAGACGGGATGCCTGAAGATTCTATAGTGATGACCTTCGTAATTCGCTCTCCAGCGAAGCGGTTTGCAAATTCATGGCCCATTTCCATCGTTAATGCAGGATCGACCTGGTGGTTGATAATAGAATCCAGCCTAAGCACATCCGTTGACAGTACCGAAGCCTGTTCCAAAATTCGTTGTTTTAAAATATCCATCTTATGTCCTTCCCCCCACCAAAAATTCCTTTTGGATAACTTACCATAGGTATAGCCAGCAGCGCAATAAGAAACACAGAACTTATCCTCTCGTTTCCGCCCATAGGAATTAATGGGTCTTTTGACCAATTTTTTTGGCTTTAACAGAAACTTTTCCCCAATATCATCCGTTTTACCTTATAGTAGAATAAATGCACCACCCATTGATGACAAGCGAGGAGCGCTGCAAAGTGACGTACATGAAGAAATCACCTTATCGACTTGCAAAATATGCGGCTGTTGTAGCTATCGCCGTTGCAACAGCCGGCTGCCAAAGCATGGATCGGCCGAGCGAGGCGGCCCAAAGCGCAGATGCTCCCTTAACGGCTGACCAGGTGCTCAATCAATCGGATAGCCCGCAAAAAACATACTTAGAAAACAAACTGGAGCAAAAGCAAAGCTCTCTGCAAAATCAGGCGGTAGAAGGTCATGTAGATGTCAGTACCGAAGTGAATGCAGCAAACGGCTTATCGAGCAATAAATCGACTCCAGCAAAAACAACGGAAGAAGGAAAATGGAATGCGGCCAAGCCGGCTTTGCTCGGCCTTGCGATCGGCGATTCCAAAGCGGCCATGACGAAGCTATTCGGTGCCGCCCTCGATTCCTACACGCTGGAGGAGGAAAACCAGGTTAAAATTGAAGTCCACGAATATGACGGCTTCGCTATTGGTCTAAGCGACAAAAACACGATTCATTACATTGAAGTGTATGATAAAAAAGTAAAAACCGGACTGAGCGGCATATCAATTGGCGACCATTCCAAAGCAGCCGTTAAGGCGCTTGGCAAGCCGACGTCGCAAAGCGACTTTATTATCGCCTATGAGGGAAGCAAGACGCTGCTCAAGCTGGATCTTGATCCCGAATTAAGCGAAATCGTGTCTATTAAGCTGCTTGCCCGCAGTTAATTATTAGTAATCTCCGGTCATCCACAGCACTAGTAAAGCAATGAGCAAAATAGGAAGAGTAAACAGCAATCCATATTTCGTATACTCCCGCCAGAACACCTTTACGCCTCCCTGACCTACTAGCTGCAACCACAGCAGCGTAGCAAGCGAGCCGATGGGCGTTAGCTTCGCTCCAATCGCCGTTCCAAGCAGGCTGGCGTAAGGTAAATATTCTGGCCCGTTCACCTGGGTGATCGCAAGCGATGATATGAGAACCGCTGGAAGATTATTAATAGCCGCCGCCAGCACGGCAAACAGCAGTCCCGATCCAAATATGCCAGCTATTGGGGAGCCGCTGGAAACCGCCGAAATAACGTCTGGAAACCACGCTACAGCCCCATGCACATGCAAGCTGTACACAACCAGGTTCATCGCCAGCGCAAATACGATGATGAGCCACGGTGCGCGCAGCACCGTCTGTTTGGCATCCACCTGTTTGTAAACAGCGGAAGCGGCCCATTGGATGCCGGCACAGCCAAGCGCAATAACGCAGGCGGGAATGCCCAAATGCTCCGACAGCAAATAGCCGGCCATCATCATGACGATAATGACCCAGGAAAGCCGAAATAGCGTCATATTGCCCAGCACGGTCGCAGGCTGTGGAAATACCCTTGGCATCTCACCCCTGCTCTCCTCATTTTTGATCATCCGTCCGAAAAAAGCCAGCGATACGGCAATGGTCGCGCCAATGGCCGCAAGTCCCGGCAGCAGCATTTTTGTGGCGTAGAGATCAAAAGGAATATGAAAAAAATCAGCCGTCAAAATATTCGTCAGGTTGCTCATCATTAGGGGAGCGCTGGCCGTGTCCGCCATGAGCCCTATTCCAAGCAAATAGGCGAGCCTTCCCTTGCGCGGCAGCTTGAGCAGCGCTGTTACCTCAAGCACAATCGGCACCATGATCAAAATCGTTCCATCGTTGTTGAAAAAAATCGTAATGACCGCAGCGAGCAGCGACAGCATCGTAAACAACAGCAGCGGCCGATGAAAAAATCGATGCACAATATGCAACGCCGCCCAGCGAAAAAAACCATTTTGATCCAGCAGTGACGTAAAGATCATAATTCCAATCAAAGAAAACGTCGCATTCCACACAAATCCCCAGATGTATACGACATCCTCCAGCCTTAACAGCTGTAATACAAATAAAATAATGGCTCCGGCAAGCGCAACTAAAGCCTCATTCATGCCTTTTGGCTTCACCAATATAAGCGTCAATGTGATAATAAATACGATAATGGAAATAATCAAAGTCATAGCCTATGTGCCAACCTGCCTTCACTCAGATGAACTTGCAGTCATGCCCGTCCCGTTTTGGACATACCTTCTATAAAGCATGTGCAGAAGAGTTCGGAAACGGGGGAAGAGCAGATCATGATAATGAAACGAACGGGTAAGGTGCTGCAAATCGCATCCACCTATATGGGTACTGTTGTTGGAGCCGGGTTTGCGACAGGGCAGGAAATTTTACAATTTTTCACTCGTTTCGGCTATTGGGGTACGATAACGATTGCTTTGGCAACCGTCCTCTTCATATGGCTTGGCACCAAAATGATGCTGATTGCCAGCGATATTCGCGCCAAATCATATGAGGATCTGAATAAGGCGCTGTTTGGCGAACAATATGGCCTATGGATCAGCCACTTTATGTTCGTTATTTTGCTCGGAGTTACCGCCGTTATGCTTGCGGGAGCTGGAACTATTTTTTATGAAAACTGGAATATTTCTTATCAAACCGGGCTGCTCATTACGATTGTCGCCTGTTATTTCCTGCTGCGCAAAGGCATGAAATCCATTTTGATGGTCAATGCCATCGTCGTTCCCGTCATGCTGCTGTTTACCGTACTCATTATTATTGATACCTTCAATACGCCAGGCGCCGGGCGCTTCATCTCGCTTGCCAGCGATCATTCCATATGGGCAGCTTGGGCTGCGCCCTTCCTATATACGGCCTTCAACCTATCTATGTCACAGGCAGTGCTTGTCCCGCTCGGAGCCGAAATAAGGGACCGTAAAGTGATCATCATCGGCTCTTGGCTCGGCGGTCTCGGCATTGGCTTCATGCTGCTTGCCGGACATATTGCCTTGTCCGTACACATGCCGGGCATTCAGCAATATGCCATTCCAATGGGAGGGATCGCCAAGCAGCTCGGGCAAGGCGTGCAATTTATTTATGTATTTTTGATTTTCGCCGAAATTTTCACCACCCTGATCGCCGACATTTACGGACTTACCCTTCAGCTGCAAGAACGGCTAAAATGGTCTCGTTCGATCATCACCACGATTATTCTGCTGTTTTGCTATATGGCAAGCCAGATCGGATTTGGGCCGCTTCTTTCCACTCTTTACCCCATATTCGGGCTGATTAGTCTCGGCTGGCTTTATTTAATTATCCGCAAGCGAATGGGACGGAGCGAGGCTTAGGACAGCTTCTGCCCTTTGTCTACTGCTCCGGCCCCGTTCGCCAGTCCAGCGTTAGATCATTCCGCTTGGTTCAGCGTGTTAACATATACTTTTTTCAGCTGGGCAATAACCCGCGTCAGCGAATAAACCTGCTTTGCTTTATCCCAGCCCGAACGCGCCAAATTGTAACGGTATGAGGAATCCGTGACCAGCTTCTCCAGCGCCTCAGCAAGAGCAATCGGGTCCTCTGGCGGCACAAGCAGCCCATTGACCCCATCGTCAATTTGCTCCGAAATGCCCCCTACATTCGTTCCGACAAGGGCAAGCCAGCATAGTGCTGCCTCGGCAAATACGGAACCGAACGCCTCCGCCCGCGAGGGCAGTACGAAAATATCAAAAAACGGCATAAATTCCTCGGGATGCAGCATATAACCGTAAAAAATAATATCGTCATACAAATCAAGCTCCACCGCAAGCTGCTCAAGCTCCGGTCGGATCGGCCCATCCCCGATAATATGCAGGACGAATGGATGTCCTCTGCGCTTAAGCTCCGCACAGCCATGAAGCAAAATATCAATGCCTTTGGCCGGCACAAGGCGGCATACGGTAATGAGCTGGGGTACTTCATTCTCATGGGCAATCGGCTTAAAGCGCTTCTCATCAAAGCCGTTTGGAATCACCTTAATTGCCTCTGCATTTGTCACATAAGGAGAAATATAAGAGCGGAATGATTCCGACACTGTCAGCAGCTTGTCAACACGCGCCTCCAGTTCGCCATAAATTGCGGTCAAAAATTGATGCACCTTGCTATTTTCTTTAATTTTTCCATTCAAAACCAGCTCGCGCTCATAGCTGGAGTGAATCGTCATCATGACAGGCGTGTCTGGATACAGCTGCTTCATAACCAGCGCCGCAATCGGATGATGCGCGTGAATAATATCATAAGTCTTCTTCAGTCTAAGCTTTGTCCACCAGACGTAATCGCGGTACGTTTGAATATATTTATCGACAAGCGGGTCCCCCTCAAAAGCATGGTAATCGAAGGTTTCGAATACCACCTCCTCCTGCCCTTTTCCTCTTACTCGCTTCGGAATTGAGAATAGCTCCATCTCCCATCCCATCTGCTGAAAGCGATCCTGAATATAGGGAATCATGGAAGAGACGCCGCCCGGCTGCTCCGGCGGGAAAAATAAAGCCTGTAAAATATTCATAACTTAAATCTCCTCCAAATTTGCACTCAAAGCCTCTATTACCCCTATTCGGGCGAATACAACGGATTACACATTTTGGGCAATGATGCCGATAATACTTATATTAACGTTGTTCATCTGCCATCAAACATGATATAGTAGAACGTATGTTTCTGTAAAGAAGATGAATGTCGACACGCGCAATTTTATTATTTTTTTATATTTTGAGCATATGGTGGGCTTACAATGACAATCCTTTCTTGGTTAGCAGGGCCGAATGGCCAACTGCTCGCATCCTCATGCGTTATTCTCATCCTTATTCTTATGCTATTCATGTCTGTGCGCCTTAGCGCCAGCTACAAGAACAATCGAACGTATGGACTGCTCAATGCAACGCTGCCCTTCTTTATGATTCAACAGGCGCTGCTGGCCATGCTTGCTTATGCCGGCACTGCTATTCCGCCGTGGGTTCATCTGCTGGCGACAACGCTGCAAATCATTTCTTTTATCATTATAAACCTTGTCTTCATGAAATTATATACTCATCGGGGAACCCGCTTAAAAGTAACGCCTTTTGTTGTGATGCTTGTGCTGACTTTTGTAATCGCCGGGCTGCATATTACGTATATGTCCATGGCTGGTACAGAGACGGGTGCAGGCAGAGCGGGCAACTTTATTGGGCTTGATTTCTATGCCCTGATCGTCACCTTTCTGATTTTGCTCGATACGAAGGGTATCGATATGAACACGAAATATTTTGCCAGCCTCGTCACCTATTTCATATATGAGCTCGCTCATTTGGCGGATGCCTACGCTTTTCACGGCACGATGCCAGGGATGCAGATTTTCGCCTACTTGCTGTCGGTCGTCTATTTTGTCCAGCTGTTTCTGCTATTGTTTGATTGGGTGATTGAGCGTCTTATTGCAACCTATCAATCGTCCATTACCGATGGCTTGACGGGGCTGTATAATCGCCGTACTTTCAATATGAAGGCGGCCCAGCTCATGAAGCGCGGCAAAGGCGTGGCCGTTATTTTCTGCGACATTGACAACTTCAAGCAACTTAATGATACACAGGGCCATCATAAGGCGGATATTGTGCTGAAGCAGGTTTCGGAAATTTTGAAGGAGGAATCGGCGGGGATTGGAACGGCCGGAAGATATGGCGGTGAAGAGCTGCTCGCCTGCATTACTCTCGACAAAGTGAAGCCGGAGCGGGTGGCTGAATCGATTCGCAAGCGCGTCGAGCTGGAGACGATTGTCACGATCAGCATCGGCTTATGCATCGCGAAGAAGCAGGCAGAAATTCAGGAGCTGGTGAAAGCCGCCGATGAAGCGATGTATACGTCCAAAAAAAGCGGCAAAAACCGCGTAACAATCGCCCCCGCCTCCGCGGCCATGAAGCAATCGCTTTAGCCGCGCGCCTGCTGGATCTGGATCATAGCAGGGATGAATAACGATCCAATATCAAATCATATTTTTGATACTGCATGGAAAGGGTGTTACTTGATGACAGATAGCAAACTGGACCCCAGGGTTGATGCATTTTTAAGCCATGCTACACAGTGGAAGGAAGAATACGAGAAGCTGCGCACGATCGTGCTTGACTGCGAGCTTACCGAGGATTATAAGTGGATGCATCCTTGTTACACGCTTGGTAATAAAAACATCGTGTTAATCCATGGTTTTAAACAGTATTGCGCGCTGCTTTTTCACAAAGGAGCCTTGCTGAAGGATCCCCATGGCATACTCATCCAACAGACGGAAAATGTACAAGCCGCTCGCCAAATACGGTTCACCAATACTCAACAAATCACTGAAATTGAAACCATTTTGAAAGCCTATATTTATGAAGCTATCGAAGTTGAAAAATCCGGTCTGGAAGTGGCGTTCAAAAAGCATACAGAATACACCATTCCTGAAGAGCTTCAAAATAAACTCGATGACAACCCTGCTTTGAAGACGGCTTTTGAAGCATTGTCGCCCGGTCGACAAAGAGCATACCTTTTTTATTTTTCTGAACCCAAGCAAGCGAAAACACGGCAGTCACGAGTTGAAAAATATATGCAGCACATTCTGAATGGCAAAGGATTAAAAGATTAAAAGATTAAAAGAATAAAGGATTAAAGGATTAAAGGATGGACAGCCTTTACGAAAACATTGGTTATCTAGCACATGGCAATGCGGTACTAGATAACCAATGGCAATGAATAATCGTTATGCTTGAATAGCAACCTCTCCTCCAGGATATAGCGTCGAGCTATACAGCCGTTTAGGCTGTGCAAGCGCACCGCCTTGTCGCGATGCCGGCTCAAGCTCCATCGGCTTGCTTGCATAGATCGTCGCCAGCTCATCGTTATAAATAATCACCTGCTCCGTCTCGCCTCCTAGCAAATCCGCGTGCACCGCGTAGCCTTCCATTGGAAACTCTGCAACGATAGCGCCATACCCGTCATATAGGGCAGGGAATACGCCGCCTCCACGGCGATAGCCCAGTATGTAGTCCGGCGCTTGCTCGCGCCAGCCGCTCACCGTCTCTATGATCGTCAGCCAGCCATCCGTGCTGCGATTCTCCTTCCACAGCTCTTGTCCTTTGGCATCAAGCAAGAACAGCGCATCTTTGCCTTTAAGCCCCTTGCCGTCATCCTCACGCACGAGCCGGTCGAGACCGGCCACTTGCAGACCTGGCGAATCGCTGCGAAAACGTCCCAAAGCGATATGCTGCGATTCAATGGAGCCTTCATAACGCCATAGCTCCTCACCGCTGCGGCTATACATAACCGTCACGCTGCCGCCAATGACGAGCTCCGGCTCTCCGTCGCCATTCACATCGCCGACCCAGATACAGTCGGCATGATCGTCCAGATCTGCGCAGCTCCAGCGAAGCTTGCCCGCTGCATCCAGCAAATCATAGCCTGCCATTACCTCATCCTTGCCATCACCATCCAAATCGTACACCCATGGATAATGGCCCGGGTTGCCCTCATGCGTCCACAACAGCTCGAAATGCCGATTAAGCGCCCATAGCTTATGATAGCGGTCTTTCAAAATAATGTCGGATGCGTGCTCACCGCCTGATAAGTTCGCAATGATGATGCAGTCATGAGCATGCGGATCAGGCAGTTCATAGCTTTCCTTAACCGTCCCAGTCGCGCCATCGAGCAGCAAAAAACGGTCCTGCATAATGCATAGCACCTCCAGCCTGCCATCCCCATCCAAATCATATATTTGCGCGGGATAATCCGAGCCTTGCTTGCCTGCCTCCAGATCCGGTTTGCCATGCTGCCAAAGCAGCTTGCCCTGCAAGTCGTAGGCGGTCAGGCACTGCACCTGATGGGGGATATAGCGAACATCCTGCCGATTATCGGGCTGCACGAGCAGCAGCTCCATTCGGCCATCCCCATCCAAATCGCCAATCAGCATTTTGCATCGCGGCCCTGCCTCTGAAATGTCGATGCTGCCGAGCGCATATACCGCTTCCGTTTCTGATATCATCGTTATTCCTCCTTGCATCCTGTAAGGGATACGCGGCTGCCGCCTGCAACCTCAAGCTTTGCACCATCGACGCTAAGCCAGATGCTTTGCGCATTCGGATTTTCAACAAACGTTAAAGCAGCTGAAAATTGCAGACGCTCATACGCTTTTATATAATCGACAATCTCCTTATTCGTGGCATACCAAATATCATCCCGGTTCCCGATATATTCGCAAAACTGCTCCATCAGCTCCCAATTGCCTTGGTCATCAAATTCGTAGCTGTGACCCCATACGTACATGAGATACAAATATTGTGTTTTGTGCAGTTCCGCAAACGTCTGGGCATGCTCCATCAGACGATCATTATGGTGGCAGGTCGCCTTCCATTCATGCCAATCAGCTGGCAGATCAAAGCCTCCTGTCGTCTGAACAACCCGCGCGTATTCGATGCCCAGAGAGGGCAGCATCGTCTTAATCGCTGGGCTGAACGAACCATTCGGATAAGACATTCCTCGAACGGCATATCCAAACAGTTGCTCCAGTCGTTTGCGATCCTCCATCACCTCATGCACAATTTGCTCAGCCGGACACCGGGCAATCGTCGGATGGGTTAACGTATGAGCGGAAACTTCGTGGCCCTCGTAAAGCTGCACCGCCTCCTGCTCCGTCAGCCTGCGCCCCGTGCCGAACAACCCGCCATTTATGTGAAACGTGCCTTTAATACCGTGCTGGTTAAAAATATTTACGAGGCGCTTATCCGCGTTTACGCCATCGTCGTAGCTCATCGTCAATGCTTTATGCTTGCCCTGTGGAAAACAAAGCAGGATAGCTGTCATCGTTATTCCTCCCCATAAACTTTTAAATTGGCGTATTCCGCAACGAGCGGCGCCATTTGCCGAAATCCGATTTTGCCAGCTCCGAGCAGCGGGCCATAAGCTTCACCGTCATCCATCCATTCCAGAATAGGCAGCTCATTAATGGAAAAATAAATGCTGCCGCCCCGCTTCACGAGCAGCATGCGATAGCTTTCAGCGCAATCCGCCGTCCCTGGCAGTGGATCGGCGCCTTGCGCAACGAGATGAAAACCGTAGCTTTTGCGCAAATTGCAAGTATGGAACTGTCGTTCCTCCGGCCAGCGCCTGCGAAAATAGGCCAAGTGCAGCGCATTTATATCGCCGTGATGATATTGCTCATAGGGGCCGTTTCGCTTAGCAAGCGTATAGTCGAACAAATCCCGCCCGCTGCGCCCCTCCGCCGAAAAAAACAATATGGCCAGCCCCGGCTCCGAGATGGGGCGAAAATCCCAAGCAATAGCCACATCGGCTGGAAAATGATGCGGGCACCACAAAACAAAGTTTGCCTGCTGGCCTTCTGCCTCGTCCCGGGCACTAGCTAGACGCAGCCTCTGCTGCGGAAAGGAAAGGAGCGCATCGCCCTCTGCGCGGAAACCATTCATATCCTCCGCAGTGCGCAGCGGATTGTCATAGATCAGCTTCCAGCTCGCTGGAATCATCGACCGCTCATCTCCTTCTCCATTGCAGGCAGCGCCTCTGGAATAAGCTCCAGGCTAATGATCGTATTAAGCGACCACTGAGCCGCCTCATTCGTATTCATCCAGTCGATTTCCTTCATGCTGCGGAGGCTTTGGACAAGAACAGCCTCTCCCAGCAAATCCGTGCGGGCAAAAGCATTGCCCAGCAGCGTTTGCCAGGCAAACGCCGCAGTTTCGGCATCTTGGCGGCAGAAAGCGCCATAGGCGGCAATCGCAATGCTAAGAACGGGATGCTCAAAATGGCTGTCGCTTATTTCTCCGCCCGTCAGCTCATCCTTTTGCTCCTGCGTCCAGTTGTAATAAACACCGAACTCGCCCAGCATATTTTCCCATTCCGGGTCCTTCAGCATCATCGCCAGCTCGAACCATACCTGTGGCGCACCCATGCATATAGCCAGGTGACGGCCATAGTTGTCTTCACCAAACGGCGTCAGCACATTAGTCGCTGGATCATAACCATACGTCGGTCCGGAGATGAGCCGGTATTTCGCCTGCTTGACGCTGTTAATGCCGGTTAATATTTTATCCCGGTATACCGTATCCTCGAAGCGCTCCCAGCGCGTCATCCAGTTTGAGCTGAACGCAGCCCAATCCGGCCCGACACGAATATGAGCCTTATGCTCATCCTTCGGAAAATAGGCGCGCATCGGGTCCAGCACCACCGTGCTGTAATCGGCGTCCTTCACCTCATCCAGCATATCGCCAATGCGCTCATCGGCGGTCAAATAATAGTAATAGCGGTGCAGCCCCGCCATCGCAATGCGCGCCTCCTTGCAGCCGCAGCCCCAATGAACCACATTATGCCGCGAGCCAAGACCGGCATATTCGCCAAAATGATACACATCCACCTCGCTCGTATGACGGGTCATCGCCTCGGCCAAACGAAAAATATCCTCTCGCCCGCTGCGCATAAACATGAGCCACAGCCACATATTCGGCACCAGCTCTGCATTTTGCCAGGCACAGCCGCCAAGATCGTAGCTCCACACATGACGGACTGGATCATAGCTGTGCATAAAATCGCCAAAATCCCAAAAGCCGTACCACCGGCGCTGCTCCACCTCCGCCATATAAAAAGCAACAATGCCATCCAGCCGCTCCTCCAGCTGTGCCTTTGCAGCGGTGCTGCGATCCGGCAGGCTCCAAATGCCGAAGGCGCGTGCCTCGTGCAAATATTCCGGCTCGCATACAAGCTGGGCTGGCGACTGAATTTCTGCCAGCCTATGCGCCAGTTCCTCTTCATTCGGCGTAGCTGCCATGCACCAAAGCGTCAGCTCATTCGTATTGGCAATGCCGTATGGCGTTGCACTAAGCTCCTCTGAGCCCTCATAAGCCGACTCTACATACGTTTGTGTGTCATAATGCCGCAAGTCCATCGCCGGCGCATCAGGCGACCAGAACCATACCTTCAGCTCGGCCGATGACGTAGCCGTATGGCGAAGCTCCAGCGAGGCCGGATGCTTTTTCCAAAAATTTCGCATACCTGCAGCTAAACCGCCGCCCTCGCTCCCAATGTAGGCAAGCCCTTCCGCACGGCTTCCCTCCCCTGCTTTCAGCCAGCAGCATTGCGCCTGCGTGCGCTTCGTCACCACATAGTGATCCGCTGAATGCTGCACCAGCTTAAAATCATCCCAGACCGCCGAATTTTCCAGCAGTCCGAGAAAATAAGCATCCTCGTTCGCATCAAAATCAACGGCTTCCCCCGCCGCCTGCCGTTCAAACAGCTCGCGGTACTTGCCCTTTGTTCGCCGTGTATGCAGCGATTTCGGCGATTCCCGCAAAAAACCGCCGTCATTGCCCGCCAGCCGGACATGCCGATTGTATAGCGGACCGCGCATCGGTGCAGCGAGCGACAGTCCGAGTCCTTTTATGTAATCCGCATGTGGATTGCCGTCATAGAAAAAGGTATGAACGAGGCGAATTGAGTCCAGCCCTGCATACAAATAAAAACGCAGCGTGAACGGCAACCATTCACGGCTTGGGCTGGCCCTGACTACGTTTTGCTGATTGGGCTTATTCGGGTCAACGCGTTGGCTCAAATTGCAGCTCGCCCGGTGCTTGCCCGTCAGTTTAATAACCGCCCTGACCGGACCGTCCTGCTCGACAACCGCCGTATGAACAAAGCCGTGAAACGGCTCCTCCCGCAGCGTCAAAGCGCCATGCAGCTGATTGCGGCTTTCCTTCAAGCATACCAAATCGCCGCCGCTGCACAGCTCCTGCTCTCCGCGCTTAATGCTGCGGATTACGCCCCTGCCGCTTCGCGGGAACGTACATACGATAACGCCTGTATCGACGATGATCGACTCATCGGTTGTCACTACTTTCAGGAATGGTTGCTCGACTTCCGCTGCCGGGTGAAGCTCCTGCTCCGGTGCCGCTGCCGTTGTCGCTGCCTGCTTGATCAACTCCAGCTGAAAGCTGCCAAAATCGCTGGAGCCTACCGCCGCATGGGCGGACCATTTGATGCTGCCATCCGGCCAAAAAGCGGTAGGCCAGCTTTGCACCCGCAGCGCGGAGACGCTTGCCGCATTTTCCATACCTGCAATCTCGCTATGCAAAGCAAGCGAATCGCCGCGAAGCAGCTCGCCCTCCTTCCAAGGAACACCCCATGTTAAACCAACAGGCGCAGCCGCCTGTTTACCGAGCCATTTGAGCTTGACACTCATTGCCAGCACCTCTTTCCTCTAAGCTGCTTTCTATACTAGAAGGATGGTCGTTTGCGGGCAATGATACTTTTTTGCTCCGTGCGCATTGTGCAATATACGCCATGCAGCTGCCCCTATCCAATACTGACAGCGCCCCTTTTCGAGGCTTGCACTTTGTTGCCAAGCTTGAACTTTATTGCTATAGCTGCAAGCAGAGAAGAAAGCCAGTCCCAGCATTTCGGCCTTTAGCTAGGCTGCCTCCTACCTCTCCTCTACCTGTCTGCCTCACCTGTCTGCCTCACCTGCCTGCCTACCTGTCTACCTGCCTGTCTACCATTCTACCTCTGTCTAGCTACTCCGCCTGACTCAGCTCGCGATAGCGGCTTGGCGTCATGCCCTCCAGCTTTTTGAAAATGCGGTTGAAATAGCTGTGCTGGTAGCCGACCTGCTCGGCAACGTCATTGATTTTCAGCACCGATTCGCGCAGCAGCTCCTTCGCTTTATCCATCCGCAGCCCGGTCAAATAGTCGATAAAATTTTTCCCCGTTACCTGCTTAAACGACTTGCTTAGGAAAAAAGGATTCATGCCGATATGCTCCGCGCAGCTGTCGAGAGAAATATCGCTCATATAATGCTGCTGCAAATACAGCATCGCATGCTCAATCTGCCGCTTCACCCCAGCATTGGTCCGCTCGCCCAGCTCCCTAAGAAACGGAGCAGCAATCATGCCGCGGAACCAACCCAGCAGCAGCTCCGGCTCGCGGATTTGCGACAGCTGCTCATAACGGTTTGCTCCCTTGAACAACCGATTCGGGGAAATGCCCGACACCATAATGGCATGCTGGACGGAGCCGAGCAAATGCAGCATGCCCTGCTGCACATCCATTTCCTTCGCCTCTTCGCTGGACAACGCCTGCAAAAACTGCTCGAGCAGCTCATATGCCTCAGCCTCACGCCCCGTACGAAGCGCCTGTATAAACTCACGCTCAAGCGCAAAGGGATAGGCAGGCTCCGACGCTGTGCTGCCCTGCTCCTCAAGCTGCTCCATATCAATAATTTGATTTGCCTGATCGTATCGCCGGAAGCTGACCGCATGCTTCGTCCCCTCGAACAGATGCGGAATTTCTGTAATGCTCGCTGTATTCGGGCTGATCGCAATCGTCGCCCGCATATTAAGAATTTGGTTGAATGCCTGCATCGCTGCCTCACTGAAGGCATGCAGCTCCTCGCGATAGGAGCGCCCTTCCGGCACAATAATAAGCAAGCCGGCTGCTAAATTATGAAAGTTGATCGTGTTGCTCTGCTCAAAATATTTTGCCGCCAGCTCCTCCATCATATTGACCGCCGCAAACGTCGCCAGCCCCTCATCGCCATATTTGAATTTGCCCTCCAAATTAGCAATGCCAGTCAGCTTCATATAAAGCACCATGTAATGCGTGCCAGGCTCCACCCGCCATTTGTAACGCTCCATCCGGCGAAGCAGCTCCCCTTCGGAGTAATCTGCCAAATAGCCTTGCAGCAGCTGATGTAGAAAGCTTTCCTTCACATGAGGCAGCTGCTCCGAAAGCTTCGCATGCAGCTCCTCGCTTTCCCGGTGCAAGTGCTGCCACTGCCGCTCGATCCATGTAAATTCGCATTCCGGCTTGCCTGCTGGCACGCTTCGCTCCCGCAGCACCGTCATCAAGCGATTGACCGGGGAATATATGCTGCGCGAGGCAAGCCATGCTAAAATGGCAGCAAGCAGCAAGGCGCCAAGGCTGGCAGCAACAATGCTTTTTGATACGACGATCACCGGCTCGGTAATACCCGTAATCGGCGAAGCAGATACATACGTCCAGTTGTCTGCAATCCGGGACAGCTTGCCATAGGAAACCGCATACGTCATGTCGCTCTCGCTGAACCGGAACAAAAAGGAGCCTTTATGCGAAGCTTTAGCTGCAATCGCCTCATTTAAAGCGTTTACAAATTCAGAGTTTCTGTCATTCCCGCTCGTTGACGCATACAGCTCTCCGTTATCCTGCATTAAATACGTTTCTCCGCCTTCACTCGGCGTCATCGTCCGCAGCATTTCGCTCACCTTGTCATTATCAAGTCTAATAAGCAGTGCTCCGAACGGATGCAGGCTGCCGCCAGGAATGTAATGCACAAGTGTCAGCTCCTTATCAAACGGACGGTCCGTGTCAAAGGCAACCTGTGTCCAATAAGCAACTTTATCCGATTGAAGCAGACCTTCATAGGCAGCCGCCTGTCCGTCTCCTTGCAGCACGCCATATTCCGGCCCGAACAGCACTTGCTGCTCCCCGCCAAGATACAGCCCGACCTGCTTGTTCATCGTATTGGAGCCCTGCATGACAAGCAGCGTCTTCGTAATGTCACGCGCCTTCTCGAACTGCTGCGCATAGTCCCGATTGCCCAGCGTGTAGTCGAATTTGGAATCGAATGCCCAATGCGACAGCATGAGCTCCAAATTCGTCAACTGCTCGTCAATGCTTTGCGCCCGTTGCTCAATTTGCTCATTATGCTGCTCCAGCAAGCGGTCCTCCAATATGCCCCCAGCCAAAAAATAAACGAGCGCTCCGGTAATCAGTCCCGGAATGCTGCAAACGACGAGCAGCAAAACCAGATTTTTGCGATAAAATCTTCCTTTCGGCCCAGCTGTCATCCCCGTCCCCGGCATAAGCCTGGCTTTCATTCCTTTGATCATGAGCTCACCCACTAGCTGAAAATTAGGAGATTTCGACGAATCCCTTTGTAAACGCATTCGCTAAGCAGGCTGAATTTCCTGCCAATCACGCTTCATTCTATTTATTTAGTACATATACTGGAATCTGCCCGAATAGGAAAAGACAGAAGACCGCTGCTATCTGCGGTCCCTCTGCCTATCGCCCTGCCCCTATCGGCCAGCCGTCAGCTATTTACTTGCTGCATACAGCTCGTTCATTTCCTTGCTCAAATCATCGCCGCCACTCGTTTTCCACAGCTGAATCGCGTCTTTAAAACCAGCCTCGTCAATTTGGCCCACAATAAACTTAATCCGGGCATCATTCATAATATTGTCCAGTTGAGCGCCCTTAAGCGTATAAACCTCAGAGATAAAAGGCTCTGCCGGGTTCATCACGATAAGCTGCTCATTTTCCTTCTGCACCTCCAGCTGCTTAATACGCAGCGGCGTCTGCTTCACCTTCGTCGACTTATCCTCTGGAATAAAGCTGAGCAGCTGATTTAATCCTTCGACTTCAGATTCGAGCAGCGCTGAATCCTTGCTTGGCACAAGTACGCCATCTACTATCGTATGATGCGTGTTCTCAATGCCGTAGCCGAGCAGCGTCTGCATTTCCGGCTCGCTCAATTGATCCATAAACTTGAGGATTTGCTTCAGCTCCTCCTCGGTTTTAATCGACGATTTCGGGAAGGCCAGCAAGCCCGCAAAACCGGAAGTTGGCAAGGTGCGTACCTGTCCATCCGTTCCCTTCACTCCGCCAAACACATCCATATAATGCACATCCGGCTCGTCTTTGCCCGCTGCCGCAAGCGCAGCATGAATTTTATCATCAGTCCGCGCCGCGCCATCCACGACGTCCACAATGACGCCAGCCTGATTATTAACGAGCGGATCATTCCATTTTGCTGAATCCATAATGGCAAAATCCTGATTAATCAGCTTTTCATCGTACAGCTTTTTCATAAATTTAAGCGCTTCCAAATATTCCGGCGTTTCATAATCCACAATGAGCTTGCCGTCCCGCTCGCCCCATTTGTTCGGTGACCCAAACCACAGCTTGATCGTATCGAAGCCGCTCGCCCACTGACCCGTCCATTTGACCATGACCATGCCGTACGTATCATCCTTGCCGTTTTTGTCCGGGTCCTTCTCCTTGAAAGCCTTTAGCATGTTGTAAAAATCATCAATCGTTTGCGGCGTTTGGAGGCCAACAGCATCGAGCCAATCCTTACGGTAAAATACCCCATTGCGACCAAGTGGACGTCCGCGGTACAGTCCGTAGTTTTTGCCGTCAACGGAGGAGTTGTTTAAAATGATCGGATTCGCTTGGCTCAAATTTTTATAATCCTTCAAATAAGGCCCGATTTCCCAAAACGCGCCGGATTTCGCAGCATTAACGAAGCTCGGGGACTTCACGTCCGGCACATACATAATATCCGGCAGCTTGCCCGAGGCGAGCGTAATATTAAATTTATCCGTATAAGAAGCGTTCGGCACCCATTCAAAATGAATGTCGGTATTCGTCCGCTTTTCGATCTCTGCTGCTACTGGGCTATCATCCTTCGGGAAATTCGTCTTAAAAATCGGCAGCATGATATTGAGCTGCAGCGCCTTCTCCGCTGTGCTTTCCCCTGCTGTACCGGCTGGTGAAGCAGACGCGCCTCCTGCGCCGCCTTCTGCATTCCCCCCCTGCTGCGAGCAGCCTGCAATTACCGCTCCCGCCATTGTCCCAACGAGCAGCATAGGCAGCAAACGCGTTCTTTTACCTTCTTTCTTTCTCATCGCTGACGCCTCCCTTAATCCTTTATCATATATGGTAAAATTCCAAACCGCCAGCTTGCTTGCGCGCTAAAGCGGCTTGTTGTGTTGCCTCATGGATACGGCTCTAAGCCGTGTATTCGCGGCTAGCCCTTAATGGAGCCAATGAGCACGCCCTTGGCAAAATGCTTTTGCAAAAACGGATAGACGAGCAAAATCGGCACAGTGCCGACGACGATGACCGCCATCTTGATTGATTGATCAGGCGGCTTTACGAAGGAAGGGTCCATCGCATTGATGTCGCCTGCCGCTGCCTGAGACAGCAGGACAATTTGGCGCAGCAGCACTTGCAGCGGCCATTTTTGCGGATCATTAATATACAGCAGCGCTGTAAAAAAATCATTCCAGTGGCCCACTGCGTAAAACAGGGCAAAGGTTGCGAGAACCGGCTTAGACAACGGCAAAACGATGCGCCACAGCAGCCCTAGCTCCGTACAGCCATCAATGCGCGCCGCTTCCTCCAGCCCCGGCGGCAGCTCCTGGAAAAAGTTTTTAATAATGATCAGGTTGAAGGCGCTAATCGCCCCCGGTATAATGAGCGCCCAGTAGGAATCGAGCATGCCCAGCTCGCGAATGACCAAATACGTCGGAATCATGCCGCCGCTGAACAGCATCGAGAAAATGACGAGATTCAGCACAATATTGCGGCCCATTAAATTTCGTCTTGCCAGCGGATAAGCCATCGTAACGGTGAAGAACAGGTTGACCAGCGTACCAAATGTAGCGATAAACAAGGAAACGCCAATGCTTTTCATAATCGTGTTTGTTGAAAAAATAAATTCATATGCCGCCAGCGAAAATGTCCTCGGTATGAGAAACACCGTACGCTGGGTCAGCTCCGCATCGGTTGCAAACGAGCCCGATATGACGAAAATAAACGGCAGCACCGCCGCCAGCGCACAGACGCTGAGCACGATATAATTCGCGGTATCAAACACTCGGCCGGATACCGTATTGTAATGCTTAGCCATTTTTTCAAGCCCTCCTTCTTCATGTCTAGTACAGCCCCGACTGCCCGAAGCGCTTCGCCAAATAGTTCGCCCCGACGACAAGCACAACGCCGATGAGCGATTTGAACAGACCAACTGCGGTGCTGTAGCTGAATGCGCCTTGGGTGATTCCCATCATATACACATACGTATCGAACACCTCTGCCGCTTGCCTGTTGAGCGGGTTCAGCATGAGATAAATTTGCTCGAAGCCATTTTCGAGAATGCTGCCCATTCGTAAAATAAGCAATATCACGATTGTGCTGCGCACGGCAGGAAGCGTAATATGCCAAATTTGCTTCCAGCGATTCGCCCCATCCATCGTAGCGGCCTCGTATTGCTCCATATCTACGCCTGCAAGCGCTGCGAGAAAAATGATTGTCCCCCAGCCGCATTCCTTCCAAATGGTTTGCATAATGATTAACGGTTTGAACCATTCGGGCGTGGCGAGAAATTCGATTTTGCGCCCGATATACTGCTCCAGCACATCGTTGACCGGGCCTCCAGCTGTCGTCAAAAACACATACGTCATACTCGCCACAATGACCATGGAGATGAAATGCGGTACATAAATCATCGTCTGCACGGTGCGTTTGAAGAGCGCGAAGCGTACTTCATTCATCAATATCGCCAGCACAATCGGTGCCGGGAAGAAAAACACTAAATTGTATAAGGAGAGCAGCAGCGTATTACGCAGCAGCATGAAAAACTCGGGATTGGCAAAAAACAGCTGAAAATGCTCCAGTCCCACCCACTCGCTTTTCAAAAATCCGGTATACGGTTGGAAATTTTTGAATGCCAGCAGCACGCCCCACATGGGCACATATTTAAATACGATAAAATAAAGCAAGCCTGGCAGCAGCAATATGTACAGCCATTTGTCCTTCTTCAGCCGCCCCAGCATGCTTGGACGATAGCCCCGGGACGGCTGCTTGCCAGCTTCCGGCATAACCGCCAATTGTTTCATCCTCGCTCACCTCCAGCTTTCGTTCGTTTACTTTAAAGCTACCGCGTTTGCCCCACTTGACTCACTTGTATCACTTGGCCTAAATCGCTTGCGGTGTAGCTTTAGTATGCGGGCAGCTCTCATTTTCCGGCAATTAGACATTTTTGAACCGCGCTGCTGCGGGGTTTTTGGCCGTTCTGACAAGAAAGTGCAAAGCTGTGCAAAAGGTTTCAAGCCCCCAAAATGGCCCTGTCAAAAAGTCCAATTGCCAGTCCAGAATCGCGCCTATTAAAGTACAAAGTAAAGCTTATCGGAAAGGCGTGAGTTTAGGATGAAGGGACCACTTGAGGGGAAGCTGTATCATGGGACGGCACTGTATCCTGAGCTTTGGGATGCTGACGTGCTTGCGGAGGATATTGCGTTAATGAAGCAAGTTGGTATAAATGTCGTGCGAATGGGTGAATTTATTTGGTCGAGGCTGGAGCCAGAGGAAAATCGGATAGACATCCGTTTTTTGGCTGAAATCATTCAGACGCTGCATGAAAATGAAATCGAGACGATTTTGTGCACACCGACAGCAGCGCCACCGATTTGGCTTTCGCATGGGCACCCGGAGCGGCTGTTCGTCAATGAGAAGGGCGAGACGCTGGGACATGGGTCGCGGCAGCATGCGTGCACGAACAACCCCTATTTTCGCAGGCGATCCACGATCATTATAGAACGGCTCGCTCAAGAGCTTGGCGGACTGCCGGGGTTGATTGGCTGGCAGCTTGATAACGAATTCAAGGCGCATGTAGCGGAATGCTTCTGCGCAGCATGCTTGCAGCAGTGGCATAGCTGGCTGGAGCAGCGGTATGGCACGATTGAGCAGTTAAATGAAGCTTGGGGCACTCATATATGGAGCGAATATTATAATCGCTTTGATCAAATTCCACAGCCGGGCGCAACGCCTTTTCTGCATCATGCCTCGCTGCAAACGATGTATCGACTGTTCTCTGTGGAGAAGCTTGCGGAATTTGCCGAGGAGCAGCTCGCGGTCATCCGGCGCTACTCGGCGCAGCCGATTACTCACAACAGCAGCATCGCCTTTCATGTAGACATTGAGCGGCTGTTCCAGCAGCTGGATTTTGGCTCCTATGATACCTATGCGTCCAGCCTCCATTGGCCTGCTTACTTAATCAACTGCGACCTATGGCGCAACGTCAAGCGCGGCAAGCCGTTCTGGGTGATGGAGACGAGCGCCAGCTACAGCGGCTCGCTGGAAAGCTATGCAGCGCCCCACCCGTCCGGTTATGTAAAGGTTGAGGCAGTCGCTGCTTATGCACTGGGTGCAGGAGGCTTCTGCTATTGGCCATGGCGGCAGCAGCGCGCCGGCAGCGAACAGCCGCATGGCTCGGTTGTAAGCGCTTGGGGCAAAAAGACGATTGGCTATGCCCATGTCATGCAGGTGGAGCAGGCACGATGCGAGCTGGAGGGAATTATGCTAGCAACCTCGCCCATGCAGGCTCAGCTAGCGATGACCTATTCTGATCGCGCCAAAGCCTATTTGCGCACCGAGCCAATGCGCAAGCTGAGCTACCGCGGGCTCATCACCGACTTCTATGCCCGGCTGGTCGCACTCGGCATTCATCGCGATTTAATTACAGAGAGCAGCGGGCTCGGCGGCTACAGGCTGCTGCTGACGCCGTTCATGCCCTACTTGTCGCCGGACTACCTCGACCGTGCCCTCGCCTTCGTTCGAGAAGGGGGCATCTGGATCGTCGGTCCGCTTACGGGCGGCAGGACGGAGCATCATACATGGCACACCGATGCTGCTTTAGGGAAGCTAGAGGAATGGGCTGGCGTAGAAACGACGTTCGTTTATCCAATGGATGGGACGGATGCCTACGGACAAGCCTTCGGCCTTGGGGCCCCGCTTGGGATGTGGAGCTCGGTGTTTGAGCCGCTGGGCAGCCACGACATGACTGGCGCATCTGCTGCTGACAGCGCTCACCGAGCAACCGTAATCGGCTGTGCTCATAGCGGGCTAACGCCAGGCGCCGCTTTTATTACCGAACGCCGTATCGGTCAGGGCAAGCTTGTGATGCTTGGCTCCATGCCTCAAGACGATGATGGGGATGCGCTGCTGCGGCGCATGCTGGTGCATTATGCTGATGAAGCGGGTGTCACGCTGCGGTTTGAAGCAACAGAGGGGACGATTGTCGCGCCTAGACAGGGGGAGGGTTATATCATCTGGGTTATTATTAATATGGATGGTGCTGGCGGTCATGTGACGCTGCCCCAAGACGGCGTTGACGCCCTATCTGGAGCTAACGTCCCGGCTGGCCCGCTTGCAGTTCGGCGATATGAATATAGGGTCGTTCGTTTTACGAGACAGCCTCGTGCATAGACTTGGCGGACACAGCAGGCGCTATTGCAACCAAAATCAAAAATTATGGCAGCACCGCGGACTCAGGAGACGCTAATGTGCTGCCATACAATGTTTTGACGGAACAATGAGAGAGATAACGGCTTGCCGGTCCGCGTACAGTCTCAAATCACCCCAACAGTCAAAATAGCGGAACCTCAGTCCAATGCCATCAGTCCATTTGTCATTTGTCATTTGTCATTTGTCATTTGTCATTTGTTTTATTCAATTATAATTGATAGCAGCTCAGACAATCGTTGAATTTCAAAAGCAGGCTTTACCGCCGTTGTATTGCTCTTCCGGTGCGGATTAAACCAGCATGTATCAATACCGCTGTTAATGCCGCCCTGCATGTCGGAGGTCAAGGAATCGCCGAGGATGATGATTTTGGACGGGTCAGTTGCTCCCAGCTTCGCGAACGCATAGTCAAAAATGCCCTTATGCGGCTTCTGATAGCCCGTCTCCTCCGACACAATAATATGCTCAAAAAAATCATTCAGCCCCGCCTTGCCAATACGCGACAGCTGTACCTCACGAATGCCGTTCGTAATAACCGCCATACGACAATGCCCTTGCAGGCTGCTGCACAGCTCTACAGCGCCTTCAATCAGAAAGCTGCCCTCGCCTAAATAGTTCAAATAGCAGGCGCTAAATTCGTCTGCCGCGATGTGAGGGTTATTTTCAGCAAACAGCCGTCTAAACCGCTCCTCTCTAAGCTCCGCCAGCGTCACCTTTCCCTGCTCATAATCGTGCCAAAGCTGCTGATTAATGCTGCGATAACGCGCCACGTAATCACTGCCGGCAAGCGTTATGGCATAATCCCGGCAGGAGCTTGTGAAGGCATGGGCCTCCGCCTGCCCGTAATCGAGCAGCGTATCATCAATATCAAACAAAATAATGTCGTATTTCATATTCGCTTTGCTTATTTCCACTTGCACAAACACTCCTTCAGCCTATTAGCGGGAGCCCCCGCGCGGTGCGGAAACATTTTTCTCCAGTGCATACAGCTCATCTTCCACCGCTTGCATTCGTTCGACAACCGTCTTTCTTGCATCGTGAATCGCCTGATTATAGATGTGCGGACCGAGCAGCGCAACCATATGGTCAAGCAGTTGCTCTGCTGCTATCGAACCTATTTCCTCCGAACGCTCCAGCTCAAAATAATGCTGTACCTGCTCAATCAGCTGCTGCTTCTGCTCTCTTTGCCATTTTAGCTTCATCATTGGTTAAACTCCTCCAGTTCACCGCGCAGTATGAGAACGGCTTGTCCGCTCAATTGAACGCGATTCAAAGTGTTTTTCACCTTTACAAAACCGCCGCGAGCCGACGCCTGATAGCCGATCAGCTCGTCTCTGTGCAGCCGCTTCGCCCAGTAGGGAGCCAGCGCGCAATGGGCAGAGCCTGTCACCGGGTCCTCTTGCACGCCGCCTTTCGGATAAAAAGCCCGCGACACAAAGTCATAGGCTGCCTGGCCTTCAGCGCGAGCGGTCACAATGACGCCCCTCCCATCCAGCAAGCTCAGCTGCGAGAAATCTGGCTTTAGCCCGCGCACCGTCTGCTCACTGTCCACTTCAACAACATAATCCATACGGTTGCGTCCCGTATAACGCGGAATGAGACCAAGCCCCTCAATGAGCGCCTCGGGCGCCTTCGCCGGAGCTGGCGGCTCTGAAGGGAAGTCCATCGTCATCTCCGTCTCAGCTTCCCCTAGCGCTACAGTCAGCACGCCGCTTCTCGTCCAAAAGGCTGCCACCTCACTTTGCCCCAGGCGCCCCGTCCTCCACAATACGAAAGCAGCCGCGAGCGTAGCATGTCCGCATAAATCAACCTCCTCCGTAGGCGTAAACCAGCGAAGCTCGTAACCGCCCTCGCGTGGTGCGACAAAAGCAGTTTCGGACAAATTCATCTCCCCCGCTACTTTTTGCATCCATCCTTCATCACTGAGTGCCTCCAGCAGGCATATCGCTGCCGGATTACCGCCAAACGCCTTGTCTGTAAACGCATCTACTATATAAATAGGCACCATGCCGCCCTCAATCCCCTTCCTGCTCCTATTTATGAACAAATAAAAAATGAGGCGTCCCGTTTAGGACTCCTCTCTTATTATAACGCTTATCATTTGTCTGGCACAGCTTGTTCTAATCGGCAAGCGGAATAAGAAGCTCCACCGCTTCCTCCTCCAAATGCTGCTCCTGAATGTAAAAAACTTCAATCGCAACAGCGCTCTGATGCTTCTCAAGCTCCTGCTCGTTCATCCAGGCAAATAGCTGCTCGTAGGCTTCTCCAATTCGTTTGTTCGTCGATGCAACCATCGCATAACGATGGGTTGGGATGGTGAATTGCACCATGCCAGCTGGCACCTCCTCTGACGGCGGCATTTCGTAGCAGGCCCAATAAGTAGCAAATACTTCATTGCCAAAATACGGGCTGTACAGCAGCGGTGCCTTCGACGTGGTATTCAGCTCATGCTTGCGGGCTAGAAACTCACTTTGCAGGCGAATCGCCTCATCCGGAAAAGTAGAATACGGGCCGCAATAACTAATCCCTACTAAATGAAGCGTTGGCTTCGTAATAATCGAGCAGTTGTCCACGCGAATTCCCCCTTTTCATCGGTCAGAACAGTTGCGTTAGGATGAGCTTTCACCCGCAAATAGTGTAACATGATTGCTCCATGAGCGGTAGCCCTTTATCCCGGATCGACAGCAGGGAATAAAAACAAGCTCGTTGCAGCTGCTTTTTCATTTTCGTTTAAGCAAGCTAGGATATGATAGGCTCGCATCCCATCTTCTATATAAAGGCGAGTGAACCGCATGAGCTCCGACGATTTGTTTTCCTCATTCCCTTTTCTACATACGAAAAGATTAACCCTGCGCCAAATGGCTGTACAGGACGCCGCAGATTTGCATGCTTTTTATTCGGATACGAAGGTGACTCGGCATTTGGACTGGCTTGGCCCGGACTCCTTAGAGGCTTGCAAAATGCTGATTGAGTCTTGGAATGAAGCCTATGCGGAGCGCCGACTAATTCCGTGGGGCATTACGCTGCAAGGCAGCGCACCGATTATGGGGACCGTTATGCTGATGCCGACAAGAGGCGAATTTGAGGTGGAGCCCCGTTATCCGCTAACGCTCGGTTACGACCTTAAACCGGATTACTGGAACAAAGGCATGATGTCCGAAGCGCTGCAGGCTGTGATGGATTTCAATGACAAGCATATCCATGCCCGCCGCATTCAAGCCGAGGTCCACCCTGAAAATATCGCTTCGCTCCAAGTGCTCAAAAAGCTCGGCTTTCAGCAGGAAGGCGTGCTGCGGCAATATTTAATGCATGAAGCTACCAAAAACTTTCTTGATGTTATCATGCTCGCTCTATTGTTTAGTTAAGGGATAATTAAATGATTCACCCCAAAAAAAAGCACTCGGCTAACCTAGCCGAATGCTTCTTTGTGTATATGCAGGGTGTATATGCAGGGTGGAAATATTAACCTCGCCGGGCTATATCCGCCGCATTCCTTTTATACTAAAAGTTAAAAACAAAATCATCGTCGTTTAATTGCTCGACGTGAATCGTCCGTACGTAGCCATTGCCTTTTTTGGAGAAGAAATCATGCTGCTTTGTATGTGTGCTGATGCCATTGAATACGATTGGATTGACCGGCTCATCTGGGAACACACCGTCAAAGCCAAGATTCATCATCGCTTTATTCGCATTATAACGCACATACGTTTTCACTTCTTCCTCAAGGCCAAGCGGCGAATACAGCGAATCGGTATAAAGAACCTCATTCTCATACAGGTCGTTAAGCAATTGATCCAGCTCAGCCTTCAGCGAAGTCTGCTCCTCCGGCGTGAAGGTGTTGAATAGCTCCTGTGCCAGCACGCCAACGTACAAGCCGTGAATGCTCTCGTCACGCAAAATAAGGTCGATAATTTCGCCGCTGCTCGTCATTTTGCCTTGACCTGCCAAATAAAGCGGATAGAAGAAGCCGCTATAGAACAAGTAGCTTTCCAGAAATACGGAAGCTGCCATTGCTTTATACAAATCCTGCTTTGTGCTAATGCCCTCATACCATGAAGAAATAAGCTCCGCTTTTCGTTGCAGCTGCTCGTTTTTTTCTACCCATTGGAAAATCTCGTCGATTTCCTCCGTAGACGCGAGCGTCGTGAAAATGCTGCTGTACGATTTGGCATGAATTTGCTCCATCATCGACATGAAGGACAGCACTGCTTTGCGCTGCAAGCCGTCCACATGCTCCAAAATCTTCGGCATGCCAATACCGCCCTGAATCGTATCGAGCAGCGTCAATCCGCCAAGCACGTTTTTGTATAAGCTGCGCTCCGCATCGCTCATTTCCATCCAATCCATCTTGTCATCGGATAGAGGAATTTCTTCGTCCGTCCAGAATTGCATGACGTTCTGCTGCCAGAACGTCAGCGTAAAATCATCATCCGGGCGGTTCCAGTTAACTGCCTTCATTATATATTAGGCTCCTTTGTAAATGGCTGCGTGACGGCATCTAAAGCGCCGCCCCACAACCTCATCTTTTTGCGCATCTATATTCTTGTTGTTACACCGCGCAGCTTGTGCACTCTTCTACGGATAGACGTTTCGTTCTTGTGTAATAGAGCGACTTCAATCCTTTGTGGGCTGCGTAAATATAGAAGCGGGCAAGCTCACGAGTCGTCACATTGCTGTTTACGTGCAGAACGGTGGAAATACCTTGATCCACATGCTGCTGAATTTCGGCAATCAGGTCAATCAGCTTGAACTGGTCAATATTGTAAGCCGATTTGTAATAGAAGAAGTTGTCCTGCGACAAAAACGGCATTGGATAATAAGTTGTCGAGTTTGCGTAGGTCCGCGTCTCGATATGCTCAACAATCGGCATAACGCTAGAAGTCGCATTTTGAATGTACGAAATACTTTGCGTCGGCGCGATTGCCAGGCGGTAGGCGTGGAACAGGCCATGCTGCTGCACCTTCGCCTTAAGCGCAGTCCAGTCCTCAGGAGATGGAATTTCCATACCTTCAAATAAAGCCTTCACCTTGTCGCTGACCGGACGGTAATCCGTCTGCTCATAACGTGAGAAGTAGGTGCCCTTCGCATATTCGGAGCGGTCGAAATCCTTGAATGTTTCACCGCGCTCTTTGGCAATTTCCATGCTTTGCTCCAGCGAATAATAGTTCATCATCATGAAGAATGCGCTAGCGAACTCCTTCGCCTCATCGCTTTCGTATGCAATGTGGTTTTTCGCCAGATAGCCGTTCAGGTTCATAGCGCCAAGGCCGACGGAATGCAGCTCCTCATTCGCTTTGCGTACGCCAGGGGCGTTGTCGATTTTGGAAAGGTCGCTGACGGTCGTAAGCGCCTCGATGCCAACACGAACCGATTCCTTGATCTTTTTAAGCTCCATGACATTTACGATATTCAGCGATGCCAGGTTGCAGCTAATATCACGCTGAATCAGGTCATCCGTACCGTAATCGTTAATAACCGAAGTTTCCTGCAGCTGGAAAATTTCCGTGCACAGGTTCGACATTTTAACGCCGCCTAGATCTTTGAGCGCGTGAACACGGTTTGCATTCGATTTGTTCATAATGTAAGGATAGCCGGATTCCAGCTGAATCGAAGCGATTTTGGTCATCATGTCGCGTGCGTTCATGACGACTTTCTTTTTCACCAAATCGTTCGCAAGCAGCTCCTCGTACATTTCGTCCATGTCCATGTCATCCAAATAGGTGCCATACGCTTTATGAACAGAATGTGGTCCAAAGACGTACAATGGCTTGTTTTGCGCAGCCAGCTCATAAAATTTATTCGGTATAATGAGGCCGATTGACAGCGTTTTGATCCGCGTTTTCTCATCGGCGTTAATTTTTTTGCAATCGAGGAACTCAATAACGTCCCAGCCAAAAATATTATAATAGCCTGCGCCAGAGCCTTTGCGCTGTCCCATTTGATCGGCATAGGAGAAGGCATCCTCCATCAGCTTAAGCACGGGCATAATGCCCTTCGCCGCACCCTCGACGCCTTTGATCGGCTCGCCGCGTCCACGCAGCTTCGAGAGATTGACCGCCACGCCGCCGCCGATTTTCGACAGCTGCATGCATGTGCCAATCACATAGTTGATGGAATTAAGCGAATCGTCCATTTCCAGCAGGAAGCAGGATACCATCTCACCGCGACGGCTTTTGCCCGCGTTAAGGAAGGTTGGTGTCGCCGGCTGCAGCCGCTGCTCGATCATCGCCTCGGCAATGCGCAACGCTCTTGCTGCGTCGCCTTCACCCAAATGCAGGGCAACAATCGCAACGCGATCCGGATATTGCTCCAAATATTGCAGCTTGTCATTCGTTTTCATGGCATAGTCTTTGTAAAACTTGGAAATAGCCATATACGACTGAAACTGGAAGCTGCTGTTTGCCGTTAAATCAAATACAGCCTCAACCTGCTCATATGTATATTTGTCGAACACATTGTCGTAATAGTCGTTGCCGATTAAGTAGTCAAGCTTCTCCTGGAGCGAGGCGAACTTCACGCTCTTCTGCTCAACCTCCTCCATAAATGCTGCTACTGCCTCTTTATCCTTGTCCAACTGGTAAAAGCCGTCAGCCCCGCGCTGCATCAGCTCATTATTCAACTCAATATGCTTCAATGGTTCGCACCCTTTCAACAAAGTTTTCCGTATCGTATTTCGTTCCGGACAACTCGAATTTAGAAATAACAGGGACATTGTATAGCTCGGCAATCGTATCTGCGCTTTTGGCAAAGCCCGTTCCCCAATTGCGGTTGCCGCTGGCGGATACGCCGCGAAGATGCTTACCGTTGCGCTTCAGGAACGACATAACCCGGTCAGGAACCTGTCCGAAGCCTGTCGTATACGTAATGAGAACGAACGGCTCTTGAACTGCCTCCTGCTCTTCAATCGGCACGACGCGCATATTCAACTTGCTAATAAATCGTTTGACGTTGCCCGTCTTCGAATCATAGACAACCAGCATATATTTCTCTCTCCCCTACCGGATATCAGCAATAGAAAAGCGCTTCTGACCTTGAAAAAGCGTCAGTTGCGCTAGTAGACTTAAAGTGTCGTTTTCCGTGCTCTACAACAAGATGTAGTTGCTGAATTTGATTCTACATCAATATATAGGTGGAGTCAAATGAAAAAATACGCCTATCTATGAGACCCGATTTTAGGCCACTCGACTATTTTAACAGATACGGATATGATGTGGTAGAGTCATTTTTAATGGATATGGAGGATAATATGAACGAAATTTTGACGTTTGAACAGCTCCGCGAGGCGCTGCATAAGCTATTTAACGATGCCGGATATACGAACTCCGAGCTGCTCGAAACCATTGAATTATTAGCGGCAGAGAACGATCGCTTGAAGCAGGAAGTTAAAAAATGGCGGCTCGCTGCTGCACGCGGGGCAGCTGCTGACACCTCCATGAACAGCCGTTTGAAGGATGCATTACGAGAATGAATTTAAATAAAGCTATTCAAAAAGAATACAACTTATACATTACATCGCAGGGTAATCCTGCTAAAATGATACAGGCACATATGGACTCAAGCAAAAACGACTTCGTCGTCCTCCTAGGACGTGCGAAAAGTTTTGTCGGAGAAATATAAGCGGAGTATAAGAGTAAAACTTATACTTTCTTATATTTCAAGGTGAAACGGCTGTCGCCGTCCTTTGGCCGCGCTGTGCGTTTCAATCCGAGAAATATAAGCCTACTGATAAGTGCAAAACTTATAAATTCTTATATTTCAAGTGTAAGGGAGAATTAGGCCATATGGATAGAGGTTGGATTACGGTCATTATCGGCCCGATGTTCTCGGAAAAATCCGGCGAGCTCATACGACGCTGTCATAAATTGCTGCAATATGGCCGCAAAAAAGTCCGAGCGTATAAGCCCGCGGAGGATAATCGGTTCGGCAGCGAGGAAATTGTTAGCCGCATGGGCTACCGCCTGCCAGCCTTCAACATTCCGAAGGAGCTTACGCCCGAGATGGCGGAGCGCATTTTGCAGGATACCAAGCATGCCGACGTCGTCGCTTTCGACGAGGTGCAGTTTTTCTCCAAAAGCATCATCCCTCTTATAGAGGAGCTTGCCTATAATGGCAAACAGGTCATTGTAGACGGCCTTAACATGGACTACCGCGGCAAAGCCTTCGGCTATATCGGCGGGCTGCTCGCCATTGCCGACGAAATTGTGAAGCTGACTTCCTTCTGCGCCGTATGCGGCGACGCGAACGCGGCGTTCACGCAGCGCGTCATTAACGGTCAGCCAGCGACGCTGGGGCCAGTCATTTTAATCGGCGATACGGAGAGCTACGAGCCCCGCTGCCGCCGCCATTTCGTCCCTCCGCATAAAGCGGTGGACGAAGCAGAGGAAGAGCATACAGGCACTGCTGCGCACCTCTGATTGCAGAGCAACATACTGTAGCCAAATTGCGACAGTTCACCTTCCAGAAACTGCTATTGCGGCATAAGCATAAACGAGCGTTGCCCTCTTTTTGAAGGCAACGCTCGTTTTGCGATGACATACTCGCGCAATAACAAAAGTCGCTCTTAACATGCTGCTGCAACAAAAAAGCTAGCGCAGCCGCTCTGCTATCATTGAGCAGGACGGCTGCGCTAGACCTTGTGGCGCTGCTGCGAAGCGCCGGTTCATTTTACTGCTGCAAAAAACAGCCGCTCAGAGCTTCCCTCTTGGGGCTGCAGCTTGAAATCGGCAAAACGCTCAATCTTGCTGAACCCGACCGCCTGCAATTGCGCCGCCATCCAGTCCGCCTCATAAGCCCGCTGCACATGCATTTCTTCAAAACGGCGAAACCGCTCTCCGCTTTCATGCGCAAAAATCGTCAAATGATGCTCAATTTCGCAGCGCTCCTCATCTAGCTCGCATGTCCAAATGTAGGCTGCCTTATCCTCGTCCAGCACGAAGGGCTGCTCCTCCGCATAGCGAATGAGCTGCGCCTTCGGATGCACGTCGAATAGAAATACGCCTCCTGGGCGGAGCGACGCAAATACCGCTTCGAAAGCGGCAATCACATCCGCTTCCTCCGTCAAGTAATTAACGCAGTCGCAGAAGGAAATAACCGCGTCCACAGGCGTGCCCAGATCAAATTCCCTCATATCCTGCTGCAGCCAGATCGCTGAGCCTGTACGTGCGCCATGCGCGGCAGCAAGCGCCTCATCCCATTTGCTGCGCGCCACGCTTAGCATATCCTCAGACAAATCAATGCCGTACACCTGCATCCCGGTCATAGCAAGCGGTATCGCGATAGAGCCTGTCCCACAGCCTAGATCGGCAATGACAGAAGGCTTGCCATAACGCTCCCAGCATTGCTCTGTGAACCAAAGCCATTCCTCATAAGGCATGTCGCTCATTAACTCATCGTATACCGCAGCAAACTCGCCATATGACTCCACCTCGAAAGCCCTCCTTAATCCTCAGATGAGTCTTCGGAAGCAGAGGCTTCGCTAGTGTTCGACTTAACCGCATCGCCTGCTGCTTTACCGCCCTCAGCCGCTTCCACTAAATAGGTCCAGCTGCCCTTCTGGGTAATCAGACGCTCGCGCATCAGCTTGCCGATCGCACGTTTAAATGCCGATTTGCTGATGCCGAATTTTTGCTTAATGATGCCCGCTTCCGTCTCATCGGAATAAGGCATGCCGCCGCCCGGACGCTCCTTTAAAAAGGCAAGCAGACGGTCAGCATCCTCTAGACGGCCCACTTCCTTCTGCTGACCCATCGACAGATTTACCCGTCCATCCTCGCGGATAAAGGTAATGCGCGCCGATACCCGCTCGCCAAGACGAAGCGCTCGCACGCGATCCGGCGCTGGAATAAGACCATATGCGCCAAAGCCGACAACTCCGCCGTCAATCAGGACGAAAGAGCCCATTTGCAGCGATTTCGTAACCCAGCCCTCGATCCATTGGTTGCGCCACGAATCAGGTGCCGCAAAGACGAGCGGACCAAGCTCATCCTCGCCTGCAAGCCGGGCGATAAGTCTGCCGCTTTTGTCATGACCCAGCACAATGTGAACCTCATCACCTGGCAGCGGACGATAATCAATATTTTCTGGCAGCTCCGAAAGCGGCAGCAGCAGCTGGCGGCCAAGCCCGATTTCAAGAAAGCAGCCTAGCCGCGGATGCACATCCGCTACCTTAAGGCGTGCCATCTCACCAAGCTTCACTAGCGGACGCTTCATCGTCGCCGCCAGACGATCCTCGGTATCAAAAAATATAAAAACTTCAACCTCATTGTTCACCTTTGGCTTGCTGCCGACCAGCTCCGTATAATGCATCAGCACCTCGGATTCGCCATCGGTCAAAAAATAGCCGTAGGGCGACACCTCGCGCGCCACCCTTAACGTTATTGTCGTACCGGCAATCAAGCTCATGCGAACTCCACAACTTTGGCGTCAGACCAGAGCTTTTCAATATTATAATAGTCGCGCTCATCGCGGTGGAATACGTGAACTACAACGTCGCCAAGGTCAATGAGTACCCAGCGTGCGGAATCCATTCCTTCAATGCCGCGAACGCGAACGCCGCGCAGCTCGGCCGATTTACGGATTTCCGTCACAATCGCCTGTACCTGCGTATCCGAATTACCCGAGCAGATTACGAAATAATCCGCTACCAGGGAAATTTCCTGCAAATTCAAAGCTACAATACGCATAGCCTTCTTATCTTCCGCTGCTGCAACCGTTGCTTGCAGAAGCTCCTCCGAATGTACCGTCATAACTCAGCCTCCTGTTTTTAACTCTTCTATTAAACCATTACGTGCTTCTATTGTCAGTGGGAAAATGGCCTTGCCTTTTTTGACCAGCAGCAGAATCGTCGAATCAAATCCCGCCAGCAGCGCCTGCTCCAAGCTATCCTTGCTCAGCCTACGAATGTCATCGACACCGGGAAAATCGCGCCCAGGCTCCATATAATCCGCCAGACAAACAACCTTGTCCAGACGCGTCATCGCAAGGCGGCCCGAAGTATGGAAACGAATCGCATCCAGTACTAGCGCATCCGTTACGCCATATTCATGCTCCGCCACCCAGGCGCCTACTTCGGCATGCCATAGGTTTTTATCCTGTGATAGCAATTCGGGAGCCAGCTTCTGGTCGCGCAGCACCTTCTCCATATGGTCGACAGGCCAATATTTCGCCACATCATGCAAAATCGCCGCAAGCTCAGCCTGCTCCGGGTTTTCCCCGAACCTTACCGCCAGCTCAACCGCCGTTGCCATTACGCCCTCGGTATGCCTCCAGCGCTTCTCGGGCATTTGCGCCTTCACCGACTCAATCATTTGATCGCGCTCCATAAAGGCCCCTCCTCGTAATGAAATAAAACACAGCCTCCGGTACGAGATAGCGGAAGCTGCCGCCAGCTTGAATCGCTTCGCGAATCGCCGTAGATGAGATGCCGATTGGCGGCATATCCACAAGCATCAGCCGCTGCCGCAAGGAGTCCGGCAGCGCGCCAGCCTCCGCCTTCGTGCCTTCCCGATTAAGCCCGATGAAAGCAACAAGCTCCGCCAGCTCCTCCATTCGGTGCCACCCGGTCAAATCATTAACCCGGTCGGCTCCAATGATATAAGAGAAGGAATCCTGCGGATGCAAATGCCTCAGCTCCAGAACCGTGTCGATGGAATAGCTGAGCCCGCCTCTTGCAAGCTCAATATCCAGTGCACGAAAATGGGGATTGCCGCTTATCGCTTCCTGCACCATCTGCAGCCGCAGCTCGCTGTGCTCGCCAGGCTCATGGCTTTTGAGCGGAGGCAAAAATGAGGGAATAAACCACACCTCATCCAGCCCGCAGCTTGTACGCGCTGTTTCTGCGGCAATGAGATGTCCGAGATGGATGGGATCGAACGTTCCGCCCATAATGCCGATTTTACGCATAGCCGCAGTCCTCCTTGTCTGTAAACTTCTCGCTTAGTCATTGCGGTGAAATAAATATCGCTGCATACTTTCCCAGCAAAAGCGAGAACTCATTTCATCGCGAGCCCTTAACGTCCCGCTTTAACCGCCGGCAACTCGATTTTACGGTTTTTCTCTTCCGATGCGCGTTTGTATAGCACAATCGTCTTGCCAATCACCTGTACCAGCTCGGCTTTAGCCGCTGCCGCTACTTCAACTCCGATTTCCTTCGGATCGTCCATGCAGTTGTTCAGCACGGATAGCTTGATCAGCTCGCGAAGCTCAATCGACTCATTAATATGACGAATTAGATGGTCATTCGTTCCACCTTTGCCGACTTGAAATATCGGCTGTAAATGATGCGCCATCGCGCGCAAATAACGTTTTTGTTTCCCTGTAAGCATCGCTCTATGTTCCTTCTTTCAAATAGTAATAAGAAAAGCTGTTAGCCTTTAAAGGCTGCAAGTACCGTTTCGCGCATCGCTTGAACAGGAGCGGGCTGCCCTGTCCAATATTCGAAAGCATATGCGCCTTGATATATAAACATGCCCAGACCTCCATGCGTCCGGCAGCCGTGAAGTGCAGCTTCCTGCAAAAACTTCGTTTGCAGCGGGTTGTATATTAAATCGCTGGCGACGCAGCCCTCTTTGAGCCACGAAGCATCCAGCGGGCTTTCATCTACATTCGGATACATGCCCAGAGATGTCGTATTGATTACGACATCCGCATCCGCGCATACTTGGCGCAGCTCGTCATTCGTGACCGCCGCGATATCTGCGCGGTGCTGTAGTGCTGCCGCGAGCTCCTCGGCCTTGCCGAGCGAGCGGTTGGCGATTGTAATACGCTCCGGCCGCTCGCCGCTCAGCGCATACACGATGCCGCGCGCAGCTCCGCCTGCGCCAATGACGACAATCTTTTTGCCGGCAAGCTCCGGCTCCGCCTCTTCCTTAAGGGAACGAACGTAGCCGATGCCGTCTGTGTTGTAGCCAATCAGGCGTCCGTTATCGTTGACGATGGTGTTCATCGCCCCTACCGCTCGCGCGCTATCGTCGATTTCATCCATTTCCTTCATCATATCCAATTTATGAGGAATCGTCACATTCACACCCCGAATGCCCATCGCCCGAACACCGCTAACGAAAGCAGGCAGCTCGCCTGCCGTAATGTGGAAAGCCAAATAAACACCGTTAATGCCCGTTTCCCGAAAAGCGCGATTAAGCATAATCGGCGACTTGGAATGATGAATGGGGTCACCAATTACTCCGTAAAGCACCGTATGGCTGTCTATGCGCTGCATTGCTGTATAGCTTTCTTCCGCACTCATTTCCGCCAATATCCCCTCTCAGCTGTCCATGAAGTGTAAAGCATGATGTCGAGCTTATTTGCTTATAGCCGTTAAATCAACGAATCCCTTAATAGCACCTTGATGCCTTTCGGGGCATATAAATCAAGCAAGGCGCCTGCCTCGCCGTTCACCTGAATCCAGCCTAGGCCAGAGATGAATACATCCTTCCTCGCTCCCCGCGGCACGCGCAAGGAGTGGCGCGTCCATGCAGGCATTTCGGCAAGCTCTTCGCGAGAAGGTCCGCCAAGCAGCTCGCCCTGATGATCCTCATAAAGCGCATCCGCGCGCTCCATCTTTGTCCGGTGTACATTCAGCGCATTGGAAATGTACAGCGTAAAAGATTGACGCTCACCCTCTACAAAATCAAAACGGACCAAGCTGCCAATAAACAGTGTCTGCTGGTCATTAAGCTGGTACACCAGCGGCTTAATCGGCTTGTCCGGCAGCAGCGACTGCAAAAATCCTCGCGGCACAATTTCCGTCATCCGTGTCGGGTAGACAATTCCCGGCGTATCGATAATGAACTTGTCATCATCAAGCGGAATATGCACAGCATCAAGCGTCGTTCCCGGATAGCGGGATGTCGTCAACTCGCGCTCCAAATCGCTGTAATCTTTAATCAGGCGATTAATCAGCGTAGATTTGCCCACATTGGTTGCGCCGACCACATACACATCGCGCCCTTTACGGTGACGATCAAGCGCCTCAATAACATGCTCGAAACCAATGTTGCGCTTAGCGCTGCACAGCACGATATCCAGTGTACGCAGCCCCTCGCTCTTCGCCTGCTTCTGCACCCAGTTGCGAAGTCGGTTCAGGTTCATTGATTTTGGCAGCAAATCGACTTTATTGACGACCAGCAGCACGGGATTGTTGCCTACAAAGCGCTGCAAGCCCGAAATCAGGCTGCCCTCAAAATCATACAAATCGACAATATGCACAACAAGGCTGTCCGTCGTTGCTACGCTGCTGAGCAGCTTCAGAAATTCATTTTGATCCACCGTTACCGACGATGCTTCATTATAATTGCGAATGCGGAAACAACGCTGGCATATGGCCGGCTCCCTAACTATTGCCTGCTCTGGCACAAAACCAGGAAGCTCTGCATTTTCCGTTTGCAGTTTTACGCCACAGCCCGCACAGGACTGTGCGGCCAGACTAAGCTGCTCTTCCTTCATTTCTTCTCCCCCTCACTTCCATAACCCGCTCTTGCCAAGACTCGATTTGGCGATACGCTCAATTCGTCGGTTGAACCGGGTCATGATTCCTTCATCAGCAGGAGCAATTGGCGCTACAAGAATCGTATATAATCCCATTCGATTGCCGCCCAGCACATCCGTCAGCATCTGATCGCCAATGACTACCGTCTCTTCCGCTTTCAGCTCAAGTACCTTTAGCCCTTTGCGAAACGACGTGTTAGCCGGCTTGCGCGCAGCATGAATAAACGGAATGTTCAAAGGCATTGCAAATTTGGACACTCTGGTTACATTATTATTCGATACGATAACGACTTTAAAGCCGCGCTCACGGACATCGTCCAGCCATTTGATCAGCTCGGGCGTTGCAAGCGGCACTCGCGCTCCCACAAGCGTATTATCCAGATCCGTAATAATGCCGCGAATTCCATTGTTATGCAGCTCATCTAATTGAATATCATAAACCGTATCCACACGCATATGTGGCAACAGTTTCTTGAACATAAGCGTTAAACCCCTTTGCTATTCTCCTGCTATCTTACGAAACTATAACATAAAAAACGATTTTGTTGCAAAAAAATACCGCTGTCCATTGCTTGGGCAGCGGCAGGCTGAATTTTTTCCTTCTATAAAATATAAATGAGCAAGCCCTATAATAGGCTGCAAAGTCTCGCGTATTGAGATCTGTTGCATTTGGCTCCCATTTTATGTGGGTCATGAACTACTTAAATTGAAACAAAATTAAATGGGGAAGTCTAACCGCTCATCATTTGCAGTTAGGCTTTTTGTTTGTAAAAGCTTGAGAAACAAAAAAGAAACCACATGGAGTTGTAAGACTCACATGTGGAATAGTAGTTCAATTTAATTTACATCGGTTATTTGTGTAATTGGTTGAATGATAGTTCATTCGGCACTGGGTAGCCCCCAGCAGAATAATCTTAACTACTTCGTATTAGGATTCTTATAACACCAATCAGGGTCATAGGGTAGTGCTTTTAATTTTTGCATGTCCTCCCAGCTATAGACCCAATCAAAATCTGTTACCCAAAAGTATTCATCGGGATTCAATTTAAGGTATTCATAAATAAAATTAAAAATTAGTTTTTGGACACCATAAATATCTTCGATATGACCCACTTGATATAATGATAAGTCAGAATCTAATTCCAAATCCTCGTGATAGTAAAAATCAATACTTGGACTATTAATACCATGAACAGAAAAAATAATTGATTGTTCGCTTTTCTCTGAAAATGAACTATTATTAATGTTCAATGTAGTATATAAAAACTCACCCTCCTCTGAACAGTATTTATTATTATGAAAATAAAGAGTTGCATCCGCATGAAATACTGAGACTACTGTATCTGCTAACAATTTTTCAGGCGAATACTTGCTCTTTTGTGTTAAAATAACTGCCGAAGTACCCATATTATTTTAATACCCACTTAAGTTCATCCAAGGAATTAACAATAATAACCCCCTTAGACTTAATCTCATCTAGCTTTTTCACATCATTTGGATGTAAATTTGTCAATGGTTTGTCAATATACAAAATAACTTTTTTCTGATCGGGATTGAAATAGTTTGCATTATTGGGACTAATGTATTTATCAAATTACTTCCCGCTCACCCGCCGTCGCAGCTCATCCGTGTCTGCTCCGATCTGAATCATTCGGCGCTGCAAATTCCTCACTTCATCTGGTTTAAATACAACCTGCTTTCCAGCCACATTTCACCTTCACTTTCTTCATTGTTATCCGTGTTTCACATGTGAAAGCATATCAGGAAAATACATCTAAAAATCCAATGTCCCCTATTTTGATTAATTAGTCACAATGATGGCTGAAAAGCTTCTATCTGTCCATTATAGTCGGTTAAAGGCTATTCATTATAATAACGAAATGACATGCTTGACCTTGTTCACAAACTGCTCTGCTTCTTCCGGCGTTGCCGCTGTGCCGCCGTATTTGGCTCGTTCAAAATCGTTCAGCAGCTGAGTCAGCTCGCTGCGAATGTCTGTACGGTGCTGCGCAAAGCGCTGCACGGCTTCCCGCAGCGTCTCATGCTCGGAGCGCTTTAGCCCCTTCCTCCGGCAAACGCGGAGCAGGCGCTCCGTCTCCCATACGATGCGGTCATTGGCCGTATAGGAGCGGAACCGGAAGCGCAGCCACGCTGCCATCAGCGCTTGACGGCGTACAATTAAGCTAACCGCCAGCAATAATACGAGCAGGGAAATCCCTGCAATATAAAAACCTTTGTACGAAACATCTGTTTTTTCGGCGGCAGCCGCTTTATCCGCTTCATCCGTGTCCTCTTCTACTTCTGGTGTAGGCGCTGCCGCATCGTCACCGGCAATCGTATAAGGGAAAGCAAATCCCGCTGTCGGCTCAAAGGATACCCAGCCATAACCTGCAAAATAGATTTCCACCCAAGAATGGGCATCGGAATTGCGGACGGTATATGTGCCCTCTCCTTGTATAAACGTATCTATATCGAAGCGCTCTGCCGCATCGGCACCGATGGCAGGCAAGGACCCTGGCGCAAATCCCTTCACCCAGCGCGTAGGCAGATCAACGGAACGGGCCAGCACCGCCATAGCCGTAGAGAAATAATCGCAGTAGCCCTCCTGAATCTCGAACAAAAATTGGGCAACAAAATCGTCGGACGCCCCCGTCAGCTTACCCAGATCAGGCTCATTCGTATAGGCAAAATTCAAGCGCAAATACGATTCCAGCATTTTCGCCCGATCATAGTCATTGGTCGCATTTTTGGTCAAATCCTTGGCAAGCTCCATAAGCTCGACAGGCAAGTTATCAGGAAGCTGTGTATAATGCTCCTGTTCACTAGAGCTGTCCAGGCGTGCATTCGTACTGCGGAGCTTCGCCTCATCCAGCACGGGAACAGTGGACACGACAGAGTAGGATTCCGGATAGGGCTGCCTTCCCCTTCCCTGCAATGGAAAACGCAGCTCCTGATCGTCAGGAGCCCAGGTGAGCCGGTAGGACAAATTCGCTTCCGGATCATTAATCCAGTGAATTCGATGAATTGGAGCGGCCGCAAATAAAACGGGATACTGGTCTTTGCGAATCATCGTCACCGTCTGCTCCACTTCAATCGTATCTGCCAGCTTGCGGTCATATGGCAGGGAAAGCTCCTGCTCCTTTTTCAACTGATTGACGTTGTTAGGCTCCGATCCTTCATCCAGCTCCAGCCAGCCGCTGCCGGTATAAAACGATTTTGTTTCCCCTCTCCAATAGCTCCGATGGGAGCTTGCAACCGTCATGACAGGCGAATAATCAAAGTTAAAGCCGCCGCCAAGCTGGTCATCATCACGCCCGTAGCCGGAGCTTGTATCCAGCGTTGCCCCTCCGGAATCCGAGCCTTTTTCGCCTAAAAAAACATTAACCTTCTCACCCTTTGATTCTTTCCATATCGTGTACGGGTCCCGCAGTACGGGCGAAATGGATGGCATAAACAGGCCTGCCGCCATCAACAGCGCAAGCACCGCCGCGATAGGCATAAATAATTGCAAAGGATAATGCAGCAGCTCCGTCCAGCTCCCTGGATGGTTACGCTGAAAAAGATGCAAATGCCCTGCTGCCAGCCATATGAGCCCGAGCAATACGACCCAAGCCACATTGCCCCACAGCCAAATTGGGGTAAACGAATCGGCTACGGTCAAAACGAGCAAATTTGCCCCAATAAATCCGAATATGCGAATGCGCGACGTCGTCCAGACACTGAACAGCCCATACAGCACAAGCATAGCCAAGCTAAACCAAATATAGGGGTGGAATTGGAGCAGTATGCTCCAAATGATAGCGGCGATTTTTCGCACTCCCTCCTCTGAGCCGGAATAGCTCGGTGAGGCGCCTGCCACTACCCATGTGGAAACGAAGACGAGCAGCAGTTGGAGCGACATTCGCAGTCTGCGCTTCATCGCAGGAAGCAAGACGTCAACTGCACCCGCAAGCAGCAGTGTCATATAAATGCAGATAAACGTCGATTTCCACCAATAGTTTTCAAAAACCGCAATCGAATTGATCAACGAAAAAATAATAATGATCCGCGATATTCGCCCATACCACTCGAATGCGGCATAATCCTTCCATCTATCTATTCTGCTTCTCATGCTCCGCCGCCTCCTTCAAGCACAGCCGGAAGCTCCGATAGCTGCGTAAGTGTAAAAACCGGCCAGCCTCGGGCGCGCAGCAGCTTCTGCCAGTCCTGCTTCGTCGCGGCAGCGAGGCCGCCCACCTCTACAATATGGAGCAAGCAAGGCTTTAGCCCTTTGCGAGCGAGCCATTCGAGGCTAGCACTCGCCTCCTTGCCCGCTGCTGCTGAAATAACGAACGCGATGGAGCCCGAATCAAGCAGCGACTCCGACGCAAGCAGCGTCTGATATAATGACTGCTCCGCATCTGCATCCACCGCCGTTAAATGCTGCATGATCGCGCCCCGTTGGTCGGCACCCGATTTAGGCGGGAAGATGGCCCGCTGCGATCCGGCAGACAGCAGTCCCATAGCCGTATCGCCTCGCCCACTGCTTTCAATGAGCGAAGCGGCCGCTGATACCGCAAGCTCAAAGCGATCTGCCCGCGTCCCGCTATACGCCTTAGCATCGCGATCAATAATAAGGAGCGTTCGTGGCAGCGACTCTCTCTCAAATTCCTTGGACTTCCAATGCCCCGTGCGCGCCGTCGCATGCCAGTGAATGCGCGACAAGCGGTCGCCAGGCACATATTCGCGCACGCCATTGATTTGCGTCGTCTCCTTTGCCGAGCGCGAAGCGATAGCGTGGGAGTAAGGACCGCGTGCGCCAAGCTGCAATCCGCGCTGCTGACGCAGGGGGACAATTTGGGGCAAAACGCTGAACACCGATTCCTCCGTAAAGCTGCCCGAATGCTCAAACAGTCCGAATACGTCATGAGAGGAGCATGCGGTTGCTCCAAAGCGATATTCACCACGCTGCAGCGGTGGTGTCGTATACAGCACCTCGCCGGAGCGCTTAAAATTTGGCACAAAGGAGGATTCGAATTGCAGCGCTTGTCCATTGTTGCGCTGCAATTGATCGCGGACGAGCACAAATGGTATCGGGTAATAGCCGGGCACCTTTACCGAAAGCTTGACCGTAAGCGAGCTTCCGGCCGCCAGCGCGTCACCATGCTCACCGCCCGATTTGCGCAAGCTTCGGCTGCCGCTTACTTGACTAATGCCGCTAAAGCGTCCCAGCATCAAATAAAGCAGCAGCGCATTCATAATAACGAACAGCATTACGGCCGTTTTGCCGCCTTGAAATAATAAATATAGAAGCGCTCCCCCATATAGGAACGCACTTACGAGCAGTCGTCTGCGTTGCAGGCTGAGCGTCAGCATTTCCATATCAGCGCTCCAATCTCACCGGCACTCTTACCTGTTCCATGATTTGCTCGACCAGCTCGCTCGCTTTGTGGCCGTTCATTCTAGCCTCCGTATGCAAGGAAAGCCGGTGAGACAGCACATGCGAAGCAAGCTTCTTCACATCATCAGGAGTAACAAAGCTGCGCTGCTCCAAATAAGCAGCTGCTTTGGCCGCCCTGGCAAACGAAAGCGCAGCACGCGGGCTTGCGCCGAGCTGAATGCCGGGGTGCTCGCGCGTAGCTCTGACAATGCTGACCAAATATTTTGCCACGGCCTCATCCATATGGACCGCCTGCACCTGCTGCTGAATGCGAATCATATCGTCCACATCGGCAATTTGGGCAATCTGGCTTTCAGGGTGCAGCCGTACCTCGCCGCCCATTATCATCTTCTGCTCGTCTTCCTCGCTAGGGTAGCCTAGCGAAATCTTCATCATAAAACGGTCAAGCTGCGCTTCGGGCAGCAAATAAGTGCCTTCAAACTCAATTGGATTTTGCGTGGCAAGCAGCATAAACGGATGCGGCAGCGCGTAGGTATCGCCATCTACTGTGACATGACCCTCCTCCATCGCCTCCAGCAGCGCGGATTGAGTTTTTGTCGTCGCCCGATTGATCTCATCAGCCAGCAGCAAATTGGTCATGACTGGCCCTGGTCTGAACAAAAACTCCTCCTGCTTCGGATGATAAATGGATACGCCGGTTATATCAGTGGGCAGCAAATCCGGATTGCACTGAATGCGCCTGAACTGGCCGCCGATTGAACGGGCAAGCGCCTTTACAAGCTGCGTCTTCCCCGTGCCGGGAACATCCTCCAGCAGCACATGCCCGCCGCCGATCACGGCAATCATCAGCCTTTCAACCTGCTCTTGTTTTCCCAAAATACTATGATTTAGATTAGTAAGAATAGATGCGCATAATTGCATGTCAGCCTGACGCGTTTCCATAGAAATAACCTCCCGCAGCATATCAAGATGGATAAAGGCATATAGTTCCATTTTACAGCAGTCCAGCAAGTAAGTACAAATGCATCAATTTCCAAAAAAAACTGGAGGATCCCACAGGACCCTCCAGTTTTCCAGTCTATTACCCCTTTGGCCGAATAACCAATGCCGCCAGGAACGAGAAGATAATCGCAGCCGAGATGCCCGAGCTCGTCACTTTAAAGATGCCGGAAATAACGCCAATCCAGCCTTGGTCATGCAGCTCGGTTAAAGCCCCGTGCACAAGCGCATTGCCGAAGCTCGTAATCGGGACCGTTGCTCCTGCTCCTGCAAAGGCAACGAGCGGCTCGTATAAGCCAATGCCATCCACAATGGCCCCGATTACGACCAGTGTTGCCATCGTATGCGCCGGGGTCAGCTTGAATATATCGAACATGATTTGCCCCAAGACGCAAATAGCGCCGCCAACTAGAAATGCCCATAAAAAAATCATCGCCTTACCCTTCCTTTCCGCATATAGCTACAGCATGCGCAATACCAGGAATGCTCTCACCCTGCTGGAATGAAAGCGGCGACATCAGCGCTCCAGTGGCAACGACCAATATGCGCTTAAGCTCGCCCCTTGCGAGCCGCTTCAGCAAATGGCCATAGGTGACAACGGCCGAGCAGCCGCAGCCGCTGCCGCCCGCCTGTACCTTCTGACGGCTCACATCATACACCATTAGGCCGCAATCGCCAAATACGGTGTCATTCATCGGCACGCCATTTTGCATCAGCAGCTCATTGGCAAGCGGATGCCCTACACCCGCAAGGTCGCCTGTTACGATTAGGTCATAATCGCGCGGGGAACGGCCGGTATCATTAAAATGTGCTTGAATCGTATCGACGGCAGCTGGCGCCATTGCAGCGCCCATATTAAATGGATCGGTGATGCCTAGATCGACGATTTTGCCGATTGTAGCACACTCGATAGTCGGACCCTCTCCCGACGCGGCAACGAGTCCGGCTCCAGCGCCAGTAACGGTATACTGCGCCGTCGGCGGCTTCTGCGAGCCATATTCCGTCGGATACCTGAACTGCTTCTCCGCTGTGCAGTTATGGCTGCATGTACCCGCCAGCACATAATCGGCAGAGCCGGAGTTGACGAGCATAGCGGCAATCGATAGAGATTCCATTGAGGTCGAGCAGGCGCCGAAGACGCCAAGATAAGGAATGCCCAGTGACCGCGCTGCAAAGCTGCTGCTTATAATTTGGTTCATTAAATCGCCGCCGACAAAAAACTGCACCATTTCCTTGTCTATGCGGGCATGCTGGAGCGCAAAGTCCGCAGCCTGCTCCAGCAGCAGCCGCTCGGCCTTCTCCCAGCTTTTCTGCTGCATATCCAGCTCGGGATGCACAAGGTCAAAATCCTCAGCCAGCGGGCCGTCGCCTTCGTCTGGTCCCACTACCGTTGCCGCGCCGATAATGACGGGCCGCTTCTCGAACCACCAGGTCTGTTTGCCGCGCAGCATATTATTGCCCTCCTGTGCCGAGAATGAGATGGACGATGCCGACGAAGAAGGCAGCCACAACGCCAAACACGATAACGGACCCTGCCAGCTTGAACATATTCGCGCCGACGCCAAGAACGAGCCCTTCAGCACGATGCTCCAGCGCCGCCGAGCACATCGAATTGGCGAAGCCTGTGACGGGAACAGCCGTGCCGGCTCCTGCCCACTGGGCGATTTTATCGTACACGCCAATGCTCGTCAAAATAACCGAAATGATAATGAGCACAGCAACCGTTGGATTGCTCGCATCCTCCGCCTTCATATGGAGCAAATGCATGAACAGCTCCTGAATCCCTTGCCCCAGCACACAAATTCCGCCACCAATAATAAAGGCTTTCAAACAGTTCGTTCCTATGGAACGGGATGGCTCCCGCGTTTTGGCAAAATTCTGGTATTCCTTTGATGACATCGCCATCTTCTTATATTTTCCTTTGCCTGAGCTGCTTGCTGTCATAGCTTTCCCCCTTTTCCATTATGCCCTGCTGCAAAAGGCTAAACCCGAGATGCGCGAACGCATCAGTTCTTGTTCATTATTTGCCACCTAAGGGGCTATTATGTATGCACCATATGTTTTGCCTTTTTTCAAGCAAAAACGACTTCATCGTCCTTCTAGGACGTGCGAAAAGCTTTGCCTTGGAAATATATGCCTATTTATAAATGAAAACTTTTAAATTCTTATATTTAAAAAAGGAGCATTCGCCCGCCTTAGCCTTAGCTAAAACAGTCGAATGCTCCTGCTTCATTCTATCCCGCCAGCCTACCACGGGTAACCAGCTTAAAATAATAGCGCAATCAACAGCAGAACGAGCAGCACATACAGCGCCAGCACGAGCAAAATCAGCTCCAACTGCTTGCGACTGCTTAATGCATTTGCTTTCTTCATAGGCGGCCCTCCCTGTAGCTATGCTTCTATACATTCAGCATATGCGGGCAGGGGCAAATGCGGAGCTTGTCCGCTGCTGCCATGTTGGCCTCTGCCTAGCTTTCCAAAATCGCTACGCCCTTCGCCCCTATTATAAGCGAGCCACTTACAGCTTCTCCGCTCAGCAGCTCTTTCGTGAACGTGCCTGGTAGCTCCGAAAGCTGAACTGCTTCCGCATTGTGATTCAAAATGAATGTGAAGGTGCTGCCGTTAATGGCACGCTGCGACACTTCAACGCCGTCTGGAGTCTCAAGCATCGGTTCAATGCCCGCTGACTCGCACAAATGAGCCATGAAGCCCTGTAAAAACGCTTTGTCCGGACTTGTCGCCACGTACCAAGCTTTGCCTTCGCCAAACGAATTAACCGTTACGGCAGGCATGCCTTTGTAGAAGTCCGTCCCATATTCAGCTACGACCTCTGCACCTTCCGTATGAATCAGGTCGCACAAAATGCTGCCGGAATAGGTTCCGCTTGCAAGCGCGCCAAGTGGTTTATTAAGCACAATGTCATTTTGCCGGCCCGGCAGCAGAGCATCGATTTCCTCCGCCCAAATGCCCAGCACGCTGCGCAGCTTGCCCGGATAGCCGCCGAGCGTCACAATGTCATTTTCATTAACGATGCCGCTGAAAAACGTCGTGACGAAGGTGCCGCCGCGCGCAACGAAAGCTTCCACCTTCTCCGCAAAACCCGGCTTCACCATATACATCACGGGAGCGATGACCAGCTCGTAACGCTCAAGCTGCTCCTCGACGCTGATCATATCCGTCTGAACGTTCATTTGGAATAAGGCGTCATAATACTTATGCACCTCATCCACATATTTAAGCGCAACCGTCGGTCCGCTTGACAGCTCAACCGCCCAGCGATTTTCCCAATCGTAGACGATCGCTGCCTTGGCCTTCACACGCGAATCGAGAATGCGGTCAGACAGCTGCAACAGCTCAGCACCCAGCTCGGCACATTCGCGGAATACGCGGGTATTTTCATGGCCGACATGCTCAATGACAGCGCCATGATATTTCTCGCAAGCGCCAACCGAGCGGCGCAGCTGGAAGAACAGTACCGTATCCGCGCCGCGTGCCACCGCCTGATAGCTCCACAGCTTCATCACGCCGGGACGCTTAAGCGAGTTGTACGGCTGCCAGTTTTGCTGGCTCGGCGTTTGCTCCATTAGCATGAATGGCTGGCCGCTTTTGAGACCGCGCATCAGATCATGCGTCATCGCCGTCAAGCTGAACGGCGTATCCATGGATGGATAGTTGTCCCATGAGACGACATCCATATATTTTGCCCACTCAAAATAATCCAGCTCGGAATACGTACCCATTAAATTCGTCGTCACCTGCAGATTAGGCGAATGCTGCTTAATCGCTTCATATTCCAGCCTATAGCAAGCTAGCATGCTAGCCGACTGAAAACGACGGTAGTCGATGGAGATACCCTGGAAGTTGGTGCGGTTATGTCCCCATTCCTCACTAAGGGAGTTAGGAGCAACAATCTCATCCCAGTCATAGAACGTATGGCCCCAGAACGCCGTATTCCACACCTTATTCAGCTTCTCAAGCGTGCCATAACGCTGCTCCAGCCAAACGCGGAATGACGCCTCACAGTTATCGCAATAGCAATAGCCGCCATATTCATTCGATACATGCCATACGAGTACAGCGGGGTGAGCTTTATAGCGCTCGGCAATCGTGCCAGCCAGACGCTCGGACAGCTTGCGGTAAGCCGGACTGTTCGGACAGGAATTGTGGCGCCCGCCGAATTTGCGCTTGCGTCCGTCGTAATCGACACGCAGCACATCGGGGTGCTTTTTCGCCAGCCATGCCGGATGTGCGCCTGTGCTCGTCGCCAGACAGACATATATGTCGTCCTTGTACAGACGATCAATAATGCGGTCCAGCCAATCGAGATTATAGGTGTTCTCATCAGGCTGAATGCGCGCCCATGAAAATACATTGACAGTCGCAACATCAATGCCCGCCAGCTTAAACATGCGGATATCCTCTTCCATAACAGACTCATCCCACTGCTCCGGGTTATAGTCGCCACCGTACCAAATTTTCGGCAATTTTTCATTAATCAATGCCAAACAGCCCCCTCCACCCAGTTCCTCTTACTTTTGCGCCCAGAAATCAACGCGGTCTTTAACCATTTGCGTGAACTGCTCGTTCAGCTTGCTGGCGCCTGCTTTGTCGAGATCTGCCATGAAGTCATCCCATACTTTATCGAAGTTTTCCGGCTTCGCCAAAATCGCTTCTGGAACACGCTTCTTCATTATATCTTGTGTTTTTTGGAAAATAACATCCGCCTCTGAGCCTGTTTCAAAATTCAGGTTCCACGCTGCGCCGTAAGGACGCTCAGGGAACGCATCGTCTGCAGGCCAAAATTCCTTGTACATTTCCACTTTATAGGCAGCAAGCGTCTTTTTGTCCGCTTCCGAATATTCCGCTTTAAACTGCTCAGGGAATTTCGTTGTATAGTAGTTGCCTGTTGAATCCTTAACGCCATCGCCGTAACGAGCTGAAATTAAGTAATTTTCAATACCTGTCGTTTTCTTGAATTGGTTGCCGTCATTTGCTTTGAGATTCTGAATTTCTGGTTTGAATACGCGTTTGCCATCCACAACCTCATAATGCTTGCCTTCAATTCCCCAGTTGACGAGAATTTGACCTTCTTCAGAAGCAAGGTAATCCAGAAACTTAATTAGACGAACAGGATCTTTAGCCGATTTGGTTATCGCTATACCGTGTCCTGCCATGTAGCCTGTGCCTTGGTAAGAATGATCTTGAAAGCTTTCATCCAAGGTTACAGGGAAGCGGGCATAGGTTGCGCCGAATTTGCCTTCTGATTTCAGCGAGTTTTCCGCTTGTGCATAGTCCCACTTCTGGTCGATAATGCCGATTACACGTCCTGTTGCGATTTTAGCCTTGTACTGGTCATATTTTTGAACGAAGCTTTCTTTGTCCAGAAGACCGATATCGTTCATATGGTTCAGCCAGCGGAAGTATTCTCTTTCCTCCTCGCGTTGGTAGTGCAGCTTCGTTTCAAACGTTTTCTCGTCAATCGCAAATTCGCCATTATCTGGCAAGCCCGTTGCATAAAATGCCGGGTTTGTTACGGAAATCAGAATTTGCCATTCGCCGCCATTAAGCGACAAGCCGATTCTTTTTTGTCCATCCTCCGTTGTCGGGCTTTGCTCTAAATACGCTTTAATGGCATTTTCGTAATCTTTAACGGTTTTGATTTCAGGGTAGCCCAGCGCCTCAAGCGCCTGATGCTGAATTTCGAAGCCGCCCTCGGCATCAAAATAAGTTTGGCCTACACCAAAAGACGGCAGCTCATAAATAGCTGGATCTTCCTTGCTGTAACGAAGACGGTTCAAATATTCGCCGTATACTTTTTTAAGATTAGGGGCGTGCTGTTCAATCAGATCCGTCAGGTCGAGAAGCGCGCCCGCGTCAACCAAGCTTTTCACGCTGCCCTTCGCCATAACCATATCCGGATATTCGCCGCTTGCTGCCATCAGAGCGAACATGTCGGTATCTGATCCGCCAACCGGAAACTCCTGCTGGAGCGTAATACCTGTTTTTTCCTTCAGGAACTTGCCGACGTCGCTTTCCATGTTATCCCAGTCCGGGTTAAGGTCGCCAGCTACCAGTCTTACTGTAATAGGCTCTGTGGAATCCCCTTGTTCTGCATGGCCTGCATTACCCGTATTGCCTGTACCTGCTTCATTATTGCTGCCAGAGCCGCATGCTGTGAAAGTCAGAGCCATTGCAAGCAGCAAGCTTATTAGTGCGGTTTTCTTAATCTTCATCTTCGTGTTTCCTCCCTTTTAATCGGCATTAAATTTATAAAGCAATAATTTGTATCTAACAGGAAACCTGCTATTACCACATGGAAGCCCTAACCTAAGGCCCGCGCACTAGCTCTTTACGGAGCCGAGTGTCATCCCTTTGACAAAATATTTTTGCAGAAAAGGATAAACGGCTAAAATCGGGAGCGTAACGACCATCGTAATGGCCATCCGAATCGACTCCGGCGATACGGCAGCCAAGTTCTGCTGCACACCGGCATCACGATAATTAGCGCCCGACTGGGTCGATTGCAGCACCTTCATCAGTTCATATTGCAGCGTTGTAAACTGGGCGGCCTGCTGGTTGTATAAATAAGTATCAAACCAGGAATTCCAGTGCTGCACGGCAATGAATAGAGCGATTGTCGCCAGAACAGGCTGGCACAGCGGCAATATAACCCGCCAGAAAATCGTAAAGTCATTGGCGCCATCGATTTTCGCCGACTCTTGCAGGGCGTATGGCAGCCCATCAATGTAGGAGCGGACGACGAAAATGTTCCAAACGCTCAATATAAGCGGAATGATGTATACCCAGAAGCTGCTCATTAAATTAAGATTTTTAATCAGCATGTAGATCGGAATCATCCCGCCGGAGAAATACATCGTCATCGCGAATAACGGTGAAAACAGCTTGCGCGCCTGAAATTCGCGGCGGCTAAGCACAAACGCCATCATCGAAGCCGACAACACGCCGACGATTGTACCGATAACGGTACGCAGCACTGAATTTTGGAAGCCAGTCAGCAAGGTTTTATATTGAAAAATCGTCACATAGTTTTGCAAGGTGAATTTTCTAGGCAACACCGTAATACCGCCCTTCACCGTATCCATTGATTCATTGAATGAAATAGCAAGTACGTTCAAAAACGGGTAAATCGTTATTAATCCAGCAAGCCCCATTACGATGTAAATGATGACGTCTGTGATCATTTCGGACTTGGGTCTAATCGTTCCCTGCATGCTTGTCTCCTCCTAAATAACCGATTCTTTCGTAATGCGTTTGTAGATGGCGTTAGCGCTAAACACGAGTATAATGCTGACGACGGAGTTGAATATACCGATCGCCGTACCGTAAGAGAAGCGGCTCATTTGAATGCCATACTTCAGCGCATATAAATCGAGTACCTCGGAATAATCGACAACGAGCGGGTTGCCGAGGAGAAATTGCTTTTCAAAACCAATGCTGATTAAATGACCGATGGACAAAATAAACAATACCATGAAGGTGGTGCGAATGCCGGGCAGTGTAATATTCCACATTTTACGAAATCTTCCTGCTCCATCAACGGTCGCCGCTTCGTATTGCTCTGGATCAATGCCCGCCATAGCCGCTAGGAATATAATCGAGTTCCAGCCGGTTTCCTTCCACATATCGGACATCGTTACAATCCCCCAGAACCAGCTGCCTTTTGCCATAAATTGAATCGGCTCGTCTATTACATTCAGCCACATGAGCAGGTCGTTGACACCTCCGCTATCTGTGGACAGCATTTTGCTAACTAGCCCAGCGACGACAACCCAGGATACAAAGTGGGGCAAATATGAAATCGTCTGGATCGAGCGCTTGAAAAATTGACCGCGAATTTCATTAAGCAATAGGGCAAAAATAACGGGAACGGTAAAGGAGACGATTAGTCCCATCATACTCATGCCCAGCGTATTGCGCAGGACGAGATAAAAGCGTTCATCTCCAAACAACATCATAAAGTTGTCGAGGCCGACCCATTTTTGTGCAAAAAATCCTTTGGCCGGTTTATAGTTCTGGAAAGCCATCAGCCAGCCCCAAAGCGGTACATAGCTGAATACGAAAACCCAGATGACGAACGGAACGGACATAAAATACAAATATTTCTGCTGCTTCATTCGGTCCCAGAAACGATTTCCTTTGCTTTTGTTCACATGAAGCGGGTGTTCTACGGTTGGTAACGACTTCATCTCTGCCCCTCCTATAAACTTCACTCTCACACCACATATCCGTGAATTTCTCTTTTTAATATGCATTCATCATAACCGATAGCAATTTCGGCTTGGCACCCGACAAATTCCATCTAAAATCATATAAAAATACGTACAGGCTGCTTTTTATGTGATTTTGATATGATTTTTGTGTAAAAAAGGAGGGATTCCGTAAAAAAACACCCTCCGCTTGGAAACAAGTAGAGGGCATTTTCGGAAAATATAATAGGTAATTAGAAGTTTATTCACCTGCTTTGTTATGACTCTACAATGGCAATCGCACGCACCGGCGCGCCATCAGCATTCCGAAATTTAAGCGGCAGCGCACAAAAAGTAAATACCCCTTCTCCTATTTGATCCAGATGAATTAAATTTTCGACGATAACCATTTGTGATTGGGAAAAAATTTTGTTATGGATCGTCAAATTTGCATCCGAAATCGGGTCAACGCCAATAACGTCGAGACCAACGCCTTTTTTACCGCTGTTGATTAAATAATCGGCTACTTCCTCCGTCATATAGGGATAATCGCCAAAATACGCATCCGTTCCCCAATGCTTGGACCAGCCTGTATTAAAAAGCAGAAAATCAACCTTATCGGCCAGCGGACGCGCCTGTTCAATGTAACGCATCGTAATTTGCTCGCCCGCCTGTAAATCGCTGCATGAAAGGACAAGCGCTGTCCCGACAAATTGCTGGGCAGGAATATGCTCCAGCGTCATTCCATCCGCGAATATATGAGCAGGCGCATCCATATGGGTACCGGTATGAGAAGCAAGCGTCAGCAGCGTTTCTCTAAACCCATCCTTCTCATACGTGCTCAGCGTTTCAAGTGCTGGCTGCGGTGTGCCGGGATAAACGGGCGTCTGTTCAAAAATGGTATGCGTCAAATCAATCACTTTCATTCCGTTTCCCCCCTTTGCTTACCATCTAGCACTTCCTGCCGCTGGGCATCTGATTTTACTATGCCTTTGAACGAGGAAGGCGACAGCCCTTTATATTTTTTAAATTTAGCGTGAAAATAATCGACGTTCGCATAGCCGACCAGCTCGGATACCTGATGGACCTTGAGCCCCTGCTGAAGCAGCTCTACCGCATGGCGCAGCCGAATCTGGTCGAGATAGGTGTTGAAATGCTCTCCGGTGAAATTTTTAAACATTTTGCCCAAATAGCCGCTATTGTAGTTAAACAGCTCGGCTAGCGTTTCCAGCTTTAAATTTTCCGCATAATGGCGCTCAATAAAACTAGTAATTTGCTTAATGACCGATACATTGCTGGAATTTCCCAGACGGAACGCAAGCTGCGACAGGCGCTCCTCCAGCAGCAGCATCATTTCGTCATAGTTGGTCTGCTTGTATAAATCCGTTACAATTCGGAGCTCGTCCTGAATGGCCAGCTGCACATGAACCGCCGTCAGCTTGTTCAGCACAATCGTTAGCATTTGCGCGAAGCTGGTTTTAATACGCTGCTCGGAAAGCCTGCTCGTGCTCGCCAGCTCCCCGGCTTCCCGCAGCATCAGCCGCACGCCATCCTGGCTGCCGATGTCGAGCATATAATACAGCTTCTGGGCCAGCTCCTGCAGCCGTAATTGGAGCTGCTCCTCATCCGCCTCTTCGAGCATAGCCTGCTCATCGCCACTAACAAGATGAAGCTCGCCGCTTGACAGCCTAAAGCTATGCTTGATCACCGCAAGCATGGCTTCATAGCTGCTTGGCAGCTGTACAAGCGCAGGCACTGCCTCACCCACAACGGCGATATAACGCTGCTCCTGTGCCGCCTGTTGAATCCACTGCCGCAGCAGTTCGCCCGTGCCTTCCTGCACGACGTAATCTTTCAGCAGCACAGCGGTATACGAACCAGAACTAAATGTCCAGCCTATCCGATTGCTCTGGACAACACTTGTCAATCTGCGCCTCCCCGCAATGCTTGCCGCCGACGTATGCTCCTCCGTTCGCGACCACTCAATCAGCAGCAGCTGATAGCTCTTGGCCGCATCGCCCGTAAGCTGCTTCAGCTCCTTCCATATTTCCGGATAGCTGGCCGCATCGCCTGAAACAGCGAGCTGCAGCAGTTCCTCCCGGCGCAGCGTCTCCCGGTGTTCGAGACTTGCCGCCTGCTCAGAGCGTTTATCGAGTACTCCCGCGATGCGTACAACGTTCTCGTGCAGCTCTGCATCATCAACCGGCTTCAAAATATAAGCAGCAATGCCGAACTGAATAGCCCGCTGCGCATAGCTGAAATCAGCATACCCGCTTAAAACGAGAAAATGGCAGGAGCTGTCGATTTTGCGAATTTCCTCAATCACCTGCAGACCATCCATCCTTGGCATGCGTATATCCATTAAAATTAAATCGGGGGCCAGCTGGCCGTGCTTTATCAGCGCCTCTGGGCCGCTAGCAGCTTCCCCCACCCATATAAATCCAAGGCTTTCCCAATTAATAATAGTGCGCAGCCCTGCCCGAATCATCGGCTCATCATCAACGATAAGCAGCTTATACATCCTCTTGCCCTCCTTGCGCTTGCGGGATTTCAAACGAGATGGTCGTTCCGCCGTCTTCCCCGCCGCTCTTAATCTGCAAACCGGAAGCATGTCCATAGAGCAGCACCAACCGTTGATGAACATTGCGCAGGCCTATGCGATATTCCTGCTCCTCATCCATATCCCCGAGCGCCAGCATAATTTCATCCAATCGCTTCTCTTCTATGCCGATGCCATTGTCCGATACTTGCACATGCAGCACCCGATTCAAAAGCAGCGTCGTCACGGTCACACAGCCGCCCTCATCAATGTTTTCCAAGCCATGAATGACCGCATTTTCAATCAAAGGCTGAATAATCAGGGGCGGAATTTCGAATGATTGCGCACCCGGGTCCAGCTCCAAATTAAAGGTAAGGCGGTCATTGCCGTAGCGGAACTTCTGAATTTCCAAATAGCAGCGAACAATTTCCAGCTCATCCTTCAGTCGTATTTTACCCGCGCCAATTTCCAAATTGCGGCGAATCAGCTTGCCCAGCATGTGCACAATCGAAGAAATTTCCGACTCGCCGTTTACGTGGGCTTTCATACGAATAGACTCCAACGCATTAAATAAAAAATGGGGATTAATTTGGCTGGCCATCATTTTCAGCTTAATATCCTTCTGCGCAAGCTCCAGCTGATCCTGCTGCCGCTGTGACTCGGAAACCTCGTCCATCAGTCCCCTGATGCTGACGACCATATTGTTGAACTGCCGTGAGAGCAGCCCAATCTCATCATTGCCGTCTACTGTAGATACCGTCGTCAAGTCGCCCATTGCTACTTTGTTAAGGTTTTTGTGCAGCAGCAGCATACGCGCAGAAAGCAATCCCGAGAAAAAATAAATAAGCACAAACGCAATAAGCAGACTAATAGCCATAATCGTCAGCCCCAACATACTAATGTGATTCGCTTCGCTGACGATGCTATCAATCGAGAAGACCGATACGATACGCAAACCATTGCGGCTTGATTGTGGTGTGAGCTCCTCCATGACGAGTCGTGAACGCTTGCCTTCATACAAAATTTCAAATGTGCCGGCCCCTTTCCCAGACAATTGGCTGGAGAAATCGAGCTTGGACAAATTCAGCCCCACCTGCTTCGGATTGCTAGCCGCCACAATGTAGCCGGAATCATCAAAAATCATCGTATCGAAGGGCTCCTGACTAAGCAGCGCATTGAGCTTCCCTTGATTGATGCCAATGACCAGCACGCCGCTTGTACGATAGGTAGGAAATGGTATTTTTCGCACGAGGCTGAGATAATTGTTATTTTTCTTCGTCTCATCCTTCATGTACATCCAGTGAATGCCGTCTTCTTCTAAAGCATTTTTGTACCATTGTGCTTCTTCCGTGGCTTTGCTTGTTTTAATAAATTCCCAGTTATCGAGTATGGATTGGTTTGTCGTATAAAAACGAATATTATTAATTTCCGAATACAGCTGCATATAATCTTTAAACGCTCGAAACTCCCACAAGGCGCTTACAGCCTCAAACGTAGATTCGTAATTGGTGTTTACTGTGCTGCGCAGAGCGGTATCAAACAGCATTTTATCCGAAATCGTAATCGGCATGCGAATGATGTCATCCGTCTGCTTCTTGATTTTCTCAACGTTGTTCAGCGTCTGCTGCGTCGCCTGATTCAGCACATTTTGGCGAAAGGCCGCCGTTAAAATAATACCGACTAGCAGCACTGGAATGCAGACAACGAGCAAAAATGAAATCATCAGCTTATGCTTAATTCGAACATCATTCATTTTCCTAACGATTAAGGGTTGTTTCCTCACGTTGGCAAATACCCCTTCTTCAATTACTTCATATATTTCCAGCATAAAATCGCAATGGACATTTAAGAAGGCGTTCTCGAAAGCCCCGCCTCTATTATAGAAGGCAACATCTCAGATGTACACCCTGCTCGCCGCTCTTGCAGCGCCGCGCTTCAACTCCGTCGCCAAGCTTCTATATTCATCATAAGCCAGACCTCTTTCTTTGCAGTACCCTCAATATTAAGGACAAAGTCATGTATAAATTAGTACCTTTCCCATCAAAAAACGCTTAAAAACGACAGCAAACACGCCTGTTTCCCCGTGCTTGCTGCCTGCTGGGGGACTGGCGTGCCTGCTTATCGCCCTCGAATATGTACTTATTTGAACACTTGAGACAACGCCGTCACATAATGCGGCACCGCCTTAATCTCATGAAACGCTGCAATCTCCACCCCTTCGAAACGCTCCACAAACGCCTGATTTACAAACGTATGCGTCGTACCTTTTCGAATAGGAGTAATAGCAAGCTGCAGCTCATTTTCCAGCAGTTCATTTTGAAAGCCCTTCAGCCCGATTGGCCAAGCCTCGCCATAATGGATATGGTCCGTCAGCAGCTCATTATTCAAATACGCAGCGGCTACATCTCCATCATATGCAATATGAAGAAACAGATCGGCTACCTCGTCTGGCCATGCCGCATCTATTTGCACAGTAGCATGACGATTTGACATCTTGTTGATAATAAGCTGCGGCTCATAAGCCGCTACCTTCACCGTATAAATTTGGAGCAAGCCTCCAGCTGCTGGAGAAAGACTGCCTTGGCTTGATTGAAGATCCGCTGCTGCTGCCGGATACATGGCAACATGCCATTCCGCCTTGCCTGGCGAGGTGCAAATGAGCTGCTCGCCCGATACATAGAGGTGGCTGTCGCTAATCAGCAGTCGTTCCTCTCCCCACAAGCGAAAGCGATAGGTGCCCAGCGCCTCTTCTCTAGTGAGGACGAGGATACGGACGATATTTCCGTCTTTGCACCTTACTTCCGTTAAATGCTGCTTGCCTGCTGCCGGATGTACAATATAAACCCCAATTTGCTGCTCCACTATACCGCCACCATCGCTCGTTACGCCTGCGACCATTTCCTCGGAAATAACTAGCTCGGGGCTAAGGCCCTCATGCGCATAAAAAACAAGCAGCGGGTGCTCTGTATTCGTAAGCTTCGTCAATGGTTGAACGGTAGCGGAAACGATATGAATGCCTGCGGCCTCCAAGTGGAACGGCAGCACCACGCTAATTCCTCGCTTCAATCGCAGGCTGCCCGTATGAGGAAATCTCGCCTGCCCTTTGGACGTATCCAGCGTCACACTTACGTCTTCTCGGTCAGGCATGTCCACATGATCCTGAAAATTGTTCAGAAACAAGAAGCCTGAGCCATCCTTTTGCCGCAGGCAATAACGCAGCACCTCCGTATTTTCAGGCTTCAGCTCCGCTTGACCTTCAGGCAGCACCGTCCCCATTGGCGCCAAGCTTGCGCCGTAAGCTTCCATGAACAGGCTGAGCGTGCGGATACGATCATAGGACTTACCAATACGTCCAAACTCGCCAAGCGGAGCCTGGTAATCATACGTTATTTTCGGCAAGCCGTATTCATTGAGAAAACCATTTTCCCCGCGTGGGTTTGAGCCGCCATGATACATGTAATAACCGAGCAGATTGCTGCCGCTAGCCAGCTTTACAAGCGTCATCGCCTCCACACTGTCCGGGCTCACATGCGGACGGGCCGTATAGCTGACCTGCATCCCCCCTGCCATCTCGCAATAAGCCACGGGATATTGTGCAGAAGGATAATTGACCTGCTCCATTGGCACTTCATGCAGATCGCGGAAAATATATTCGCCGCTCGGCGGCTGATTAGGAATCCATGGCGTATACGCGTAGCCTGCAAGCATCGGGAGCGTATCCGTCTGTGGCACCGCTGCTCCTCCCCATGCAGTAGCCGTAAAGAACAGCGGTCGAATGCCCGCTTCTGCCGCAATGGCTTTTAGCCTGTCCAAATGTTCATTGCCACCCGTGCCTGAAGACATGAATACACCGTTTTTATAGCCCCAGGAGTCCAGCGGAGCGCCGCAGTGCATAAATTCATTTTCAAGCTGAATCGCAATAACGGGGCCGCCTTCTTGAAACAGCGAGCCTTTCATCTGCCTTGCAATTTCGCGGTACAGCCGCGCTGCATATTTCAAATACAGCTCATCATTCGAGCGAATGACGAGCGGCTTGTCGAACACCCAATCCGGAATGCCGCCATTGCGCACCTCGCCGTGGCAAAAAGGGCCGATTCGAAGCACGAGCGGCAGCTCCAGCTTGGCGCAAAGATCAATAAAATGGCGGAGGTTGCGGTTGCCGTTCCAATTGAAGCGCCCTTCCTTCTCCTCATGGTAATTCCAAAATATATAGGTTGCGATTACGTGCACACCGCCCGCCTTCATCTTGAGCAGCTCTTCCTCCCAATATAAATAAGAGAATCTGGAGAAATGAAACTCGCCGACAATCGGAATAAACGGCTCACCATTGCGCGTCATGTAAAAATTCGTAAAACCGAAGCTTTCCCCTTTCGGATTGCTTCCTTTATTGCTCGACAAGATGCCCATCGTCATTTCCTTATTGCACTCATTTTGTTTTAAAGCTATATGATGTTGATTCATTACGCTATTACCTCCTTTATCTTCCTCCAATGTACCGCGCCTATGACCGTCTTTCCATTGACAATTATCTGTTCCTAATGGAGCATATTCTGATTTTGCGCGAATGCAGCGCTTGCGGCTGGAAGCTCCAACCGCTTACAATATAGCCATAAGGAACGAGGAGGCTTGCTTCACCATGCTCAACAAAAAAACACAAGGCTTCGATACAGAGAAGCTGATTGTTTTGCCCTCCTACCAGCTGGAGGAGATGACCAGCCACCCGATTATCCGCCAAGCTTACGTAACGGATATCGGCTACTTCCACCGTGCCAAGCATCATTATCGAGAGCGGCCCAAGGGCTGCGATTGTTATATTTTCATCTATTGCACGAACGGGGAGGGCTGGATTAAGCTCGGCAGCGAGGAGACGATTCAAGTAACGGAAAAAACCGTCTCCATCATTCCCGCCTTCATCCCTCATAGCTACGGAGCCGACACGGCGAACCCATGGAGCATCTACTGGTTTCACTTTCGCGGCGAGGAGCTGGTGCAGCTGCTGGAAAGCCTTAGCCTTGAGTCCGCGCTGCTCCACGTGTCGCTTCCGGAGGCGGAGAAAATCGTCGAGCTATTTAACCAATGCTACGAGCTGCTGTCGGCCAAATCCTATTCGGTCATTCATCAGCTGCATATATCGCAAACCGTGCGTTATTTGCTGAGCTTCATTTCGCTAATTCCAAGGCGCAAGCAGGATGAGAAAATGCTCGCCTATATTGAACAGGCTATACAATATATGAAGGAACAACTAGAAGGCCACTTAACCTTGGAGGACTTGGTTACGAGAACGCGTATTTCCAAGCAGCATCTAAATCATTTATTTAAGCAATCCACCGGCTATGCTCCCATCGACTATTATTTGCGGCTGAAGATGCAACGAGCCGGCCAGCTTTTTGACCTTACCGATCAAAGCGTGAAGGCGGTCAGCCTGTCGCTCGGCTTTAAGGACCCGTATTATTTTTCCCGGCTGTTTAAGAAAATTATCGGCGTATCGCCTACGGATTACCGCAGGCAGCTGAAAGGCTAGCTCGCTATAGTCCATTGACCATAACCGATATATTCATCAACTTTCACTTGATAGATTAAGAGACTAGCACATCTCCGTGCCATTTTAATAGAATGTATAATCCGAAGCAGAAGGGGGATTGCATTTATGGAGCTTATCCGGGAGCTATGGCGTGCACATGTCGCTGCTTTGCTTTCCGCAAGCATCCAATTGAGTAACAATGAGGTAATGTCAGAAATGAGGGCAAAACCGTTAGGCTGAATGGGAGACACCAGCGGGAAAAGCGCCTTGCCCTGCGTTATGCAGGCTAGGCGCTTTTGGTATTCCTTTTTATAATTTTGAAAATTCATTCCAGACTCTGGATTTTCGATATTTAACATATTTTTAATGCTCCCTTTTACATTCCCCACCAAAAGCAAACCGATTTCCATTCAAATGGTCTCAGTATTTATCAATCTTGTACCAGAATATCGGTAGTGGAAACCAGCCTGCGGGAGCCGTAACTGCCATATAACGACTGTGTTGTGTAAGCAGAAGCGCCTGAGCCTGCTGCTTAGTAAGGACAGCTGCATCTTGCTTAGCAAAACGCTCAACAGTCAAGCCGCTCGCATCCACTCGCGCAGTAATCGGTTGACCGTCCATGACTGCGGAGAATTCCCCCTCGGCAAGCCCGGTGGTCTTGAGCTTAAGAGTCAGATAGGCCTTCAACACATTGGCAAAATCCAAAATATGATACATATCCGATGTCTCGATAACATAGTCCTCAGCCATGCTGCCAAGCGTTGTGTTTAGAGAAATATCATATTCTGGCGCAAAAATAGAAATCCGCTCTGCTCCGCTATATTGCATGTAAGCCTTGATAGTCCGCGAAATATCGTCCTTATTTTCCATCGCGAATTCACATATTTCATCGCCTGCTTCGTTTACGATCACATACCCGATCAGCTTACTATTATCCAGAACGCCCAGCGCATTTTGATGAAGAGTATTGAAAATAAGTGGTAATTGCTGTACGCTGCGTTCAACATATGCAAGCCGCGAGGTGTTCATGCTATGCGCAAAGGCTTCTGCTCCTTCAATGTCGAATAACGGGCAGAAGGATATTCCTGTGTCGCTGACCTGTCTTAAGGCATGGCGCACGTTGGCTTCTCCCACGAAATACTTGAACTTTACGCCGCCAAGAGTGAAGCCAAAATACTCATATCGTTGTCGTTGGCCATATAATACGACCAAATCATACGTATCGCGCAGCTTTTCCAGCCACATGCTCATGAGCACCTTCATATGCCCCTCGCCACGTGCACGAGGATGAACCGATACGGTACCCAAATAGCAGGCTCGCAGCGTATAGTCGCATACCGTCATAGGCTCTGGAAAAACGGCCACCTGTGCGCGCAGCCTGCCCTTCTCATCGGCGGCAACCATATGCATCGCAGAAGAATCTACGCTCTTTTCATACGCTTTGGGCATGAGAGTTTCAAAATCCATGCTAAAAGCATAGTTGGCTAAATCTATGTATTCATCGCGCTCCTGCGGAGCTGCCATTCTGTATTCAACCATCCTCCACCTACCCTTTCAGTCTAAAAAATGGGCTACCTTCCTACTCAGCTATAATTCTAGAAGCATATTCAATATCCTGCCAGGCAGCTATAGTAGAGATCGACAAGGTGCTGATGACCTCAAGAGCCCCTTCACACCTTGCGAAAACAGATTTTATTGGGTACAATTACCATAAAAATTGTGGGAGGAACTCAAATGCATCCAAACAAAGTCCCCCGCTAAGCCCGAGGTCCACCATCCATGTGCTAGTGAATATTCACCCAAATACATCAAAGGGAGAGCTACGCTAATGCACATGAATGGACCTGTAAATATTTCTCGAAACGAAAGACTTGAAACCTGCCACGAAATTGCTTCGAGATTGCACGAGGTATACGGAGAAAAAATCGTTGCCATTGGAGTCTACGGTTCTGTTTCCAGAGGCACAGACGGCCCTTTCTCAGACATTGAGATGTTTTGCGTTCTAAGTGAATTATGCGAACCTGTAGATTTTAGCTATGAATGGTCGGCGGGGCCTTGGAAGGCAGAAGTCAACGTTTGTACGGAGAACGTTCTCCTTAAAACCGCCTCTACCGTTGAAGGAAGTTGGCCACTCACGCATGGACCATTCTTTTCTCAGCGTAGCCTATATGATCCCAAAGGATTTTTCTCAAGATTGAAGGAAGCTGCCAAATTACCAACAAAGGAAGATTTCCGGTGTTCAATCAATGAAGTCCTTGTGGGAGAAATGTACGAATTTGTTGGAAAGCTTAGAAATGCCAGTATAAGTGGCCTCTACACCTACTTGCCATACTTGGCAATGGAGTTTGCCCAATACGGAGCTATGTTAGTCGGGTTGCACAACCAAAAGCTTTTCTCGACTGGCTCAATGGTTTTACCAGAGGCCTTGGAGCTTCCTAGTCGTCCAGAAGGATTTGACAATGTTGTGCGAATGGTTATGTGTGGCGAGTTAGCGGAACCTTCAAAAATCATTTCTGCTTGTGAAAACTTCTGGAATGGCCTTGTGAGGTGGGCAGCGGAACATGACTACGTAATTAGTACAAAACGTATCCCATTTTGACCCGCGAATGCAACGCTTACTATTGTCACAGGCGGTTCATATGAACCAAGCAAAAACGACTTCGTCGTCCTTCCATGGCGATGAAGCGCTTTGCCTTAGAAATATAAGCCCATTTATAAGTGTGAAGCTTATACATTCTTATATTAAAAAAAATACGCCAGACCGCCGCTGGCAAGCCAGGCGTCTGACGTAAGCTCGATTGAATTCAATTCAATTAATGCAGTCCCTCAAGCCCCAATTCCTGCTTGCCCTTCTGCTCCTCGGCCCCCGCCTGCGCTTTCCCTCTGCGTAGAAACAGGCCGAGGAAAATACCGACGATTGCGATAACTAGCATAATACCAAACGTATAGCCAAATGCTTCTGGCGCAACGGCAAGCGTCGCCTTCTGCACGTCGGCAGATGTGGACATCGGAAGCTGCTGATCCACAATTAGCGTCTTCACTCTCGACGAGAGCACCGTAACTAACGTAGCTACCGCGAAGGAGCTAATAACCTGCTGCAAGGCGCTTGTCAGCGAGGTCACGCGGCTGACGAGGTCACGCGGCGCTTTTTGCAGCAAATGCGAGTTGAGCGGCATCATCATAAGGCCGGAGCCCATGCCCGCCATAATGAGCGGAAGCAATAAATCTCTGCCCTCAGTCGTCAAATCAACCTGCGTATATTGAAAAATCGCACCAGATACGAGGCTGAGGCCAATAACGACCAGCCATCTTACTCCGATTTTATCAAACAAATAGCCGCCAATCGGCATCATAAATGCGGAAGCGAGCGCCTGCGGGAACAAGGTCAGTCCCGTATCGAATGCGCCATAGCCGCGCGCCTGCTGTAAAAACTGCGGAAGCAGGAAAATCGCGCCGAATAGCGAAAATTGCAGCAGCCATTGCACAAAAATGCTGAACGAGAAGTCCACGGAGCGGAATACGCGAAGCTCCAGCAAGGGCGTTTTTGACCGCAGCTCCACAATAATGAAAGCGATAAGCGCGATGCAGCCGATAACGAGCCCGCCAATCGTTTTATCCGATGACCAGCTTTCCGCGCCCTGTGTAACTCCGTAAGATAATGCAGCAAAAGCAAGCGGTCCTAGAATCATGCCCGGAATATCAATGCCAGCGACCTGCTTGCGCTCCGTCTTCGGCAGCTTCCAAAAACCAAATATGAAGCTAAAAATACCGACCGGGATGTTAATTAGAAAAATCCAATGCCAGGAATGATATTCCACGAGCCAGCCGGCCAAAATCGGACCAACCGCAGGCGCGAGCAAAATCGGCACGCCCATCATCCCCATCACTTGCCCCACCTTATTCGGCGGGCTTAAACGAAAGACATAGGCCATAGCGACCGGCATGACGAAGCCGCCGCCGAGGCCTTGAATAATCCGAAATACAATGAGCCACTCGGCACTGCTAGGCAATGCGCATAGCAAGGATGCCAGGGTGAACGCTATGACCGAGCCTAAAAATATATTTTTGGCCCCAAAACGATCCGAAAGCCAGCCCGAAAGCGGTATGACTGCCGCCGTCGCCAGCATGTACCCCGTTACCGTCCATTGAATCGTTGGCAAATCAGTATTAAAATCAATGACGAGCCTGGACAACGCGACATTCATCGCCGTTGAATCCAAAATAACCATAAATATGCCTGAAATAATAGCAATCATCGGTACGAGGATGCTTGCCAAGCGGAATTCAGGCTCTGCACCGCCCTTCGATGCTGTTTGCGACATTTTTATTCTCCCCCTCCAGCCTATCAACACAAGATGACTTACATGCCCATTTCCCAATGGACATCTGTCCCTCACATATAATAAGGGGATTTTACCTTATTGTCAAATATTTTAGTTGTTAAGTATTTGTAGGTTAAGCAGTTCAAATTCTTGACCTTCTTGACCATATAAACCGTTCCCGAACGGCTGCCCCACCGTTTCCTTCCAGCACAAAAACCGCCATCCCGGCAGCACTTGCACCCGGATGGCGGCTTCCATTTTATAGTTAAAACCCTTTATTTCTACTCGGTTACCGTTCCGTAGATCAAGACAGGAGCTTCGACTTTATCGCCAATACGGATATTGTCATAAATTTTCGCGAGTACATCGTCCACCTTTTCACGATTGGCATGAATCGTTACGAGCGATTCACCGGCTTTGACGGTGTCGCCGACTTTTTTATTCAGCATCAGACCTACTGCCAGGTCGATTTCCGATTCCTTCGTCGCGCGCCCTGCGCCCAGCAGCATCGCTGCCGTGCCGATTTCGTCCGCAACAATTTCTGCTACGACACCATCCTGCTTCGCTGGAACCTCGATTAAATATGCCGCTTGCGGCAGCTTCTCCGGATGGTCAACAACCGAAGGGTCGCCGCCCTGATTGGCAATAAACACTTTGAATTTCTCCAGTGCCTTGCCGTTCCTGATAACTTCCTTCAGCATTTCCTCCGCCTCTTCCAGCGAGCTTGCTTTGTTTGCCAAATAGACCATTTGACGCCCTAACGCCAGACAAAGCTCCTCCAAATCCTTCGGACCTTTGCCTTGCAGCGTATCAATCGCTTCCTTTACTTCCAAAGCGTTGCCGATGGCAAAGCCCAGCGGCTGGCTCATGTCGGAAATGACCGCCATCGTTTTGCGTCCGACGTTGTTGCCGATGCTTACCATCGCGTGAGCAAGCTCCTTCGCATCATCTACCGTCTTCATGAAGGCGCCTGCGCCTGTTTTCACGTCAAGCACGATAGCGTCGGAGCCGGCAGCGATTTTTTTGCTCATGATCGAGCTTGCGATTAGCGGAATGGAGTTGACGGTAGCTGTAACATCGCGCAGCGCATACAGCTTTTTGTCAGCTGGCGTCAGGTTGCCGGATTGGCCGACGACCGCGATTTTATCCTTATTCACGAGGCGAACGAATTCTTCCTTCTCAAGCTCCACGTGAAAGCCAGCAATCGCTTCAAGCTTGTCCGTCGTTCCGCCCGTGTGGCCAAGGCCACGTCCCGACATTTTCGCCACCGGAATATCCAGTGCCGCTACGAGTGGAGCCAGTACAAGCGTCGTCGTATCGCCAACACCGCCAGTCGAATGCTTGTCTACCTTGATGCCTTCAATCGCAGACAGATCAATCGTATCGCCGGAATTCACCATCGCCATAGTCAAATCAGCGCGCTCCTGCTCCGTCATATCCTTGAAGAAAATCGCCATTGCCATTGCGCTGGCCTGATAATCAGGAATTTCGCCTTTCGTATATCCTTGAATAAAAAAGTTAATTTCTTCCGCGCTCAGCGCTTCACCATCGCGTTTTTTCTCAATTAAGTCTACCATTCTCATGCTGCATTCTCCTCACGATTTTAAATAATAGCTATAAGCCAGGCTGCCTTGCCTATTACAGGGAGGTTACCGTTTCCAGCGCTACTTCCATCATGTCATTAAATGTGCTTTGTCTTTCAGCAGAAGTCGTTTCCTCGCCCGTCAGCAGATGATCGCTTACGGTCAAAATCGTCAGTGCATTTACGCCATATTTAGCAGCGAGCGTATAAAGCGCCGTCGTCTCCATCTCCACGCCAAGCACATTGTGCTCCATCAACTTCTCGACAATCGACTTATCATCCCGATAGAAGCTGTCCGAGCAAAATATATTGCCGACATGCAGCTTGAGGCCTTTGGCTACGCCGCGCTCGTAAGCCGCCTTTAGCAGCTCGAAGCTGGCAATTGGCGAGAAGTCATAGCCGCCGAATACGTGGCGATTCATGCTGGAATCTGTGCAAGCCGCTTGCGCCAAAATTACCTCGCGCACATTTACGCTTTTTTGCATAGCGCCGCATGTGCCGACACGAACGAGATTTTTCACGCCATATTCACGAATGAGCTCATTGACATAAATGCTGATGGATGGTACGCCCATGCCTGTTCCTTGCACAGAAATACGCTTGCCTTGGTAAGTTCCTGTAAAGCCCAGCATACCCCGCACTTCGTTATAGCAAGTTACATTTTCCAAATACGTATCCGCAATATATTTCGCTCTTAGCGGGTCACCCGGCAATAGAATCGTTTCGGCGATGTCGCCCTGCTGTGCATTAATATGAACACTCATTGAAATATCTCCTCTGCTCTGTTAATTAGATAGTTACTTCGCTGCTTATCCCATCCTACATTTTAAATGAAAATCCCTGCAATTGTCGCCGACAGCACGCTGACAAGCGTTGCCCCATAAAGCAGCTTCATGCCGAAGCGCGCAACGACATTGCCCTGCTTCTCATGCAAGCCTTTCACCGCACCTGCAATAATGCCAATGGAGGAGAAATTCGCAAAAGAAACGAGAAACACCGATACGACGCCGACTGCTTTGGCCGAAAGCTCAGGATATTTGCTAATTTCGAGCATCGCTACAAATTCATTCGATACCATTTTCGTCGCCATAATGCTTCCCGCATCAACGGCATCCTTCCACGGCACACCCATAATAAAAGCGAAAGGAGCGAAAATAAATCCAAGGATTTGCTGAAAGGAAATGCCGAAAATACCCAAAAACAAGCCATTGACCATACCAATGAGGGCTATAAAACCGATCAGCATCGCGGCGACGATAATCGCAACCTTGAAGCCGTCCATAATATATTCACCCAGCATTTCGAAGAAGGTCTGCTTCTCCCCCTCCTCCTGCACTTGCAGCACGTCTTCGCCTTCCTCTACCGTATACGGATTAAGAATCGAAGCAATAATAAAGCCGCCGAACAGGTTGAGCACGAGCGCGGTCACGACATATTTCGGGTCCAAAATTTGCATATACGAGCCGACGATCGACATGGATACGGTGGACATCGCCGAGGCGCACAGCGTATAGAGGCGATGCTTCGGCAGCAGGCCAATTTGCTTTTTAACCGAAATGAATACTTCCGATTGGCCTAAAATAGCTGACGCAACTGCATTATAGGACTCCAGCTTGCCCATGCCATTCACTTTGCTTAACGCATATCCGATGCCCTTTACGATAAAAGGAAGGATCTTCAAATATTGCAAAATGCCAATTAGTGCGGATATGAAGACGATGGGCAGCAGTACCGACAGGAAGAAGGAAAATTGACCTTCATTTAAAATGCCGCCAAATACAAAGTTGATCCCTTCCTGCGCATAAGAGAGCAGCTGTTCAAACACGCCGGAAAAACCTTTAATCAAGGTCGCGCCCGCAATCGTATTTAATAGGACAAAGGCAAGCAGCACCTGCAAAATGATCATGATGGCAATCGGCTTGTAACGAATTTTATTCTTATTATTGCTGACGATATAGGACAATCCTAGCACAACCAGCAGACCTAATAAAGCGATGATGTATTTCATAGTTGCCGCCTCCTATTTTTTCATGATTATGGAAGTTGATTATCTGAATAGAGCGCTTACAAAGCTATGTTGATGGCTACGCTCTTGCATTTATCATGAAAAGCGGGCCGCCCCTTCGGAAAGGAGCAGCACCGTGTTCTATCGTTGCTTCATTTAATAAGCGGCGCTGGATTGCTCGCCCTGCATGATTTTCACACCAGAGCTAGCGCCAATGCGAGTCGCGCCTGCTTCGATCATTTTTTTCATATCCTCAAGTCCACGTACGCCGCCCGATGCTTTCACTCCGAGCTTGCCTTGGACTGTTTTGCTCATAAGCGCTACATCTTCAGCTGTCGCTCCGCCAGTAGAGAAGCCTGTCGAGGTTTTTACAAAGTCAGCTCCGGCGTTCATTGCACGCTCGCAAGCACGAACCTTTTCTTCATCGGTGAGCAGGCTTGTCTCAATAATGACCTTCACAATCGCCTTGCCTGCAGCCGCATCAACAACCGCTTTAATATCCTGCTCTACATAGTCAACGTTGCCGTCTTTCAAGGCGCCAACGTTAATGACCATATCAATTTCATCTGCACCATTTGCAATCGCATTGCTCGTTTCAAAAGCTTTAACAGCGCTCGTCGAAGCTCCTAATGGAAAGCCGATAACCGTGCAAACTTTGGACTTGCTTCCGGCTAGCTGCTCAGCGGCAAAAGCGACCCAAGTCGGATTTACACAAACCGAAGCAAATTCATATTGTTTCGCTTCCTCCGTCAGCTTAGCGATCTCTGCCTTCGTCGCGTCGGCACGCAGCAGCGTATGATCAATCATTCCAGACAAATTTATCATGACCTGTTCCCCTTCCCCATATACGAATTCCTCAAATACAAGCTTAGTTTAGCACGGGAATGATCATATGTAAATATCAACTCGGACTTATGTTCACTTTTCAGATTACCTTTTTGTCTTTTTCGCCTTAATTCGCCAACGCTTCTAAGATTATACCCATTTAAGCTGTCTTTCACTCATTAAATATTGAACAAATGTAAATAACCCTTTTGAAAAATAGAAAGCGTCTCCGCTCATTAGATTGCTGCAGCAGGAACCTAAAGAGCAAAAATAAGCCGCCTTCATACACAAAGGTATGTAAAGGCGACATATTAATAAGAAATGCTGCATTTGTTGCCCGTCTGCTTGCCTTCTGAACGGACTCCTACTTGTGCTGCTTGCTAAATCTAGCAGCATGAAAATCAGTCAGCTGCTGCCGAACTTCCTCAGCCGTGTCGAGGTCAAGCACATCATCGAGCAGCTTGGAGCTATCCTGCACATTCAGCCTAGAGAGCGTAAATTTTTGCTTCGACACGGAAGCTCCGTCCATGCTCCATTCATCAAGCTCCATGCCGAGCAGCAGCGGCGCTGCGAGTGGATCGCCTGCCATTTTACCACACATGCCGACCCATTTGCCTTCCTTGTGCGCGGCTTGTATAAGGCTGCGAATCGAACGGATAACCGCTGGATGGAAATAATCATATAAGTGAGCGACCTTCTCGTTCATGCGGTCAACAGCAAGCGTATACTGTACGAGATCGTTTGTGCCAATGCTGAAAAAGTCGACCTCCTTGGCGAAACGGTCCGCCAGTTGAATGACAGACGGAACCTCGGCCATTATACCGATTTCCAGCTTTTCATCAAAGGCGATACCCTGCTCCTTCAGCTCGTTCATGACTTCAATCGTCAGCTGCTTGGAAGCGCGGAGCTCCTGCATCGAGGAGATCATCGGGAACATGATTTTCACGGTACCGAAGGCACTGGCGCGAACAATCGCCCGCAGTTGGGTGCGAAACAGCTCCTCCTCATTCAGGCAAAGGCGTATGGCGCGATTTCCGAGAAATGGATTGTCCTCATGCGGCAAATCCCAATAGGAAAGCTCCTTGTCCCCGCCTATATCAAGCGTTCGGATGACGATAGGCTTGCCCTGCCATGCTTCGGCTAGCTGCTTATACACGGCAAATTGCTTTTCTTCATCCGGGAAGCGATCCGCATTCATGAACAGAAATTCCGTTCGGAACAAGCCAACTCCATGCGCCTCGTCCACAAGCCCTTCACGCATTTCCTCCGGCATGCCAACGTTTACCGCGAGCTCGATCAGCTTGCCATCCTCCGTCTTTGCTGGAAGCAGCTTGTATTGGTCAAGCTTCCCTGCTTCTGATTGCTCCTCCTGCTGCCTTGCTTCATAATCTGAGCGGGTAGCAGCATCGGCATTTAACACAATAACGCCGTCGGTACCATCCAAAATGAGCTCATCACCGTGGCTCAGCTGGTCAAAGCCAGCGCCAGTGCCAACAACGGCAGGAATGCCGAGCGAACGGGATAAAATGGCCGTATGCGTCGTTTCTCCGCCGACCCGTGTCACAAAGCCGAGCACAATGCTGCGGTCAAGCTGTACGGTGACGGAAGGCGTTAAATCCTCCGCTACTAGTATAACGGGCTCTGTAATACTCGCCAAATCTGGATAAAATACTTGCTGCAAATGACTCATGAGCCGATCTGCAACATCCTTCACATCATGAATGCGTTCCTTTACGTAGGCATTATTCATCTTCTCAAATAACGCGGAAAGCTGGGCCAGCACGGTTTGAACCGCTTGTTCGGCGGACGCCTGCTTGCGCTTAATTTGACCGCGAATATCGCCGTAAAAGGCGGGATCATCCAGAAAGCTCAGCTGCCCCTCGATAATGGCTGCCTTGTCCTTCCCTAGCGTCGCCTCGGATTTGACAATAATGGCTTTCAGCTCTGCTGCCGACTGGCGCTTCGCCTGCTCCAGACGTTCAAGCTCGGCCTCCACCTGCTCCGGCTCAATTCGCTCGGGATAAGCCGCCTCTATAGCAGGTGCGCCATAGATAAAGGCTTTCCCGAAGCGGATCCCTTCCGAAACGCCGATTCCTTTAATGCGCTGCTCGCTCATTGCTCGCCGAAACCTTGCTCGAATAGCTCAGCAAGCTTGGCGACAGCCTGCTCCTCGTCCTCGCCATCCGCTGACAGCTTAACCTCAGCGCCTTTTTCCAATCCAAGCGCAATGATGCCGAGCACGCTTTTCGCATTAGCCTCTTCGCCGCCAGCCACCTCTACGTAAATATCGGCAGCGAATTGTCCTGCTGCATTAGCCAGCACCTGGGCCGGACGCAAATGCAGCCCTTCTTCATTTATAATCGTCAATATACGTGTTTGCATCGCTTTTGTCTCCTCCTTCATTCTCGCTGTACTTACAGGGCGCTTTCCAACGTTCTCAAAATATCCGCGGCGCTTTGGCCATCCAGCAGCTCTTGACGGAAGCTTTCGTGTATCAGCTTGCGCGATACCGAGGCCAAAATCCGCAAATGCTCCTTGCCCGCATCCGATTCCGGAATCGCCAGCAAAATAATCGAAGTGACCGGCTTGCCGTCAAGAGAACCCCACTCAATCGGCTGCGCCATACGGGCAAATGCCAGGCCAGGCTTGATGACTCCAGCCGATTTGCCATGCGGAATCGCTACGCCAAAGCCGATGCCTGTTGAGGCATGCTGCTCACGCGCTTCAACTGAGGCTAGAAAAGCAGCCTCATCGTTCAAATAACCAGCCGATTGCAGACGCTCTGCGAGCTCTTTAATAACAGCCTGACGATTACCAGCCGTAGAATCAAGAATAATGGTTTCTATGTTTAATAAGGTTTGGGATGACATTGTCATAACCTCCATGTGATGGGATTTAAGCCGCTGCCGGCTTATTTTTTTTGAGCAAGGATACCGTTACAGCTGTAACAACAGAACCGATAACAATAGCTGCCGCATAAGCGCCGAGATGAGTCACAGCATTAGGAATGGCGAGTACGAATGCCCCTCCATGCGGTGCTTGAAGCGTCGCGCCAAACACCATGGATAGCGCTCCTGCTACAGCTGAACCGAGCACCGTGCCTGGAATGACACGAAGCGGATCAGCAGCCGCGAATGGAATCGCACCTTCAGTAATGAAGGCCAGCCCCATGACTCCAGCTACCTTTCCTGCGTCGCGCTCTTCTTTTGAAAATTTGTTTCTGCGAATGACTGTAGCTAGCCAAAGGCCGAGCGGCGGCGTCATTCCCGCTGCCATGACCGCTGCCATTGGGCCATAGACTTGACTTGCGAGCAGGCCAACCGCAAATGTATACGCTGCCTTATTTAGCGGACCGCCCATATCAAAAGCCATCATTGCCCCAAGCAGCAAGCCAAGCAATATTGCATTCGTTGAATTTAGCCCTGTCAGCCATGTGGTCAAAATATCCATTAGCGTCTTCACTGGCGTTCCGACCACATAAACCATCATGAGCCCGACGATGAGTGTCGACAGCACGGGAATAATCAAGATTGGCTTGATGCCTTCCAGCGATTTCGGCAGCTTAATTACATGCCGTAGCCATTTTGCCAAATAGCCTGCAAGAAAGCCTGAAATAATACCGCCAAGGAAGCCGGCTCCCAGCTGGCTTGCGAGCATGCCCCCTACAAGCCCGGGCGCTAGACCAATCCGGTCTGCGATAGAGAAAGCAATAAAGCCGGACAAAATCGGAATCATTAAGGCAAATGCCGCCCCGCCGCCAATGCTCATAAGTGCTGCCGGAAGCGTACCTTCCTCCTGAAACGCTGTAATGCCAAAAATAAACGAAATCGCAATAATGATACCGCCTGCCACCACGAGCGGCAGCATGTTGGATACGCCTGTCATCAAGTGCTTGTAGGCACCTGTACGAACGGAGCCGCCCTCTTTCTTCGTCTGCTCCTGCATTGGCGCAGCCGCCCCAGCTTGAGCCGCTTCCTTCGCAAGCGCCTGCTCGATCAGCCCTGCCGGATTACGGATGCCTTCGGCGACGCCAACCTTAATAATTGGCTTGCCTGCAAAGCGGGATTCCAAAACATCGGTGTCTGCTGCCAAAATAATCGCATGCGCCTCGGCAATTTCCTCCGATGTAAGCTCATCCTCTACCCCAAGCGCGCCGCGCTTCTCCACCTTCAGTGGAACGCCCTTCTCCTCCGCCATCTTTAGCAATGATTCCGCGGCCATATACGTATGGGCAATGCCAGTGGGGCAAGAAGTTACCGCCAGCAATTTCTTCATGTCAATTCCTCCCTTATGATGTCGCTAATCACTTTAATATAATCACAATGCTTGAATATCAATATCTCCTGCCCGGCTGCGAATTTCCTCGAACTCGCATACTTGGGTGCCTGCTTTGGAAGCCGTTATTGTTCCTGCGGCTGTACTCCACCTTGCTACATCCTCAAGGCTGCTATTTTGCAAAAGCGCCTGCGCAAGCACGGCTACCATCGAATCGCCGGCACCAACTGTGCTCAGCGCCTCAATCGGGAACGGCTTGGCCATATAGGCTTCATCACCGCTCATGACGATGGCTCCATCTGCGCCCATCGAAATAATGACGAGCGTAATCCCCTGAGCAAGCAGCTGTTTTCCAGCCCGAATGATTTCTTCCGTCGTGTCCAGCTTGCGCTGAACAAGCTGCTCCAGCTCATACTGATTAGGCTTGACAGCAAATGGAATCGCTTTAATGCCGGTGACCATCGCCTCGCCATCCGCATCCAGAATCGTTCGTACGCCCAGCTTGCGCGCTTTTATAATAAAATGATGATACAGCTCAGGCGGTGCTCCCTTCGGCAAGCTGCCTCCAAGTACAAGGACAGACGCCTTGGGCAGCAGCTCATCCAGCAATTGGTTAAGCTCGTCAAGCTGACTCTCACTTACCGTAAAGCCTAGCTCATTGACCTCGGTCGTCGTTCGTTGCTTCTGGTCGACAAGCTTCAAATTCGTCCGCGTCTCGCCAGGTACTTCTACGAACGCAGTTTGAATACCCGAACGGTCCAGCTCCCCTATAATTCGTTTGCCGATGCCACCGGCGATGAAGCCAGCGGCGGTGACGCTCGCGCCAAAGGTGTGAACGATTCGCGCCACATTGATGCCCTTGCCGCCAGGATCAAGCCTTATGTCCTCGGCACGATTGAGCCCTCCTACCTTCAGCTCCTGAAGCATAATCGTCTTGTCCATAGAAGGATTCAACGTAAGTGTAATGACTTGCTGCTTGGACATTCTGTTACGCCTCCTTTCCTGCCGAAGTGCGATACACCTCTACGCCTCGCTCCTCCAGCTTCCGAGCAAAATCCTCCGGCATCTCCGAATCGGTAATGCATATATCAATATCGCTCCAATCAGCAAAGCGCGAGAAGCTGACCTGATTGACCTTGCTGCTGTCGCTGAGTAAAATAATGAGGTCAGCACGCTTGATCATTTTGCGCTTGATGTCTCCCTCCACGACGTTCGGCGTGCTTAGCCCTTCCTCTAAGTCCATACCGTTCGTTGCCATAAACGCCTTATCCACCTTAATGAAATCAAGACTGCGCTCCGTTATCGGGCCCACCAATGACAATACGCCAGGCCGATAAGCCCCGCCCAGTACAATGACATCAATGCCAGGCGGCAGCTCCAAATCCTGCGGCAGCATAAGCGAATTCGTAACAACCGTCAGCTTCGAAAACGCTGTCAATTGCTGCATTAAATAAAAAGTGGTCGTGCCAGAGTCAAGCAAAATCGTATCTCCATTGCTAATCCATTGAACCGCTTTCGCTGCAATCGCTTTCTTTTGCTGCGTCGATGTAATCTCCTTTTCAGAAAAGCTCGGTTCAAAATTTACGCTGCGAACCGAGATTGCTCCGCCATGCGTGCGCTTTAGCAGTCCCGCTTCCTCCATCTCCCGCAAATCCCGGCGAATCGTCGACTCCGACACTTGAAATTTCTCACATAGAGCCTGTAGGTCAACACGCCTCTGTTCTTCCACTAAAGCTAAAATTAAATTTTTGCGTTCCTCGCCAAAAATGTTCCTCACCGCCTATTTGATCGTTTATGAAATCGACCAGTCGTCTAAATGAATGTTTATGAACGTTTTGTTTATAAAACGATTATATTCAGTCATTGATGCGATGTCAATTGGTTTCTTTATCTATTATTTTCACAAACGGTCAAACTCAGTCATTTCGTGAACGTTGTCAAGACCATGCTTAACTTATGCCCGTGACGATTCGCTCATTGCTATTTTCAAGGGACAGCCTATAAAATAAGACAAGGGAAAGGTGAAACGGCTGCCCTCAATCCTTGGGCGATGCTGCCCGTCTCATTCCGAGAAATAGAGAGGCAGGATAAGAGTTATATATCCCTTCCTGTATTTCAAAAAAATCAATGATTGCGAGGTGTTTCCTTATGCAGCCAACACTTGAAACAGATCGGTTGATCCTGAGAGCGTTTAACTTAGCCGACGCAAGCAGAGTCCAGAAGCTGGCTGGCAATATTGAAGTAGCAAGCACAACCTTGTCGATTCCTTATCCTTATCCGGATGGGGCAGCGGAAGAGTGGATTAGCAACAATACAGTGAGAGCAAGCAATGGAGAGGGCTTTCCTTTTGCAGTGACCCGCAAAAAAGATGATGCCTTAATTGGCTGTATGAGCTTGAACCTTAGCAAGCCGGATCAGCGCGGCGAGTTGTCCTACTGGTCTGGAAAGCCTTATTGGGGGCATGGCTATGCGACGGAAGCCGCTAAGCGTGTTATCCAGTTCGGCTTCGAGCAATTGGAGTTGAATAAAATTATGGCAGCAGCTATGGCTAAAAACCCCGCCTCCTCCAACGTCATGAAAAAAATCGGGATGAAATATGAAGGTGAATTTAAGCAGCATATTTTCAAATGGGGCGAATTTGAGGACTTGGTTTTTTACGGAATGACACGGGCGGATTTCGAGCAGCTGAAGCGTTAAAATTAAAATTAAAAATTTTTAATATAATGAGAAGAAGAGGAGAGCAAATGCCCTCCTCTTCTTCTCATTGTCGTAATACAGCAATTCATGCACAAATTGCTCTTAGCTTCAACTTTTATACTCGACTGATTAAAAACTCAAAAGCCAGCTCCTGATCCGCTTGGATTAAATATTCATCATGGACAGGCGCACCCCAGCTGTCGTCACCGCCAACACCCATTTGTCTGCCAGCTACCGTTACGACCGTATAATGAACGTTTGGAAGCTCATGGTGATGCTGAGCGCTCTCCAGCTCAAATGCGGTATAAGGCGCAATATTGCATTCCACAGGCTGAGTCGCTGGTGCCGTAATGCGCAGGCCTCGTCCGAGATCATTCGTAATGCTTACGCGGCGGACGCCAGTACGATTGCCCGATTCTTGCGGTACAACATAACCGGATACATTATCTGCGGCAACGTTTTGGAACTCGCCAAGACGCGCTCCGAATGCACGGTCAATGTAGTTCTCATCTGGACCCATCGCATACCAGTTCAGGTTATGATAGTCCGCAGGCACCTTGAACGAAAGTGCGAAAATCGGCAGCTTCGGCAAATTCGCCGCTCCCTCATAACGCGATTTCACCTGCACGCTTCCGTCACCCAGAACAGTATAGGCCACTGTCACCAATACATCAGCGCTGATGCTAAGACGATATTGGAACGTTACCGTTGCGGTTCCCGTCTCTTGCGTCAAAACAACGCTAATACATTTGCGTGTCAAGCTCGCAGCAAACCATATGCCGGAATCAAAGCCAAGGGAAAATCCTTTGTCATTATCCGTCGTCGCCCGCCAGAACAGCGGAGCCGGAGGCAGGGCAATCATCTCTTTACCCGAATAGCTGACCGAAGTCAATGTGCCGGCTTGCTTGGAGAACATGATGCTAAAATCACGGCCATGCACACCGATGTTGACATCACCTTCTACGACGCGCAGCTCACCTGCTGGAAGCGCCGCTGCTGCTTTTGGCTCCACTAAAAATACGAATTGGCCGAACGATAGCTCATGTCCTGCTTCTGCCCACAGCGTCGCTTCCTTAAGCTGCAAGGCTGCGTGAATGACATACTCACCCGCTTGCTCGGCTGCTGGAAGGACAACTGGAATGTAGGCTTCGCTTTGCGCAGCGACTTGAACCTCGCTTACGCTGCGGAAAACCTCAGCCCCTTCCAGATGCAGCTTGATAACAAGCTCATAAGCATCTGTTCCTTCGAACAGATTTTCATTGACGATTTTCACGCCTTCACGGTCAGGAAGCAGCTTGATATTCTGATAAAGGAACTTCACCTCCTGCATTTTGGGCGAAACCTTGCGATCGGCATACACGATACCGTTCGTACAGAAATTATAATCGGTTGCACGGTCGTCAAAATCGCCGCCATAAGCGAGGAACTCCTTGCCGTAGCGATCTTTTTTCACAATGACCTGATCAATGTAATCCCAAATAAAGCCGCCTTGGTACAACGCATATTTTTGCTCAAGCTCTGTATATTTGTGCATGCCGCCAACCGAGTTGCCCATTGCATGCATATACTCACAGCTAATGTACGGCTTTTGCGGATTATCATTCAAATAAAGCTCGATATCAGCCGGCTTTGCATACATACGGCTTTCCATGTCGCTCGTTGCGTCATAGTCGCGGTTATGGAATACCCCTTCGTAATGAACGAGACGGCTAGGGTCCGTGCTGCGGAAATAGTTCGACACGTTCAGCAATACCTCACCTGCGTAAGCTTCATTACCGACAGACCAGATAAGAATCGACGGATGGTTTTTGTCGCGCTCAACCATCGAGATCGCCCGATCCATGACGATGGCCTCCCACTCCGGCTTATTAGCAGGAACGTTCCACGATGGCTCTACCGCGCCCATTTTTTGCCACGAGCCATGCGTTTCCAAATTCATCTCATCAATGACATACAATCCGTAAATATCACACAGCTCATACCATAACGATTGGTTCGGGTAATGGGAAGTTCGAACAGCATTTAGATTGTTTTGTTTCATCGTCTTAACGTCCCACAGCATATCGTCTGCCGTAATCGCCCGTCCTCTGCGAGGGTTAAATTCATGACGATTAACGCCTTTGAAAACAATTCTTTTGCCATTGATATGCATAACTTTATCAATCATTTCGAATTTTCGGAAGCCTACGCGCTGCGGAACGACTTCAATAAGCTCGCCTGCGGCATTATAGACCTCTACATATAGTTTGTATAAATATGGATTTTCAGCATTCCATAGCGACACCGCACCTGCGTCAAGCGAAGCTGTCCATACTCCAGCAGCATTAGCCGCTGCGGCTCCAGCTGCAATGGTCTGGCCGTCTGCATCCTTCAAAGCCAGCTTCAAGCTTGCGCCTTCAGCCGCACCGCTAAGCTTCAAATCTACTTGCAGCGTACCTTGCTCATAAGCTGCATCAAGCTCCGTTTTTACAAACAAATCGTTAACATGGATAGCCGGAACCGTGTACAAGTAGACATCGCGGAATATACCGGAAAAACGCCAGAAATCCTGATCCTCAAGCCAGCTGCCCGTGCTGCGCTGATAAACCTCAACTGCCAGCCTATTGTCTCCATCTTGTAAATATGGGGTCAAGTCAAATTCAGCTGGTGTAAAGCTGTCCTCGCTGTAACCGACAAACTCCCCATTCAGCCATACATAAAAAGCTGATTCTACGCCTTGGAAAGAAATATATACCGGCTTGCCAACCATGTTTTGCGGCACGGAAAAATGCTTTACATAGCTTCCAACCGGATTATCATTTTCAGGAATGGCTGGCGGACGCAGGTCATGATGTCCATCCCAAGGATACATCGTATTCACATATTGCGGCTTGCCGAAGCCTTGAAGTTGAATATGGCCTGGCACCTCAATCGCTTCCCAGCTATCGCTATTAAAAGTTTGCTCATAAAAAGAGGCCGGACGATCAGCAGGTCTAACGGCATAGTTGAACTTCCAGCTGCCATTCAGACTGTGACGCAGCTTCATGCTGCCATCAACTTCCGCCTCTGCTGCTGTTTCATAATAACGGTGATCGGAATGAGCGGGAACCCGGTTAACAGCAAATACACTTACATCAGTTAGCCAGTCAAGGCTCGGCTTTGCAGTATTCATAAAGTAAATCCTCCATTACGTAGATGATAAGTAGATGATAAGTCAGGCGGCTGCATGCTCGGCATGCAGCCGCCTATCCCTTGCTATAAATATTATTTGACCGAACCCGTCATACCTGCTACAAAGTGTCTTTGCATCAGGAAGAACACAAGCGCCGTCGGAATGGTTGAAATAACGATTGCCATCATAATCATGCCGTAATCCGGCGTGTAGCTGGAGCCGAGATTGGAGATGAGCATTGGAATGGTACGTTTGTCCGGCGATTGCAGCACGATAAGCGGCCACAAGTAGTTGTTCCAGCTAGACATGAACGTAATAATTCCCGCTGCGGCATACGTCGTCTTCATCGTCGGCACATAAATGCGGAAGAACAGGGCCAGCTCGTTCAAGCCGTCAATCCGACCTGCCTCGAGCAGCTCTTTCGGAAACATTTTTGTGTTTTGACGGAAAAAGAAGATGAGAAACGCTGTCGTCATCGTTGGCAGCACGACGCCCGAAAGCGTATCAAGGCCTAGAAATGGAATGCTGCTCGAAATTCCTGCAAACATTTGATACAGCGGAACCATAATCGCCGCGAACGGAATCATCATCGACAGCAGCAAAATCGTGAAGACGATGTCCTTTGCCTTGCTTTTATAAATTTCAAAGCCGTACCCTGCAAGCGAAGCAATCAGCATCGCCAGCACCGTCGTCGAAATCGAAATTTTAGCAGAATTTGTGAGCGCCGGCACAATGTCAACCGAGCTAAACAAGTTATTAATATTTTCAATAAGCTTGCTGCCTGGAAGCAGTCTGCCTTGTGTTACATCCGAGGAGCTGTTCGTCGCGCTGACGACCATCCACAGAAACGGGAAAATGGAAACGAACGCTGCAACGCTGAGAAAAATATAAATTGATACCCGTTTTAGCTTATCCATTTTTATCACCTGCCGCTTTAAACTGAACAAATGCCAAAATAATAATCATAATTACAATAGAATAAGACACCGTTGCTGCATATCCGAAGTCTGCGGAATATTTGAAGGACAGATTGTAAATGTACTGGGAGATAGACATAGACGCATTGCCTGGTCCGCCCTTCGTAATGTTCACAACCTCGTCGAACAGCTGCAGTGTACCGATTGTCGATGTAATGGATGTAAATAAAATAATAGGCTTGAGCAAAGGCATTGTAATGCCGAAAAATTGTCTAGTCGAGGACGCGCCATCGATCTTGGCAGCCTCATAAATCGAATGGTCAATATTTTGCAAAGCAGATAAGTAGAAAATCATGTTATAGCCTGTCCAACGCCACGTAATGGCAATAATAACCGTAATTTTAGCCCAGAAAGGATCTGTAATCCATTGAATAGGCGTGCCAATCAGATGCAGCTTGAGCAGCAATGCGTTCACAAGACCGTCGCCTGCAAATAAGTATTTGAAAATAACCGAATAAGCTACAAGAGATGTAACCGCCGGCAGGAAAATCGCTGTACGGAAAAAGCCCTTAAACTTCAGCTTGCTATCATTCAGCAGCACGGAAATAAACATCGCGAGCACGATCATAACCGGAACTTGAATGATGAGATAAACGAATGTATTTTTTACTGCGACACGGAACGTCTGATCACTGAATAGACGAATGTAATTGTCAAAGCCTACATAGTGGAGGTTCATCCCTTTGCCGGATTTGAACGATAGAAGGAGCGCCTGAACCATTGGGTAGAAATAAAATGCTGCTATTAGAACGACAGCAATGATGACGAACAGCCATCCTGTCAAGTTTGCTCGATTACGAATTTTTATGCCAGGCTGCGCTGCTTTCACGATAGCCTAACCCCTTTCTTCACGGAAATAAAATCTCGGGGCAATCCGCCGCTCTCGCCAGTAACAGTGCGAACGATACTGACGAGGCTTTGATTGCCCAAGATTTTATTCATCTGCCGTATGGTCGAATTTATTTAACTTGTGTTTCAGCTTGAGCTTGAGCATCAGCCAATACTTGGTCGATTGCTTTGCCGCCCATGTAGTTTTGCATTTCTACAACAAGGATGTCCTCGATTGCATACGTATGCATACCGTAGTTAACTCTTGGAATTTCTGCAGTCCATTTTGCGAAATCAGCTACTGTTTTTTGTCCGCCGAAGAAATCATCAGCCGCTTTATAAGCTTCGCCGTCAGCTGCCGCTTTCAGTGTGCCGATAGCGCCGATATCTTTAGCGAGCGTTTGATACAGATCCACGTCAGAACCAAACGTTTCTTTCAAAAACTCTGCTGCCGCTTCTTTGCCATCAACGTTCATCACATACCACGAGCTGCCGCCAAGGTTCGAAGCGTTAACGGAAGCCGCGTTGTTCGTCAGTTTAGGGAATGGCACTACAGCCCATTTGCCGGATTGCGAAGCTTCTGCTTTCACGGAAGCTGTAATCCAGTTTCCTGTTGGAATGCTTGCTACATCGCCGCTGTTAAAGCCTGCAACAAACTGGCTCCAGTCGGAATGCACTTTTACAATGTCAGCTTCCATCATTTTTTTGTACGTTTCGAAAGCTTCTTTCAGTGCTACGTTGCCTGCAATATCAGGTGTTACGCCATCAGCCTTCAGGTACCATGATCCAGCGGACTGAATCATCATCCGGATAATACCCAGGTCATTAGGATCTAGGGAAAGCAATTGCTTGCCTGTTTTTGCTTTTACAGCTTTACCGATCTCAATAACTTGATCCCAGTTCAGGTTTTGCAAATCAGCTACTTTGTAGCCAGCTTGCTCCAAGTAGTCTGTTCTTACATAAAGTCCCGCTACGCCGGAGTCAAACGGTACGCCATACTGTTTACCATCAAGGCTTGTTGGTCCAATTTTGTATTCAGCAAAGTCTGCTGGCTTGATGTAGTCAGACAGATCAAAGAAAGCATCCGGGTAAGCTTGCAGGAAGCTTTGCGCACGGTAGTCTTCAATCAGAATGATCGTTGGAAGACCTTTTGTAGTACCAGAGTTAAGACCTGCATTCAGCTTCTGAATAATGTCAGCTTGTGCATTTTCAACAATGTTAAGTTTTACGCCGGAATCAGGATGCTTAGCAGCATAAGCCGCACCCGCACGCTCCATAGCGCCGATGTTAAACGTCTTGTCCCATGCCCAAACTGTAATTTCTTTAGTACCTGTTCCTGCTGCGTTTCCGCTGCCTGTATTTGTAGCATTGTCTGTTTTAGCTGAACATGCTGTGAGCAGCACGAAGCTGGCCAAAAGGATGGCAAGCATTTTTTTCACGAAACCCAACCCCTTTATCATTGTCTGCATAACTGAAAGCGTTTGCCGGCTAACATCATTCATTATAACAATCTGTTTATTGTGTTCGATAGCAATATCTTTATAGGGATTTGTCATTCTTTTATTACATAAACAGCAGTTATTTTTTTCCAATAGTAATTAATTTGCTTATTGGTAATATATTTAGACGGCAGTTGGAAAGATCAGGCTTCATCTTCTAAGTACTGGATTGAGCGCTCCAATGTGGCTCATTTCTCTTTTTTCATTGCCAAGTGCCAATTTCCAATTTTTATCAATAATCAACCTCCTTGCGCATGTAAAAGATGTATTTGAATTTTGTGCTTGTTCGGCTACTATTATACTGACCTCATCAATTTAGTGGCGCTATTGTAAAAAAACAGCGGCTCATGCAGGATTGATCCTGCGAGCCGCTACTTTAAAAAATCATTACTCAAATAACAAAGGCAGCTTGATTTTCACCCGTGTCCCTTGACCTGGGTCACTGACAATCGTCACCCCGTAGCCTTCACCATAAAGCAAGGTCAAGCGGTCATGCACATTGCGTATGCCAATGCCCGAGAAGAAATGACTTGCCGAATGCACCCCGCGCTCATCGTTATTTTGAGCTGCTTCGTTAGTCTCGGCTCCAGCTTCACCGTTACTCAGACCGCTAATGCCGACCCCATTGTCCACGACCTCACAAATGAGCGATTCGCCCTCACGGGAAATAAGTACATATATATATCCCTCGCTGCGCTCATGGAAGGCATGGAAAAAAGCATTCTCCATAAACGGCTGGATAACGAGCTTCGGTAAATGAGCACCCATACAATCCTTGTCAGCAAAGTAGTTGACCCGAATCTGCTCGCCATACCGCACATGGTTAATAAATACATAGTTTTTGAGGTTGACGAGCTCCTGTGAAACCGTAATCGTCTCGCTTATATTGCTTACGGTATTTTGCAGCAAAGAGATCAGCGCGTTTATCGTTTCCGCGGCCTTATCCTTATTGCCCTGCTGAACCAAAATTTTAATCGACGCCAGCGTATTATATAAAAAATGTGGATTGATCTGCATTTGCAGCGCAGACAGCTCCGCATTACGCTGATCCTTCTGTGTCTGGATAAGCCGCTTAACATAATCGTTCAGCTCATCCAGCATATAGTTGTAGGCATTGCCGAGCTGCTTGATCTCGTAGCTTCCCGTTACCGAAGTGTAATTATTGAAATCATTTTTCGTCACGCGTGAAATTTGCCGCGCCAGCAGCGTCAGCGATTTCGTCAGGCGCCTTGAAATGACAAAGACGATAATGAGAGCCAGCAGTACGATGGCAAGGGAGATGAGGGCAACCCTCTTGAAATCAACCATTTGACTCATAACCTGCTGCTTATCAATTAAATTCACCAAATAAAAATCATAGGTCGGCAAATATTTGGACAATACAAGGCTGCTTTTTCCCATAGCCTTTGTATCCATTACATCTAGCTGCTGCTCCTCAATTTGCTTGGCAACAGCGAGCAGCTCTGGTGCTGTTGTGCCGATTAACTGCTCGCTGTTGCTTGAAACGATCATGCCTGCTCGATTTAATATGACTACGTTATTCCCACTGCTGGTGAAGCTTGTGTAAAACTTTTGAAACTCCTTCTCCCTAATTGCAAAATAAAGCTGGCCGTACAGTTGGCCGCTTGTCCGCTCCAGCAGCGCTTTGGTAGCTACAATAACCGGATCTGGGGCACCCTTGTCTGTCAGACTGTCTCGATCGAGCTCATATAAAATTCGGCGAGGCTCCTTCAGCGCATTCTCCGTCAGCTCGCTGCTGCGAAGCTTCGCCGCAGAGCGTGGCCAATAGGCGCCATCCGTCGAATGACTTCGACCATTTATGCCTGTAATCGTAATTGTCACTGGATATGCAGCGACTCCTGATTGAATCCGTTTTACTTGTGTGTTTGCTTCATAATATCTTCGCAACGTCGGAATGGTTCGCTCATCCGGATCAGTCAGAAACGATTTGAGCGTTCCGCTCTGCTGAACGGTATTGGTAGCCGTCACGATGGAATAGCTGAACGATTCAAAATTCGTCTGCACCTGGTTCATGATTTTTCCATTCGTAATGCTGAAGGTATCCATAAATAATCGCTGCGACATTTGCAGCATTACAAGCGTAGTAAGCAGCGAAACCGAAATGATGCTGACTAAGGTGACGGTAAACATTTTAATAAACAAGCCGTGGTATTTAAATTTTGCCAAAAATGCCTTCATGCACTAGTCCCTTTTCTGGTTGACATATTGTTTCCGATAATGACTTGGCGACAGACCCGTTATTTTTTTGAACACCTTTGTAAAATAACTATGATCCGAGTACCCCACCATGCCGCTTATTTCCGAAATGGATGCCGTATCCGCCAACAGCAGTTCTGCCGCCTTTTCCACTCGAATTTTGTTCAAATATTCACTAAAGCCTTCATTATTATGCGAGCTGAAATACGTAGACAAATACGACGGGTTAAAATGAAAATGCTTCGCCAGCTCCGTCAGGCTTAGAGGCTCCGCAAAATGCTCGCCTATATAGGCAAGCAGCATGGCCATATTCGGATTGCCTGCTGCCTGCTTGCGGGTTGCCAGTACAGTCTCCGCCTCGCTCACGAAAGACTCCATTAATTGAATCGCTTCACTTATATGCAAGGCATCGCCTATGTCCTTAAAATAGCGGTATTTCGCCTCTTCCAAATGCTTGGCATCCACCTCCAGACGGCCCACTACAATCGTTATATTAAAAATAATATTGCTAAGGAAGGACTTAAACTCGAATACGTCCTTCTTATAAAAATGCGGAGCGCCCTGCACATGAGCGAGCAGATCGCTAAAAGCGCTCTCAAACTGCTGCTTGCTCAGCTGCTCTGAAAACCTTGGCAAATCAAATTTCTCTTCATCAGGCGGCATATAGGGCAGCTCCCCTGCAACAAGCAGACGGTTCGGCTCCGTCAGAAAAAAGCGGTATTCACTCATTTTCAGAAAGCTGAGCTTAAAATGATCGCCTACCTCGGTGTAATCGCTAAACGGCTCTCCCAGCGTCCATCTTGCCTCAAGCTGCTGCTCGCCCGTCCACTCATCCAATCTGCGCGCGGCGGCAGCAAGCTGCTGGCTTTCCCGCTCATTCAAATTAATAAGCAGCACGACACGTCCCTTTTCCACCCTTAGCGGAAAATAAACCGACTCCTCCAGGGAAACGACAAGCTCTGCCTCCATCCTTTTTTTCAGCAGCTCCGCCACCGCTTCCACAGCCTTTATGTCTCCTGCCGACTTGTATTCTGCACCAAGCATTCGAAAGCTGCTGTAAGGAAATGCTTCCGCCCCCACTTCCTCGTCAAGCTCTACGCCAAAGCCATCCATCAGCATATCCAGCAATAGCTGCACCGTTGTGTCTCTATCGGCTGGTGCATGCTCCAGCTTCAAGGAAGGAATTCGCTGAGCAGTACGCTTTAAAACCTCAAGCAGATGCGTCGCCTCTAGCTTAGGCTTCAATATATAATCGGCAACGCCGCTTTGAAAGGTCGATCTTACATAATCAAATTCCCCAAAGCTGCTAAGCACAATCACTTCAATTTCCGGGTATCTCGCTTTGACCATTCGGGTCAGCTCGGCACCATCCATGACAGGCATTACAATATCCGTTATGACGATATGCGGCTCCAGCTGCTGAATTTTCTCCAGCGCCTCCGTTCCACTCGCCGCTTCGCCGACGATTTGAAAGCCTTCCTTTTCCCAATTCAATAAGTGCTTAATGCCTTGTCTGACTAATATTTCATCATCTACAATGAGCACACGACAATAAGGCGCCACTACGATCCCTCCATTTTCATCCAGCTATTTCCATTGAAGTGTTTGGGGTTTAATCATAATAGGTACGAATTCTTATATCTTGATTGTAATTGCCAAACCCTTTGCCGTACAAGGTTAATCCTCCCCTGCCCGGAACGCTTTCCTCGGCGCTGATGCGAAGCGTCAGAAACGGGGTTTCCCAATCCAAATCATGAATCGTCAGCTCGGATATTTGCAAGCCATCAATGAAGGTTCCATTCGCATTGAGACGCAGCACCTTAAGCAAGCCATACTGATTCACATCGCCCTGCCACCAATCCGGTGACAGCCGTCCACGCACACGTCCAAAGTCGCCCGGACTCGTCCATTCGCCCAAATACAAGCCATTAATAAAAAAGCGAATATCCGAGGGCCAATTTTCATTAATTTGCGGCGCTTCAGATCCTATCTCCAGTGAAATTTCCAATTCCTGCACCCGCTGATCAACAAATAGATGATTGGGCACCTTATATTCGACATAGCCTCTGGCAAACCATAAAATGCCGGCATTCATCCGCTCCGGGTCCAAAAAATATTTAGGATTATCATATTGGCCAATCAGCTTCTCCACGGTTGCAATGCCGCAGGTTGGGAAGGCCGCTACATCGGTATAATGGCCGACTGGCAGCATCGTTTCCATATTTTTTCGCTTCTGGTCATTAGGCTTTGACAGCCTGATTTGCAAATATTCGGCCGAAAGTGAGCAATATTTATACGTCCCGCCACCTACGCGCTTCATTTTGCTCGTCACAATACCCGCCTGCTGAAGCTTGCTCACATGGGTGCTGACAATCGCGCTGCTCAAATAAAGCTCCGCTGCCAGCTCTTTAATATGACGTTCACGCTCATCCAGCAAATCAATAATTTGCAGGCGAACCTCGCTTGCCAGCGCTTCGTAAACTCGAAGCGACTCCGCATTCGTCGTTAAGTACATTCTGTCACATCCTAATTATAGGATTAGCAATTTAGCTTATCCTTCTTCATTACAGCGCTTAATCATTGCTTGTATTTATTCATTATGTTAAAAATATAAGTAGTTAGCAAGTACATGAATTCAGTTTTTGGCTAATTCAATCAATAGGAGGTTTACCATTATGTCATTGAAATCAACGATGCTCATTGATAAACATTTTAAAATTGCCGAGGTTGACCCGCGTCTATATGGATCATTCATTGAGCATCTGGGACGCGCTGTATACGGAGGCATTTATGAGCCGGGCCATCCGACGGCTGATGAGAACGGCTTCCGCCGCGATGCGCTCGAAGCGATTAAAGCACTCAACGTTCCTATTATACGCTATCCAGGCGGAAATTTCGTCTCTGGCTACAATTGGGAGGATGGCGTTGGCCCGAAGGAAGAACGCAAGCGTCTGCTTGAGCTGGCTTGGTGGACAACCGAAACGAATGAGGTGGGCACAAACGAATTTGCCGATTGGGCTAAGCTCGTAGGCTCCGAAGTCATGATGGCGGTCAATCTTGGCACGCGCGGCGTCGATGCGGCACGCAATCTCGTTGAATATTGCAATCATCCATCCGGCTCCTATTATAGCGATCTGCGCATTTCACACGGCTATAAAGAACCTCATAAGTTCAAAACGTGGTGTTTGGGCAATGAAATGGACGGTCCTTGGCAAATCGGTGCCAAAACAGCCGTTGAATACGGCAGGCTTGCAAATGAAACGGCTAAAGTGATGCGCTGGGTTGATCCATCCATCGAGCTTGTTGCTTGCGGCAGCTCATCGAGCGGCATGAGCACCTTTGCCGATTGGGAAGCGACCGTTCTGGATTTGACGTATGATCAGGTTGACTACCTGTCGCTGCATACGTATTACAACAATAATGAGAACAACTCGGAAAATTTCCTTGCAAAATCGCTCGATATGGATCAATTCATCTACAGCGTAACGGCGATTGCGGATTACATGAAGGCGAAGAAGCGCAGCAAGAAGAAGCTCATGCTGTCGCTCGATGAGTGGAATGTATGGAATTCCATTGGCACAAGCCGGGCCGAGGAACGCTGGCATATTGCGCCGCCAGAATTTGAGGATGTCTATACGCTTGAGGATGCGCTTGCTGTCGGCTGCTTCGTCATTACACTGCTTAAGCACGCGGATCGGGTGAAAATCGCTTGCCTGGCTCAGCTTATAAACGTTATCGCTCCGATTATGACGGAAAATGGCGGACCGCTGTGGCTGCAAACGACTTATTTCCCTTACAAGCACGCATCGCTTTATGGACGAGGCACTGTGCTTCAACCGATTACTTCATCGCCAAAATACGATTCGAAGGATTTTACAGATGTTCCTTATCTGGAGGCCATTAGCGTTCATAATGAGGAGCATGGAGAAATTACGATTTTCGCTGTCAACCGTCATTTGAAAGAATCGCTGGACCTTGATGTTGATATTCGCAGCTTCGGCAACGTTAGCCTCATCGAGCATGTTGTTCTGGAGCATGACGATCTTAAGGCTAGTAATACGAAAGCTCATCCTAATCAGGTGCTGCCGCATAACAATGGCACAGCCAAAGTGGATGGCGGACAAGTTAGCGCCGTACTCGGCAAAGCTTCGTGGAATATGATCCGCTTGAAAGTCGCTTCCAGCTAGCTAAGCGCTTTAAGCCGAATGAACCAAAATACCGTCCGAAATTCGCCTGTTTGGAAAATTCGGACGGTATTTTATTGCAATCTGGCATGGGTGGCGCTATGCGTTCAAAGCCGCTGTTGTTAATAAAAAAGCGGGGAGCGAGCTGTTATAGCACAGCTGCTTCTAGTTTAGATGATTCCGAGCGAGGATGGCCGAGCAGGGAGTTTACTAAGCAAGGAATGCTTCATGACGGCACGTTTTGTTTGCTGCTTTTGTTCAGACTGAGGCTGCTTGAAAAATTGCTCATCTTGAAATAATTGCTTAAGAGCCTGCATGACTGCCTGTGCCGCCAGCGCTTCATTCTCCAGCACATAATAGGCGACCTGATAACCATAGACTTCATATTGTTTGAGTACAGCGGCTTTGTACTGCAGCTCCTCATGCCTTGTGAAAGCTCTGTTCATGGCGTCAAGTCACCTTTCTGCCTCTGGCGAATGTTCCTTATCGTATGTATGCCATATATCACTAGCTCAACTATACAAGAGGAGAATGAACTGCAATAGTACCATGTTTTTATAGTACCTTCGTAAAAAGCATCATTAAGGTGGCTGAATGCAGCAGCATTGCTATTTTTGGCGAATGCAGGCTATAATGTTTAGAAAAAAGAATGCCATTATATGCTTTAGTGGACAGAGGATATGAATATGATTGAAATTCGAACTTCCCAGCTCAGCAATGGTGAGCTGAACCGAGGCGTATTCGCCACCCAGGACATCGCCGAGGGCGCGCTTATTCACGAAGCGCCGGTCCTTCCTTACGAGAACGAGGAGCATGTCCATCTTGAAAAAACGATTTTTGCCGACTACGCTTTTGAATATGGAGCAAACCATTCCGCTCTTTTGCTAGGCTACGGGATGTTGTTTAATCACTCGTATACGCCGAACACATTCTATGAGCTTAATTTTGACAATTTGACGGTAGACTTTTTTGCCTTTACCGATATTAAGGCAGGCGAAGAGCTGCTGATTAACTATAACGGAGAAGTCGATTGCGAGGATCCTCTTTGGTTTAATGAGGAGCAAGACGCGGATAAAGCAGATTAATATAGCGATGCATAACCGTATGAAAGCACATAAGACAGCCCGTAAGACAGGCACTGGCCATTCGTGCTCGTCTTACGGGCTGTCCTATGTTGCAAGCAGAAAATAAAAATCTACTAAACCGTTTAGCCATAACGTGTCCCTAAGCTCATCTCCAAAAGGTTGGGTATTTTTTGGTCTTATCCAAATTGTTGATGACGAGAGCCATTCCCACAATAACAATCGCGCCAAGCAGTACGGGGTTGATTAAAAAGGACCAGCTGCTGCCAGCCATAATGACAACTAGCGGATCGGCTCCCGCAGGAGGATGAGTCGTCTTCGTTAGCATCATTAGCCCAATAGCAAGTCCTACTCCAGCCGCCATCACAAGGCTCCCTTGTCCAAACCAATGATAAAGCAGCAAGCCGACAGCCGTTGATATGAAATGCCCGCCGATCACATTGCGCGGCTGCGATAACGGGGAATCCCATATGCCGAACACCAGTACACAGGTAGCTCCGAACGGAGCCATAATCCATACAAGATCAGACTTCTCAGTCAGCATCGTCAGCAGAAAAATGACAATAAATCCTCCCCCAGCCCCCCATGCTGCTTTAGGCAAGGAAACCTTTAAGGGACTCCGCACGCTGCTTCCTCCCGCATCCTTAAGCTTAGCTATGAATCGTACATAGAATGTGTCCATTGTTCCACTCCTCCAAATGAATAGTTAACTAGTTATATAGTTATATATAAATGATTTCTCCCACCTTGTCAACGTTTCTTTCGTATTAAGCTCGACTTAAAGTTGTGTTCTCTTCTATGATCACGCTATAATATAACTAGTTGACTATGAAATGAGGTAAACGCTATGCAGCATAGACGGCTCGTTCTGCGCGTCGACCCGACACTCACCTTTAATGTGAACACTCAAATTAAAGAGCAGTTTAAATGGCTCATTGGAACCGGCGACATGCAAGCGGGCGACATGCTTCCGCCTGCCGGCGAGTTAGCTGAATTTTTAGGACTCAATCGCAATACGATCAATTGGGTGTACAGCCAGTTAAAAGAAGAAGGGCTTGTTTCTGTTCAAAAGGGTCGGGGAACGCAGGTTATTGCCGGTCCAGAGGTTGACAGACTGCAACAAGAACGTATTCCTATGAAAAAAATGCTTACTCATGCGCAAAAGGAAGCGGTCCGAAATCAAGTTTCCTTGAAACAATATTTTCAGGCTGGCCTTGCTTATACCCTCATGCTGGAAACCGATTCGACCAGACCGCAGCGGCTTCTATTCGTGGAGTGCAAAGGCCATGACCATTTATTTTATAGCCGTGAGATTAGCCGCCTTACAGGCGCGGACGTGGAACGCTGTTTTTTAGAGGATATACGTTCGGAGAGCGGCTCGCTTAATGAAGCGGTCAGCCGTGCGGATGCTGTCGTCACTACTCTCAATCATGCAGAGGAAGTAAAGCAAATGCTTCAGCCATTCGGAAAAAAATTGACCGTTATCGGGGCGATCATAGAGCAGGCCTCCCTCTTGGAAATAGCAAAGCTGCCTACCGCTACATCACTTGCTTTCGTTTGTTTGGGCAAAGTCGGTGGTGAATGGATGGCTGAGCGCGTGCTTGAGGCTGGCGTTAAGCTCTCCCATTGCACGGCAGCCGGAACGGAGGATTCCCTGCTGCTAAGCAAAGTGCTGACCGAGACTGAGCGCGTGTACGCTTCAGCAGCCGTGTACGAGCATTTGAAGCAAATTACGCCTGGCAACAACGTACATTTATATCCTATGCAGCTGGAGAAAAGCAGCGAGCTGCTTTTACAGGAGCTGGCTGCTATTAAATCTATTAGCTGAATACACAAAACGATTATGAAAAAAACAGCCTATCTAGCCGATTACCCGGCTGATAGGCTGCTTCTTTTCTATATGGGCCGCCGCTTGCATTTGTGAGACCGCATGAACTCCGCCCTCCTGCACGAGCCGGTAAGCCCGCGCAACCTCCTGCTGCGTTGGGCTCGGAATGCCTTCCAGCGGATATTCGCGGCCAAGCTGCTGCCACTTGTAAACGCCCATGCGGTGATAAGGTAAAATCTCGAACTTCTCCACCGATTGAAGCTCGCTGATATAAGCGCCAAGCGCGCGCAAATCATCGCTGCCATCCGTCACCTGCGGAATGAGCACATGTCGAATCCACATTGGCTGCTTCCACGAGCTCAAAGCGGCTGCGAAACGCAATATCCGCTCGTTCGGACGACTGGTTAGCAGCTCATGCTTAACGGAATCAATTATTTTCAAATCAAGAAGCACCAGATCAGTAACCGCCATAAGCGGCTCCGCATGATTCGGTTCGCAAAACCCCGACGAATCAAGCGTCGTATGCAGTCCCCAGCGCTGCTTGCACGCTTTGAACAGCTCGGTTACGAATGGCGCTTGCAGCGTTGGCTCTCCTCCCGTAACCGTAATGCCGCCGCCGGAGCGGCGGTAATACGGCACATAGGGCTCGATTTCCCGCAAAATATCGTCGACTGTTACCTGCTTGCCAGCTCCAGTATCCCACGTATCCGGGTTGTGGCAAAACTGGCATTGCAAAGCGCAGCCCTGCATGAAAAGCACGAAGCGAATGCCGGGCCCATCGACGGTTCCAAACGTATCAAAGGAATGGATTCTGCCTAACATGCTGAAGGGCCTCCTTTCTATACCGCGCCGTGGAACGTGCGGTTAATGACATCAAGCTGCTGCTCGCGAGTCAGCTTAATAAAATTAACAGCATAGCCCGATACGCGAATCGTCAGCTGCGGGTAGTTTTCCGGATGCTCCATCGCATCCAGCAGCTGCTCCCGTTCAAACACGTTAACGTTTAAATGATGACCGGAGCTATCCGCATAACCGTCAAGCAGCGAAACGAGATTGTTAATGCGCGTCAGCGGCTCCTTGCCTAGCGCCTTCGGAATAATCGAGAACGTATTGGAAATACCGTCGAGACAATCCTCGTACGGGATTTTGGCAACGGATGCGAGCGAGGCAAGCGCACCCTTGCGGTCTCTGCCATGCATCGGATTAGCGCCCGGTGCAAAAGGCTCTCCCGCTTTTCTGCCATCCGGCGTGCTGCCCGTTTTTTTGCCATACACGACGTTCGATGTGATCGTCAGCACCGACATCGTTGGCAATGCGCCGCGGTAGGTGCGATGCTTGCGCAGCTTATTCATAAACGTTTCTGTGAGCTGCACAGCGATCCGGTCTACCCGCTCGTCATTGTTGCCGTACATCGGATATTCGCCCTGAATGTCAAAATCGACAACGATGCCATTTTCATTGCGAATCGGAATAACAACCGCATGCTTGATGGCACTCAAGCTGTCTGCCACAACGGACAAGCCCGCAATGCCGCATGCCATCGTACGCAAAATCTCGCGGTCATGCAGCGCCATTTCCAGACGCTCATAGGCGTATTTATCATGCATGTAATGGATGATGTTCAGCGTATTCATGTATAGACCGGCGAGCCATTCCAGCATAGCGTCATATTTGCCCATCACCTCTTTATAATCGAGGCGCAAATCGCTCGTGATCGGAGCAAATGCCGGCCCAACCTGCGCACCGGATACCTCATCTACTCCACCATTAATGGCATAGAGCAGCGCCTTAGCCAGATTCGCCCTAGCTCCAAAAAATTGCATTTGCTTGCCGATTCGCATCGCGGAGACGCAGCAGGCAATGCCGTAATCATCGCCGAACTGCGGGCGCATAATGTCATCATTTTCATATTGAATCGAGCTCGTTTCAATCGACACCTTGGCGCAATATTTTTTGAAGGCTTCCGGCAGGCTCGCTGACCAAAGTACGGTCAAATTCGGCTCCGGCGCCGGACCTAAATTGTATAGCGTATGAAGAATACGGAAAGAGCTGCGCGTTACCCGCGTCTGACCATTGACCGCCATGCCGCCAATCGACTCTGTCACCCAAGTCGGATCACCGCTGAATAGCTCATTATAGTCTGGTGTCCGCAAAAACTTTACAATCCGCAGCTTCATAACAAAATGATCCATCAGCTCCTGCGCCTGCTCCTCCGTCAGCCTTCCTTCCAGCCGATCGCGCTCGATATAAATATCGAGAAAGCTGGAAACACGCCCAAGGCTCATCGCCGCACCGTTCTGCTCCTTAATCGCCCCGAGATAAGCAAAATACAGCCATTGGAACGCTTCCTTCGCCGTAGCTGCCGGCCTGGATATGTTGCAGCCGTAGGTAAGGCTCATCTGCTTAAGCTCTTGCAGCGAACGAATTTGCTCGGATATTTCCTCTCGGTCGCGAATCGTCTCCTCCGTCATCGTGCCTGTTTCCAGCAGCAGCAGCTCCTGCTTTTTACCCGCGATAAGACGATCAACCCCATACAAGGCTACTCGGCGGTAATCGCCAATAATTCGGCCGCGTCCATAAGCATCTGGCAGCCCCGTAATGATGCCTGCTTTGCGTGCTGCCCGCATTTCAGTGGTGTAGGCATCAAACACGCCTTGGTTATGGGTTTTGCGAATCTCGGTAAACATTTTGACCATTTCGGCGGGCAGCTCGAAGCCGTAAGCCTCACAGGCATCAACGACCATTTTGATGCCGCCGAATGGCTGAATCGAACGCTTTAGCGGCGCGTCGGTTTGCAGCCCGACAATCTGCTCCTTCTTCTGGTCAATGTAACCGGGAGCATGTGCGGTAATGCTGGAAACTGTATTTAAGTCAATATCCAGCACACCTCCGTTTGCCCGCTCCTGCTTGACGAGCTGCTGGATTTTTTGCCAAAGCTCGACCGTTGCCTCAGTAGCTCCAGCCAAAAAGGACTCATTGCCTGTATAAGGCTGCAAATTATGATCCAGAAAATCCTTTACATCAATGCGTTCCTGCCATTTGCCTGCCGCAAAGCCCCGCCAAGCGCCTGCAGTTTCTGCCACTTTAATACGATCGGTATGATTGACAGCCATCTTTTCCGCCTCCTATATCCTATATAGCTACAGTATAAAACCAGATCCCTTTTTATAATGTGAAAATTATCACAATCTATAAAATAAATAATGATTTTCCAGCCGAATATGCTCCAGCAGCTTTGCTTCCAGCTGCCTTAGCCTGCTGTACGTATAAGCGAAAGCTTCACACGCATCATCTGGCAGCATATAATGCGCCGAAGCCAGTCTAAGATGCAGCAGCATATTACCGATTCGCCTATGGTCGCCTTCAAGCTTCTCGACCATTTGCTTCGCCTGCCTGAAGGCATTAGCAGAATTATGCCGCTCATATTTCAGAATAAGCGGGAAAAAGCATTCTTCCTCGTCAATCAAATGCTGCTCCAGCAAAGCCTTTAAAGCATGGAAGCGCTGCTGAAGCTCAATCAATTGGCGGTGCCGGCTGCCATGCACGCTCGTAATGAGCACCGTCAATTCATGCAGCAACGGCAGCTCGGCTCTGAGAAACAGATGATAGCCAAACATGAGCTGCCGCACCATCCCGGCAATCGACTGCTTGCTCCAATCTGCCACTTTCAGCTTCTCCGGCTGAATGCCAATGTCCTGCCGCTCCTTCTGCTCCAAAAGCGCATGCAGCAGGTGGTTGCCGCTGCAGCATGCGCACTCTCCGAAGCCCTTCTTGCCTTGGCCACCTTCTCTGTTAAGCGTCGCTGTATTCAATAGATAAACCTCCTTCGTTCATATCAGATACGTTTCTTTAATGTGCCAGTCCGAGCTGCCTTGCTTGCTGAGGCGACAGTCCCATCTGTACGCTCTCGCCCTCCACCTTCAGTGGATAGGTTTGCACCAAACCAGAATCAGGCGCCTGCACCTGCCCGCTATCCAGCGCAATCTTCCAATCATATAAGGGGTCCAGTACAAAATGTCCCGATACGATGCCTTCCGCCAGCGGCCCTCCCTTGCGATGGGGACTGCGATTGTCCAGTGCATACAAATTGCCGTCAGTGGTACGAAACACAACAATCTCCTTCTGCTTCAAACGAATGACCCGCCCCATCCGTTCGCGAAAATCCTCGAGTGTACCGATTTTAATATAGGTCAAATCTTGATTGATGTGAGTGGTCATTTGGATGCTCCTCTCCTTTTTGTCCTTTCAATTTTAGTCATTGCCCTGTTTACGCTATAATCACGCGCCTATTTCATTTGAATCGCATCGAACAAATAGCGGCTTTTCCGCTCCTCCTCAAGCGTTGTGCTCCAAGGCTCCTTCAGCTCGGCTAGCACGGCTAAAATATCCTGATAAAGCTCGCAGCGTCGATCCATATTGTCAACAACTTCCGCTTTGATCGCTTCTATCCCCATGCGCTCCACCCACTCCGAAGTGCGCTCCAAATAATTCGCCGTCAAACGATAATATTGGGTAAAAGCACCCACGATCTGCACAAGCTCTTCATCCGTCTTCACTTTGCACAGCAGGTCGGCGATGCGCGGCTTGATTCCGCCATTGCCGCCAACGAACATCTCCCAGCCGCCGTCATTGCCGACGATACCAACATCCTTCGTACACGACTCGGCGCAGTTGCGCGGACAGCCATTCACGGCCATTTTGTACTTGGCGGGCATATCGATCCGCTCAAATGTTTTTTCCAGTCGAATGCCCATACCGATCGAATCCTGTGTACCGAAGCGGCAAAATTGCTGGCCGACGCAAGTTTTCACTGTACGCAGCGCCTTTGCATAGGCATAGCCCGACGGCATATCCAGCTCTTCCCATACGAGCGGCAAATCCTCCTTCGCAACTCCGATCAAATCAAGCCGCTGGCCTCCGGTCACCTTGACCATTTTCACATCATATTTCACGGCAACATCGGCAATTTTCTTCAAATCCTCCGGCGTCGTCACGCCGCCATACATCCGCGGCACGACCGTGTAGGTGCCATCCTTCTGAATGTTGGCGTTCATCCGTTCATTAACGAAGCGCGAATCCTTCTCGTCCTCATGCTCCTGCGGCCATAGCATGCCCAAGTAATAATTGACTGCTGGACGGCATTTCGAGCAGCCCTCCGGGTTATGCCAATTCAGTACATGCATAACCTCTTTCACCGTCGTCAAATGCTTTTCTTTAATCGCAGCTACGATTTCATCGCGGCTGAGATCTGTACAGCCGCACATGCCCGTCTTTGTTTTCTGCCCGGCATATTCGTCACCCAGCACATATTGCAGCAGGTGGCTAACGGTCGGTATACAGCCACCGCACGAACGACCTGCCCCTGTGCACGCCTTCACCTCATCAACCGAAGTAAGCGCATTGTCCTTGATCGCCTTTACGATATGCCCCTTCGATACGCCATTGCAGCCGCATACGATTTCATCATCAGCCATTTGCGCTACGCGGTCAGCAGCCGATAGCGTGGTGCCAGCCGCTCCCATCAGCTCCGCATATATAGCCTCTGTCATGGCAGCCCCTTCGCGCACCCATTGCTGAATCCGGCTCGAATCGCTGACATCGCCATAAAGCACGCCGCCAACAATGGTATCCCCCTTAAGCAGCAGCTTTTTGTACTGCTGCTTCCAGTCGTCCTGCTTGCGAATGACCGTCAGCTCTGGCTGATCCAGGAAGGCGCCCGTCGAAAAAACGTCTACGCCCGAAATCTTCAGCTTGGTCGACAGCTGCGTTCCCTCGTAAGGCTTCGTTTGCACGCCGCATAGCTGCTTCGCAAGCACGGCTCCCTGCTCAAACAGCGGAGCAACAAGACCATAGCACACGCCGCGGTGCTCGGCGCATTCGCCAACGGCGTACACACCTTCCGCCGACGTTTGCATATAATCATCGACGACGATGCCGCGCTTTACTTCAATGCCGCTTGCGCTGGCCAATGCTGTATTAGGCCGTATGCCCGCTGCCATAACGATAAAGTCTGATTCCAGCTTCGTTCCATCGCTGAAGGTCAGCCCCTCTACGCGCTCACCGCCGTAAATGCCCGCTGTCTGCTTTTCCATGAGAAAATGCAGCCCCTGCCGCTCCAGCTCCGCCTTCAGCATCGCCGAAGCGCTTGGGTCAAGCTGGCGCTCCATTAAATCCGCCATCAAATGGATGACCGTCACATTCATGCCCAAATTGAGCAAGCCCTTGGCCGCTTCCAGACCGAGCAGCCCGCCGCCTATAACGGCTGCATTGCGATATTGCTTGGCTGTCTCCAGCATGACGCTGCAATCTGCAATGTCGCGGAAGCCTACGACGCCCTGCTTCTCATGCCCGGGAACGGGCAGTATAATGGGATTCGAGCCTGTAGCAATAATTAGACGGTCATAGGCTGCGGTCAGCCCATTGTCCGCAAGCACGATTTTTTGCTGCGTATCTATGGCCGTTATCGTCGTTCCCGTATGCAGCGTAATATGATGCTCCTCGTACCAAGCCCAGCTGTTCAAAATAATATCGTCTATCGTCTTGCTGCCCTCCAATACATAAGAAAGCATAATCCGGTTATAGTTTGGATGCGGCTCGCTGCCGAATACCGTGATGTCGTAATGATCCGGTGACAGCTTGAGGATATGCTCCAGCGTGTTTACACCCGCCATCCCATTGCCAATCAGTACAAGCTTTTGCCGTATTGCTCCCATTGTAAACGCCTCCCTGAACAGCCTTCAATGTTCTTACCATTAGTATAAACAACAACAAACGACGGGTATGTGATATTTTTCACATGTCGAGCGATTAAAATAAACTAGGCTGAAGGAATGACGGTATGCGTTTGTTGCTAGGAACGCAGATACCGAGAATACAATTGCGGAGGATAGCGGATCGTGGTTCCGCTATTGTGGTTTTTGCTCCCATTTCAGGCCTTAACCGGACAGCAGATTCGCTATTGCCCTCATAGTCCTCTGAAAATGACGATGGTCAGTAATAAAAAAATAGAGGACGCCTGATTGATCTCAGAAGTCCTCTCCTCCTTGCTAATGCAGGCTAAACATCGGCCAAAATAAATGCAATCGCAACGTCCGCCCCCTTACTCAACGTTAACGAGATATACTTGCCTCTCTCGCCTTGAAGCACCTCCGCCTCGCTGCCATTTATTGACGACTTCGTGCCATATACGACAATGCGATGAGCGTCACAGGATTGCAAGCCGATGCCAGTCCGTGTCACTGTCAGCCGTTATGACCGCCGCCGTTATCGTTATCGACAGGTATTCACGGATAAATATCGAATCGATCGAACGCTGGCGTATACTGATGCGGTACGGAGGTGTAGGGAGTAAAGCCCTGAGCGCCAATTCCCCCATATGGATTAGAACCACCGTCATACGTATTATTATTTGAGAATCGTATTGTATTACTGCCTGCTTTCAGTTCAACATCTATCGTTTGTGTGTTGAATTGCTGCCACGAAATCGTATTTTTAAAGTATACCGTTTGCGGCTCAGCACCATTTACGCTGATTTGTGCATATCTCTCAACAACATCATTGTTATAGGCATGTGTACCCGCGCTTTCACCATTCGCATATGTGACAACCAGCTTATATTTCCCAGCTGTCGGCACAACGATATCTTTAATTTCAAGATTTCGGACCACACCGTCGTAAGAGGTAATCCCGTTTACATACTTCCCGCCTGAAGCATATTTCGCAAAGGCATCATTCCGAATGAACGGCAATTCAGAGCCGGCCGGTGTTCCATTAATCACAGCATTTTCAGCTTCAATTGAGAAGACTGGCGTTTTGTCAACAAAAGCTGCATCGATATAATCCAGACTAAGCTCCGCATTTGATTGGATATCTATCAGATTTATACCCTTGCGTAAAAATATACGCAACGTTGCTTCTTTCCATTGATCATTAGTTTTTACAACAGAAATATTTACAACAGGTTTGCGGTCATGATCCACATGAATGACTCCATTATTGGATGAGGAATATCGAATCTTCAAATCATACATGCCGTCGTGAAGCACACTCGTGACGAAACGAGTATTTGCGTCGGAATCATGGCCATAACCAGTCAAATACCCTGCGCCTTCAAAACCTTCGAGACTGCTTTCTCTCGACAATCCCTTTGCAGTATCATACTCGGCAAATTCTGCCTGTACACGATAATTTGGGAGCTCCTCAGGCTGGCCGTTATAAGTCAATTCAATTGCATCAAGCGTGGATTCCCCTTGGCCTTCTTCTCCCGTATCCAAATTGTATTTACTAATACTAAGCGAATGCGTCCCTTGCTCCAAATCAACAAAACTTGTATTTCCTCCTAATAACTGCATGCTATAATCCGCACGAAGCACAATCTTGAAGGAGGGCTGATCATCAATCTTGACAAACCATTCCGAATTGATACGTTGATTTGCGTTCCCTGTATTTGCTTGATTACGCATGCTTGCAGCAGCGCCGCTTCCACCAATCATATCTAATCGGTAGTTTCCGTCTGCCGGAACTGTAATGTTGGTCCACTTTACCACACTGTTTAAATATTTGATGCCTTCAATGTACCGCCCGTTGGATGCCGAGCGGCCAGTACTTTTACGCGGATAATGGTCCGTAGTGATAACATTTGTCTGAACCTCAGCATCCTCTGCCTCGAAACGGTCGAACCAAATTTCGTGCGAATTATTATTTACTGCCGGTGTAATGACAGCAAAATAGGCTGAAGTATAATCATCCAATTTCACATCCAACGTTATCGTGCCATTTTCAACCGGGTAATTGCGATCAATAATTTGCGTCGGCTCTACAAGGAAGCCCGTTAAACCCGTATATCCTGCATGCCAAACCGTGACACGAGCTTGCTCTGCCCCTTCAAGGAATGATGGACTATTTGCATCGCCGGACACATGATTGAACTCGATTGTGCTATCCCCTTGTGTACCGCCAAATGCTATACTCACTTGTTCCTTATCATCTTGAATGGACGATAGACCATACAATCCAGGCCCAAACAGGTCTTGATCATTTCGAGCATGAATGACGCTGACCTTAGCCATGTCTCCACCCATCATATCTGCATACCATTTATATAACCACCATGCGCCATTCGGTTCATTTTGCCCAGCAAGTAAGGAACCATATGAATTGGCCGTGTTCCAGTAAGGCAGCATACTATTCATCTTCAATTCGTCATAACGCGCGATGTAATGAATAAGCGACCCGCCTACTGCAATTTCAGATGTTGCGGCATATTCATTAATATCGACTTTAATCGGGAACGGCACTTCACGATCTGGATACAGCTCTCTGTACCTTTGCTCGTGCCTTGATTCCACACCTCTGAAGGTAGCGACATTTGATGCCGCAGCATTATAAGCTTTGTCCCACAGCATATGCCAACTGATAATATCGGGCAAACAATCATTTTCAACACAATAGGGAATGAAAGCTTCAAATACTTTTGCTCCATACTGCGTTAAATTCACCCCTGAAATGACCGCGCCGGGGTCAATTTCCTTAATTTTCTGTGTGACCGCTAACCAGTCTCTATTAAACACAGCTCTTGAATTTACGCCTGTTGGATTGTCAGCTAATAACTGTGGATAGCGATTTCCATTCTGTTCAGGCTCATTAAATGGAATATAGATGAATTTCTGATCTGGATCCTCGCCTGGATTTTTGGAAGCCCAGTTATTCTTATATGCTTTGACTGCCGTAGCAATCGGGATGACAGCTTCGTTAATATACTCGTCGGCTGTTCTAGATGGATAGTACCAATGCTGATAATAGTCCTGCATAACGATGTTAACCGCTTCTCCCCCAGCGTCAAAGAAATAGTCTGCAACTCTCAGAGCATCTCCTGTCGGGTGCTGAATGCCATTGGGAGGCTTTTGCGAAATATGAGAGGGTTTAATAGAAATTAACGTATTGATATCCGGAACGTTTGGCTCACTGACCGCATATAGAGCACCAGCGGCACCATGGAACACTTCTCCTAATGAGCGATCTGCCAAATCAACCGATATTTTTGCAGGCTTTACCACATCGGCTCCATCATGCCTTGTCTTCTCATACAAGTCGTTTACTTGCTCTGCATTCAAAACATCCTTATACAGCCGAATATCATCAAACCTGCCATTCATATCTCCATCAGATGTATAAAGGGATCTGCCAAAGTCATTGAACTTCAAAGCATCCAGATAGGAACGAGTGAAGAAATGCTGCATAACCGTTAGCATTGTCGCATTGGACGTACTGTTTCCTGGAACCAAACTGCTTGCTCCACTCGCTTTGCCATCTACATACACTTCATAAGCACCATCATTTTTCATCGTAATAACAATATGCTGCCATTTGCCCCTCGCGGGATTTACATTCCAATCCATGTCCCCTCTGTAGTCGGCAATCGCATTGGGATTAGTACCGGTATAAATCCGATTATTAAATGTTCCTCCTCCAGCAACGATTATAAACTCCGAGTCTTGCCACCAACCCACCCCCCTTGATGTTAGCCCTTTTTTGGCAATAGTAGAGGATAATAGCCGGGTATAAGCATTCGATGATGGATCAACATTAGCCCAAAAAGAAATGGACAGCTCATCTTCAATATCGCGATATAGATGATCCGGCAGCTTTAACCAGCCGGTACCATTTGCCCCGCCTGACAGGGAAAGCACATTCCCTCGCTGCGCATCATTGACAATAGCCGCCGTTCCTTGAAGCTCAGCATAATCTTCAACCGATTCCGAATAAACACTGTTCACAACAGATCGTTCCTCCACCAGCCCCTGATCAAATGCCCAGTTGAATATAGGTGTTACCTCTGACGATACTTGCCGAATGGCCTCTTGAACAGGCTCCTCGCTCGTGGAAGCGCTTACGAATGACTGCGGCAACATCATCAACAATGCAAGCATAGCTACAATTAAATGCTTAAGATTGCGTCTCATAACAGCTCACCTCTTTTATTTAATTATTAGCCTGGATCTTGCCTATACCCTTCTACTACCTCCCTTATAACTAAGCTCTGCCTTGCTAATCAAATGTTAAAACAATGAATAGAGTTATGAAATCAAGTTTCTTTACTTTATTTATTCCTTTCTTTACAATCTTCCAGATTTCTAGTCTACGTTACTCCCTGACGCTGTCAATCGCCTGTTGAATTTCCTCTAGCGTCAATTCCAAGCTTTCACCTGCCAAATATTTATTAACGCCTTCTTGAATTTTCACCTGCAATGATTCTGTGGATACCGTATGCGGCCAATATAGTTTAGCGTCCTCACGAGTTACAAGTGCTGCGATATTGGCGACGACTGGATTGGTACTATCAGCAGAAATAACAGACGGCACCGCTAACGCGCCGTCCGCAAGCTTTTGTTGCGTCGCTTTGCTATTCATGAAGGAGACGAACTTCTTCGCTTCCTCTGGATGCTCTGTTTTCGCATTAATGACGCGGTATGTGCCTACATTAATGTTTGGAACGGTCTGTTTTTCTCCTGGCACCATCATAAACTCGACTTCTATATTCGGATTGCGTTCCATAATGCTTGGAATATCCCACGTTCCCGTAATCATCATTGCCGCCTTGCCTTGTCCTAGCAAATCCTTAGACTGCTCATGCTTCATGCTCATCCATCCGGTCGGAACGAATCCGCGGTCAATGATTTCTTTATGCTTTTGGATCGCATCGACAAATATGGGATCGCTGATTTGAATTTCTCCCTGTTCCAGCTTCCTAGTCCACTCTTCATCCGCTCCATTATTGGACATGATGGAACCCCAAAAAAATTGAGGGGTCGACCAATCCGAATCCATCGCAATCGGTATAATACCAGCTCGCTTTACCTTATCACACAGTTCAAGAAACTCGTCCCAAGTTTGCGGAACCGATAAGCCTAGCTCCTTAAACATTGTTTTATTGTACAATAGACCGTCGCTATGCATGACCTCTGGCACTCCGTACACTTTTCCATCAATTGTTACTGGTTTAAGCGAATTCGGCACGAAATCATTTGATATGGTCAAGCCAGACAAATCCAAATAAATATTATTATTTAGCTTGCGAAACTCTTCAAAAAGACTTGGCGACCAAGTATCAAATACATCCATCTGCACGCCGCCTAATAATCGAATTTTCACCCCGGCCATATAGCCTGCATTTTGAATAAAATCCGCTTCTATTTTAATGTTCGGATTTTGCGCTTCGAATTCTGCGATGGCATCATAATACACTTTGCTTGCCTGAGCCTTATCCAGCAAATAGCTCGAATAGATAAGCGTCACTTGCTCCACTTGTTTCTCGGAATTTCCGCCTTCCATTTTCGATTGCTCCATATCACTGCAAGATAATACAGATAAGACCATGACCAGTAAAACAGCCATAGCTAATATTGAGGACGCCTTCGCTATCATAACTGGATTTCCTCCCGACCTTGAATGGTTCTCGCTTTCATAATGATACGAGAAAGCAAGCCACCGCACAATCAGTACATTGGGAAACCTTTAAACCTCCTTCAGCCCATTGATTACAGTTTTCCGCCTGAAGTGGCGATCCCTTGAATAAACTGCTTTTGGAAAACCATATAAATGAACAGCATCGGGAAAATAGCAATGACAGACGCCGCCATCAATTCCGGGTAGTTAACCGAATATGCGCTTTGGATTTTAGCCAAAGCAGACGACAGTGTAGCGGCATCCGAGCTTGTATTTACAATCATCGGCCACATCAAATCCTTGAACGCAAACAATGCGGTAAAGATACCAAGCGCAATGAGGCCCGACTTGGCAAGCGGCAGCATGACCTTGATGAACGTTTGTCCGATGTTGCAGCCGTCTAGTCTCGCCGCCTCTTCCAGTTCCTTGGGCAATCCCATGAAAAACTGCCTAAGCAAAAACGTTCCGAATGCGCTGACCAACCCCGGAAACAGCAAAGCAAAAATCGTATTCCTCATGCCAAGCGCATCCACCATCAAATACTGCGGGATTATAAAAATTTGCGTCGGCACCATCATCTGAAAAAGAACAAGACCAAATAATACATTTCTGCCGGGGAAATGAAGACGCGCGAATGCATAGGCAGCCATCGCGCTGAACAGAATGGAGCAAAGGATTCGCAGCGCCATCATGGCAAACGTATTGAAGTAAAGATTGACGAAGTCGTTCTGGCGAATTACTTCGGCATAATTGCCCCATTTCCACTCGGAAGGCAGCAGTACGAACGGATTAAGAGAAGTCGATTCCGCAACCGTTTTGAACGAAGTAAGAAGCATCCATATAAAAGGGAGAATCATAAGGCATGCGCCCGCGATTAAGACGGTTTGGACTGCAAGGGCTGACATTCGGTTGTTAGTCTTCATGTTTCTGACGCTCCTATTCTTACAAGTAATTAACCCATTTTTTCTGAGCTTTCATTTGAACGTACGTAATTACCATAATGATGGCTAGCAGCAGCATGACGATTGCCGAGCCGTACCCTTTATTCGAATACTTAAACGAGTTGTTGTAAAACAAATAAACGAGCGATACCGTTTTTTCATACGCCGGATTTTGAATGTCAATCATCATGTATATAACGTCGAACACCTGCATGCCTTGTATAATGGCTGTAACGAGTACGAAAAACAACGTCGGCGTTACAAGCGGCAGCGTCACAACGAAAAACTGCCTCAGTTTGCTTGCTCCATCAATATCGGAAGCCTCGTAATAATCCTTCGGGATTTCCTGCAATCCGGCAAGCAAAAGCACCATATTATAGCCGAAGACGCTCCAAATGCCGATAATCGCTATAGAGATGAGCGCGATATTCGGATCAGATGTCCAATTGACTGGTGCCAGACCAGCTTTGGAAAGCACATAATTGAACAAACCAAATTGATTGTTGTAAAGCCATTTCCATACCATCGTTACGGCCGCCGGAGCGGCTATCATCGGAATAAAATAGATCGTTCGGTACAACGATTTGCCCTTTAGCTTTCCATTCAGCAATACAGCAGCCACCAAGCCGAAAATAACGCTTAAAGGCACTACCAATACGGTGTAGATCAGCGTATTCGCCGTTGCATGCCAAACTTGGGGGTCGTGAATCAGCTTTATATAATTATCGAAGCCGACAAAAATATGGCCTTTTCCGAAATCTCCGCTCGTAAAAAAGCTTAAATATATCGTTTGAATAATCGGTATAATATTCAAAATAATGAGACCTACCACGGTAGGCGCAATCAAAAACCATCCCCAATACCATTCATTCAGCGTTCGTTTGGAAAATTTGCGCGCAATCATTTTGCTCATCTCTATTCACTCCTACCCTCGCACAAAGGTGAATCGCGGCAGCCTTGACTGCCGCGATAGGTATGCTACTATTTTTTCTATCGGTTCAAGCATGCCCTGTCATTGCTTACTTTTCAGTTGCAAGGCTGTCATTCATAATTTCAGCTGCATTTTTAGCCGCCTCCTCAACGGATTGCTTTCCGGAAAATGCAGGCCCCAAGGCTTCATATGCTTTGTCCTCCCATACAGCCGTCGTATTCGAGTATGGACGGATGACTGCATATTTCACCATATCTACAAATGCTTTTACATTAAACGTTGTATTCGACGAAATCCACAGGTCTGCTGCGCCTTCATATGCGGAAATCGCGATGCCAAGCTCAGCTTGACGATCTTGTCCCTCTTTGGAGCTTAAATACTCAACGAACTTCCAAGCTTCTTCCGGATGTTTTGTATTAAATGCGATCGCGTTGCCCAAACCGTTAAAAATTGTAGCTTGCTTCTCTCCCTTCGGAAGCGGAGCCACGTCGAAATTTTTAGCCATATACTCGTTTGCTGTAAAGCCTGACAGATTCCATGAACCGAAGAAGCCCATTGCGGCAACGCCGTTTTGCAACGCTTCTGCGCGAGCGGCATCGTCGTAAATTTCCGGTGACAAGCCATCGCGAATGAACTTAACATAATACTCCAGTGCTTCAATCGTTTTCGGATCGTCATAGCCGGACTTTTTGTCTGCCGTAATGATCGTTCCTCCGTTTTGGTATACGAAGTTGTAGTAGCCCTCTTGGTTATGGAACGGAGTCAGAATGCCATATTTGCCATCCTTCGTTAGCGCTTTCGCTGCCTTGTACAAATCGTCCCAAGTCCAATTCTCGTTCGGATATTCAACCTTCGCCTCATCGAACATCGTTTTATTGTACCAAAGGCCGATGGTGTCAAAATCTTTCGGCACAGCGTATTGCTTGCCTTGGAAGTTATAGATTTGGTTTAGGCCTTCTGGAAATTTGCTCAAATCAGCTTTTGTACTGTTTTTTAAACGGTCAGTCAAATCGAGCAGCATGTTGTTCGATGCATAGCGATAAATTTCATTAGAATGCATCCAGAATACGTCCGGCAGTGACCCGCCTGTGGCGCCTGCCTCAAGCATGGTCCAATATTCCGACCATCCTGTTACTTCGATATTGATTTTAATGCCAGTGTTTGCTTTTTCAAATTCGTCTGCCAGCGTACGAATTCCCTTAGCTTGGTTGGCATCCCACATTGCATACGTCAACGTAACGGGTTCCGTGCTCGTTTCAGGCACTTTGGTCGCTTCCGCGGTTGCTTCAGGTGCTTTAGTTGCTTCCCCCGTGCTTGTCGGCGAATTATTGCTCTGTCCGCAAGCGGAAAGCACAGCCATAATGATCATCACGATGAGAAGAATCGGTAATCTTCTTTTCATTTCCATTAACCCCCAGATTAAGTTTGTAAATTGCCACCCTGCTTACTTTTTAAGTATATAGGCCCCCTTCGCCTCAATAAATCAACGTTCTTTACTGCACTCCGTCGTTTTTTTACCCCTTTTTAAAAACACAAAAAAAAGCGCACAGCGGACTATGCACTTTTTTTACTAAATTGATTCTATTTTTGACTTTCGCTTTTTGTCGACTGTGCCCGGTACTCTTCGGGGGTAACTCCGATAACTTTTTTGAATAGCTTGCTGAAATAAGCGGTATTCGGATAACCGACCAATCCCGCCACCTCGTACACCTTCATATTTTTCCCCCTTAAAAAATATAGCGCCCTATCCATTCTTACCCGAGTCAAAAAACTGACAAAGTTCGAACCGGTCTCTTGCTTGAATATCCGGCTCAGATAAGACGGATTCACATTAATCTGACTGGCCACCGATTGCAGCGACAACTCCTCTGCATAATGATTCATAATGATCTCGCTGGCCTGCTCCGCATAGCTTTGATTCCTATTGTCCGTTGACTGATTATGGGCCAAGCATTGCTGCAAATAATGAAGCACCAGCTCATGCAGGCCATTAAGCCGTTCCTCTTGAAATAATAACTCATAAGGCGTATAACCTCTTATTCCCGTTTCCGGTATGCTAGGAAAACAGGAGTTAATCAGCGTCAGCAGCCGGATATTCAGCTTGCGAATGGCATTCTCCGTCACGCCTTCCGCATCGACCTTCTTCCTAAGCTGCTCCAAATAAGCTTGCGCTCCAGCTTCATCCTCCTCAATCAATCGGCGAAAACGGCTTTCCTCCTCGCGACCTAGAACAAAGCTGTCGTTATTGCGTTGACGTATGCTTCCGCCTTCAAAGTAGCTGACATTCCCTGTGCTCTCGAAAAAAAGAAGACGAAGGGCCTTATCCGCCTCCTGATAGGCTTTTCTCAAGCCGTTAAAGCCAGCAGCGATACCGCTAATGCCGATTGACAGTGAAATGTTTAAATAGTCCTTCATCGCACCGGAAATGCTGGCAAAAAGCTTGTTCAACCGCTCTATCGGCAAAACTTCTTCATGGCTAAGCAAAGATTGATTCTCAGGCATGCCCTCCTTCTCCGGCATGTTCATAATCAGCAAATATTCGGAAGAGCTTTCCACGATCACTTCTTTGCGCCACTTACGAGGAATGAGCTCCTCCATCATATTGACGACCGCATAGCGCAGCAGCTTCTCATCCTGCTCGACATATTTTTGCCTAATGCTCTCGAATCGGTCAATTCTCAGCTTAATCAGCACCATGCTGCCCTGAACAAGAGATATGCCAAGCGCCTCGCTGCGGCTAACAATTTCCTCTTCGTTGCGAAAGCCGCTGAACAGCTCTTTAAACACCGATTCCTTCATATATCCAATGCCCTCTTTATAATGTTGCTTGAAAACAGCGCCGCCGCTGTTATGCAGCAGCCACTCGCTTTTTTTCTTAGCTACGCTCAGCACATCGAGCAGCTGCTGCTGCTTCATATCGCTCTTAATTAAATAATCGACTGCACCAAGTCGAACCGCTTCCTTCGCATATTGAAACTCGTCCAAGCAGCTGAGAATTACGAATTGACAGCTTGGCAAAAGCTGCGATACTTGCCTGATCAGCTCTAGGCCGTCCATCACCGGCATTTTGATATCGGTAATGATTAGGTCCGGTGAAAGCTGCGCTGCCAGCTCCAGCGCTTCCTTTCCATTTGCCGCCTCGCCTGCGATATAAAATCCATACTCTTCCCAGTTGATCATCGACTTCAAGCCGATGCGCATGAGCAGCTCGTCATCGACGATAATGACATTCAGCATATTCGCTCGCCTCCAGACTTTTTCGGAATCGTAATCGTAAATATAGTGCCGCTGCCAGACTTGCTCGTAAATTGCAGGCCGTATTTATAGCCAAATACCCGCTCAAGTCGACTGTGTACATTGCGAACGCCTATGTTTTCGGATACAGGCTCTTGCCCGATCATTTTTTGACGCAGCCTTTGAGCGGTCTCATCATCCATTCCTTCCCCGTTATCCTCAACCTTTATCGCGATGTCGTTTATTCCGGTTGCATGAACGGAAATGGTAATGAGTCCCTCTCCCGCCGTATCGGCAATACCATGGAAAATAGCATTCTCGACAAGAGGCTGAATGCTGAGTTTCAAAATTTGGCAATCCAGCAGCGTGTCATCCAAATCATATTGAACCGAGATTCGATTGAAATAACGCACCTTCTGAATCGTTATGTAATGGTGGATATTATCCAGTTCCTCCCGAATGGTCACAAGCCGGTGCTCCGTCTTCGCCGAATAGCGCAGCAAGGAAATGAGAGCTTCCGTCATCTCAACAATCTTCTCGGAGCGCTGCATGGATGCGATCCATTTAACGGAGTTCAGCGTGTTATACAGGAAGTGAGGATTAATTTGCGCTTGCAGCGCTCGAATTTCCGCATCTGTTTTTTCCTGCTGCTCCTGATAAATCCGCTCGACGAGCTGTTTCAGCTCAGTGGACATATGCTCGAAGCGAATGGCCAGCAATCCGATTTCGTCGTTCGACTTGACCGCAGGCAGGTTCTCGAATTTCCCTTGCTCGACCAGCGTCATATTGCTCATAAGCCGCTTAATCGGCCTCGTTATGAGATTAGAAAAGTAAAATGAACTGATGATGGCGAAAATAACAAGCACAATAACAATGATCATTAAATTACGTTTCAAAATATTGCCTTCGACGGCGAGCTCATCGACTGGCATATAAAGATAAGTTGCCCAATCATGCTTCTCGAAGGCGGAACGGATAACAATATAATTCTTACCCTCTACACGAACGATCTGCCTATCCGCCAGCTGTCGTAGCTTCTCCGCTTCGATAGGGAACACTTTATTAAATGGCTTGCCGAGCAGCTCATACTTGCTGTTAAAAATAACGTTGTCGTTTGCGTCCACGACCGTAAAGGCCGACCGGCTGCTTTCCTGCAGGCGCTTATTCAGCTTATTGATGAAATTAATGTCTATGCTGATAACTATAATACCCAGCAGCTTGCCATCATCCATATCAAAAATTTTACGGGCATTGTATATGGACCAATTGTACTCGCCTTTCGTCTGCCGATCTAGCAGCGTTGGAACGTCTAAAGTTATAATATCCGATTCCAGAAACTCCTTGAACCATTTCTCATTGCCAGGATAATACGTATAATCAATCGGCTTATTGGAACTGACATATAAATCTTTTCCGCCGTTCAAATTGTAAATATAAATCGAGAAGGCCTTATCTTTCATCGTGATATAGTTCATTAACAGCTGCGTTGCCTGATCTTCATTTGTTTTGGAAGGGTTGTGCAGATAGTTCTGCATCGGATAGTTTTCTTGCGAAATAGCCGACACATAGCTGTTGATTCCATAGCTTGAAATAAGCGAAATTTGCTGCGTATCCTTCAAAAACTCCTCGATGCGAATATTCGACTGGCGCGAGACATCCATGAGAAGATCCGTATACTTTCGTTCAAGCAGCTGCTGCGAGGATAAGTAGGAATTGATGAACATTGTAGATAGTGGAACGAGAATGAGAAGCAGGAAAAATACAATCATCTTCATCTTAATTGGAATCATTCGATACCGTTTCACTTGTCCACCGCCGCTCATAAAATCTCGTTGTACACTCAAATGCATTTTCATTATAGCAGTAGGCTTATGAATGGGCTATATGGTGATTTTCGGCACAAAATCGGCAATGCAGCGCTGAAGCTCCTCCATATCCGCCTTCACGAGGCCAAAGACAATGCCTTACAGCATGACCTCCTCGAAAAATACATCGTCTGCAGCTGCCAAATTAGCGAACCAGTCGCTCCTCGCCATTTCCGCTGCAAGCTTGCGCAGCTCCGACAGCCGAGCCCCTTTCATCGCCTGATAGCCGGAATCAGCGACGGCGAAACCAGAGAAACGACTCCTTCCTATATTGAAGCCTAAATGTGAAAACGGCTGTCGAGGGTGCTCGACAACCGTTTTTGATTACAGGGATCTAAATAACGCCATATCTCTAAAGCTTTTGATCAAAATTCACACTCTCGCACGGAGAGCGACAGCATATCTCGTGTTTCAATCCACGCTCTCTCACGGCGAGCGACAGCGACATATCCCATCTCGTGAAGCCTTGCGCAGCAAGGGGGAAATGGAACATTTCCGCGAACCTCTACATTCAACTGCGTTTCCTAGCACTCAAGAAAATGAAAATCCGAGTTTCCCCTTATCTGGCGCAATGTGCGAAACTCCCAAGGTTTTCATGGGAGCTTAACGTTCGCGCGACACTTCTCTATTATCCTAGCATCCAAACCCACCACTTACAATCATTTCCTATAAAAATCTAGTCGTCCGCTCAAGGCTCAAACCCCGCCTGACTTATAAACAGCTGCTCCTCCGCAAAAACCTCACGGAACTGCCGATAAACCATCTCGTAAGCCGAAGGCTCATACCATTTCTCAGCTCCTAGCTGCGCATATAGTGCCTCCAGCCCAAGTCGCTTAGTCCGTTTACCGCCGCTTCCATCCCCCATAAAATAATCGTCTATGCACACCCGATTCACGAGCATGGCAAGCTTGCCCGCAAACGTCTCGCTGCTCGGCAGCAATGGCGCAACCGCCGCCTGCGTCGGCACTCCCGCTACTTTCAGTAACCGCAAAGCTTTCAATCGAGCTTGAATGGGCGGAGCCATCGGTGAAAAATGCTTGCGGATTGCCTCCAAATCCGTCTCCACCGTCATACTGACCCGCACCCGGCTTCCCAGCCGCAGCAGCAAGTCGATATCGCGAGTAACCAAGGGGCTTCTCGTCTGAACAAGCAAAAAATCCGGCGGCTCCTCCGCCATTGCCTCCAGCAAGGAGCGCGTCACCTGCTCCTTATATTCGGCTGGCTGATACGGGTCCGTGCTGGAGGACATAAAAATCGTCACAGGCCCCTTCGCCTTCGCTTTCCGCAGCTCCTTCTTAAGCAGCTCGGCGGCGCCAAGCTTGACATCAACCCAGCTTCCCCACTCCTGTCCACGAAAGATGGACACCGGCATGCCGCGCACATAGCAATAGGAGCAAGCAAAAGCGCAGCCCGTATAAGGATTCAGCGAATGACTGTAGCCTGACAGAAAGCCGGTCCCTTTATTAAGCAGCGTCTTCGGCTGCTTGTATAAAAGCTCATTTTTCATCGTGCCCCCTCCAGCTTTCCACAACATAGGCATGCGCTGTTTGCCATCTGCTATACTTATTCTGCTTCAATCAGCCTTGCCTGATTAGCTTTTCACAACTTTCCGCTTCATGCTGCGGATCATCGCTTTCGTATCCGGATCGATGCGGTACGATTCGGTTATTTTTTGCAGCGCTTTGTTATACGTGAACGTATCGAGCGCATTATTTTTCAAATAGACCATCGTCGGTTCCGGTTGCTTGATGTAGCAGATGGATACCGCCCATGCCACCGCCATTTTCACATAATAGGCAGGATGATCAATCTGATCAAGCCGCTGAAGCACCCGCTCAATATATTCCTCATTCACATAAAAATGAAGCAGCATAACCGCGGCAAAACGCAAATCATATTCCTGCTCCGATGCAAAATACGGCTGAATAAAATCCCATATTTCCTGCGAATGTTTTTTGGTCACCTTCAGCCCCGCACAAAAGCTATCGCAGACCGACCAATTATCAATTTTCGGCACAAAATCGGCGATATAGCGCTGAAGCTCCTCCATATCCGTCTTCACGAGGCCAATAACCATGCCTTGCAGCATGACTTCCTCGAAAAATTCATCGTCCGCCTCCGCCAAATAGGAGCGCCAGTCCCCCTTCGCAATTTCTGCCGCAAGCTTACGCAGCGCCGGCAGCCGAACACCCATTACATTGCTAATATTCGGTATCAATGACGCAGCAAACTTTTGATAGTCTGCCTCTGCCCGCAATAACAGCTCTTCCCGTATCGTTTGTGCCATTTCTATCCCCCGCTATTCCATTCATCTCGTCTTATCCTTACTATACCTCAAGTGGCCAAAGTTGTGAGGCTAAGAGAATGAAAGAGCAAGATATTGAAATCTATTACCGCCTATCACAACTCCTATAGCTTTCAATTTCATTACCTAGATAGGCTAGCTTTTGGTAAAATAGAGCTGTTCGCACGATCAGCCATCGCCTTATCATTCTATCCTCCAAAGGAGCGATTCCATTGATGAATCACGATTCATGCGTATTTTGCAGGCCAGAGCTAGAGGCGCGGCAGCGAGCTATATTAAGCAATGAAAGCTGCATCTTTTACCAAATGCCTCAGGACATTTTAATTGGCTCCGGTTTGATTGTACCGCGGCAGCACCGTGAAAATGTTTTTGAGCTGACGGAGCAGGAGTGGGCCGATACTTATCAGCTTGTACATAAGGTGAAGGCGCATTTAGATGAGCTGCATCAGCCAGATGGCTATAATTTGCAGTGGAATACGCAAGGCGCAGCAGGACAGCATCTGTTTCATTCTCATTTGCATATCATACCGAGATTTGCCGACGAGCCGCTGGCAGGCAAGGATTTGCGCAGCTTTTTGGGTAAAGAGGATAATCGCAGGCCCAGCTTGGCGGCCAATGCCTTCCAGCATGGAACTCCTATTAAATAGTTAAAAAAATAGCCAAACAGCTTCCTTATGCTGTTTGGCTATTTTTACACCGACTCTGTTTAGCTGGGCAACGGCCTCTATTCGAACTTTTCGCGGACTGAAACGCCGCTATTCTCTGCAATCAACGCTCGATGGAAAGTTTCGCGGACTCAGAAGCAGCTATTGGCTGCGAATGCCCCATTTTTGCACAAAAATCGCATGGATAGCGGCTTTCCTGTCCGCTCAACCGTCGAAATCAACAATATGCTTAAAATAGCGGATCGTCAGTCCGCAAAAGAAGTCATGCTGCTTGCTGCTTGCTTCACGCTAAATGCTCTAGCCCAATTTTACCAGGCTGTAGTTTTTTTTGCCTTTACGGATAATGATGAACCGTCCGCCAATGGCATGCTCCGCTGTAACGGTAAATTCGAGCTCCGTCACCTTCTCGCCGTTCATGGAGATGGCACCCTTCGTAATATCCTCGCGCGCCTGACGCTTGGAAGGCTCAATGCCGAGCTCGACGAGCCAGTCGACGATGTTTTTCGGCTCTCTGTCCGCTGTGAAGGTCGGCATTTCTTTAAAGCCCTGCTCAATTTCGTCCGCTGTCAGCGAGCGAATGTCGCCGCTGAACAATGCCGCTGTAATGCGCTTCGCCTGCTCCAGCAGCTCTTCGCTATGCACAAATTTCGTCATTTCCTCTGCCAGAGCCTTCTGCGCTTCACGTTTATGAGGCTCGGTCTGCACCTTCTCCTCAAGCGCTTCAATTTCCGCTTTGCTCAGGAATGTGAAAAATTTCAAGTATTTCACGACATCGCGGTCATCGGTATTCGCCCAGAACTGGTAAAACTCGAATGGCGTCGTTTTGCTTGGATCAAGCCAAATCGCGCCGCCCGCCGTTTTGCCGAATTTCGTGCCGTCGGCTTTCAGCATGAGCGGAATCGTCAGGCCGAACGCTTTCGCCTCCGCGCCTTCCTTTTTCCGAATCAGATCAAGGCCGCTCGTAATGTTGCCCCATTGATCGGAGCCGCCGATTTGCAGCTGCACATCCTCGTTCTGGAACAGGTGCAGGTAGTCGAGCGACTGCAAAATTTGGTACGAAAACTCGGTGAACGAAATGCCGCTATCGAGTCTGCTCGATACGACGTCCTTCGCCAGCATCGTATTGATGCTGAAGTTTTTACCGAAGTCGCGCAAAAATTCAATGACATTGATTTTGTGCGTCCAGTCGTAGTTGTTGACCATGCGCACCTCATTGTCGCCGTCGGTCATAAAAAGCTTTCTCAGCTGGGCACTTAATGCATCAACATTGGCCTGCACCTGCTCCAGCGTTTGCAGCGAGCGCTCGGTCTGGCGTCCGCTTGGATCGCCGATCGTTCCGGTCGCTCCGCCAATGAGAATAACGGGACGATGGCCCGCGAGTTGAAAACGTTTCAGCATCATAAACGGAATCAAGTGGCCGATATGCATGCTGTCGCCAGTCGGGTCAACGCCGCAGTACAGCGACACAGCCTTCGTATTCGTCAGCTCGCGAAGTCCCTCCGCATCCGTCTGCTGGTTAATGGCATCGCGCCATTCAAGCTCATCCATAATATTCAAAGCAAACAACCCCTTTTCCATTCAATAATAGTGGTCATGTTGTACGTTAATGAGCTCGGACTGAAACGCGCCGCGCCGCAAGAGGACTGTCGGTCGTTTCACCTTGGGCAACAAAAAATCGCCCCTTGTCTACTAGAGACATAGGGACGATTGAATAACCGTGGTACCACCCAACTTGCACGAACAGTCTGCAAACAACTGATCATACCGCTTTTAAGCGAAATAACGTTCGCCCTGCCGCTTGGCATTACCCAAGATACTCCAGAGTGTAATTCACAGCCCTTGTATGTGTCAGGTCTCATCAACCCCTGACTTTCTGCAACAGGGACAAAGCTGCTACTGCGCTCTATCAACGTATAACATGTATTAGATTATAGACAGTATAGCGGAACGTGAAAATCATTGCAAGCCTAAGTAAAAGCGAATGCTGACGCTTCTACAGCTCAACCTTTTCATATTGCTGCGTTTTTTTCACCGCCTTTTATTCCTTCACTGCTCCAATCGTCAGCCCTTGAACGAAATAACGCTGGAAAAAAGGATAAGCCAGCACGATCGGTCCCGTCGCCAACACGACCATTGCCATTCGCGACGTATCCTGCGGCATATTCTGTAATATGCTGGTGCTGATCGCCGCATTGGTCGAATTTTGCATAATAAACTGCATACTCGTTTCAATTCGCATCAGCATGGATTGCAGCGGCACCAGATTGGGCGAATCAATATACAAAAGGGCATTAAACCAGTCATTCCAATAGCCCAGCGTATTAAACAGGCCGATTGTAGCAATGCCGGGAAGCGACAGCGGCAGCACAAGCCGAATAAACGTTTGCAGCTCGCTTGCCCCGTCTATTTTTCCCGATTCAATAATGGCGGTTGGCACCATCGTACTGAAAAACGTTCGCATAATGAGAATATAAAACGCATTGACGAGCATCGGCATAATGAGCGCCCATATCGTATCCTTCATATTCAGCAGCTGCGTAACGACGATGAAGGTAGGCACCATGCCACCGTTGAACAGCATCGTAAAAATCGCAAAAAAGCTGAATAAACGACGATATTTAAAGCTTCTCTGGGAAATAGCGTATGCATAAAGCGTAATGATGACAAGGCTCAATAGCGTACCGACGACCGTTACAAAAATCGTAACGCCATACGAGCGCAGCAGCGCCTCGCCTGTCCGAAATATATAATGGTACGCCTCCAAACTCCATTCCTTCGGAATAATGCGGTAGCCGTTCGAGGCGAGTGATTTTTCATTCGTGAATGAAATGATGACCACGAATAGAAAGGGAAAGATACAAGCCATCGCAATAACACCTGTCAGCAGACTCAGGAGAAAGTTGGCAGCAGGTGAAATTTGATCGAATCGCCTTGGTTTTTTTACGGGCACGACAAGCTCCTCCTTCGTTTAAAACAAGGCATTATCCTTATTTTTTCTTCTGACGATGTAGTTCGACAGTATGACAAGCAGAAAGCCGACAAAGGACTGATAAAGCCCGGCAGCCGTGCTCATGCCGATTTCGCCGTTCACCTTCAAGCCCCGGAATACATACGTATCAATGACGTTGGTCATCGAATACAGCAGCCCCGAATCCCTTGGCACCTGATAAAAGAGTCCAAAGTCTGCATAAAAGATTTTTCCGACAGCCAGCAGCGTCATAATGGAAATGACCGGAGCGAGCAGCGGAATCGTAATATTCGTAATCTGCTTCCATTTGCCTGCACCGTCAATCATCGCGGCCTCATAAAGCGAGCGGTCAATTCCCATAATAGCCGCCAAATACACGACGCTGCTATAGCCAACGCCTTTCCACAGGTTGACCAATACGAGAATAAATGGCCACTTGGAAGGCTCCGAATACCAATTGATTCGCTCCATGCCCATCCATTCGAGCGTTTTATTCATCAGCCCTTTATCAAAGCTGAGGAAGCTGAATACAAAATAGCCGACAATGACCCAGGATAAAAAATAAGGCATAAACATCGCGGTTTGAAAAAGCTTGCTCAGCCGCCTATTTTTCAACTCGACCAAAATAATCGCCATCGCAACAGCCAAGATAAGTCCTAAAATAATAAATGCCGCATTATACAGCACCGTATTGCGCGTAATAATATAAGCATCCGAGGTGCTAAACAGAAATTTAAAGTTGTCCAGGCCCACCCACTTGCTGTCCATAATGCTGGCAAAAAAGCCATCCTTGCTGTATCTGTACTGCTTAAAGGAAATGATCGTTCCCGCCATCGGCAGGTAGGAAAAAATGAAAAACCAGAGGGCGCCCGGCAGCACCATGAGGAGCATCGCCCGATTGCGCAGGATATCCCGTAAAAACATTTTCAGCTTGACGTTCTTGAAGCTCTTGACGTTCATGTCGTTCATCTCCTTAAGCGGACCACTTCTCAATGACCATTCTCGTTATAAAAAAGAGAGGCAAATCCGAAAATTCGCCTCTCCTTGTTCACGGATTATTTAGGATTCGCCGCTCTCCACGCATCAAGCTGAGCTTGTGCCTCCGCAATAACTTTATCCAAGCCTGCTGCTTTAAACTTCTCAATCGCCTTCGGCAAATATTCATTCGGATCAACCGTGCCCGTCATTAGCGCCGACCAGAACTCGCCTTTGACGTTCTGGATTGATGCAAGCTCGGTCGTGACGCTTGTGGAGTCAAAGTTGAAGCCAAGCGTTGGAGCTACTTTCCCCGCTTCATTGAACACCTTGTATTCATCCCATTTGTTCTCAGGATCGCCCGTATTGAGATACGTCAGCGTTACATTGCCAAGCGAGAAGGTCGGCATATCATAATTTTTCGACTCTTCCAGGTTTTCCATCGCATTGTCAGCCGTTTTCTTGTAATGGACGTTTTCGATGCCGGAATCAATCATATTGCGCAATACCGGATCGGTATTCAACAGGTTCAGAAACTCCATCGCCTTTTCTGGATGCTCTGAATTAGCCGAAATCGCCTGCAACGAGCCCATAACCGACCAGTTGAAAATCATTGATTCGCTGGCTGGTGTTGACACCACAGGATATCCATAGCTTGCACTCCACAAATTGTCGGCAAAAGGCGTCGTCGCTGCGCGGTCAAGAAACCATTTGCCGGATTTTTGCGTATCGTCCAGCCCATTGGTCGTTGCCGCCTCTGGCGAAACGTAGCCCTTCTTGTAATAGCTGTGCATCGTATCCAGCGCTGCCTTAAGCTCCGGCGTCTCCAGCACGTTTACCACTTTATAGTCGCCTTTATCCAAGCTTACGACCATGGGCAGGTTGGAGATCAAATAGTCGTACGGCAGCACGGGCATATAATCCTTCGTGATGGCGAATGGCGTAATATCCGGCTCGCTGTCTTTAATCGTTTTCAGCAGCGGCTCTATGCTTTCCAGCGTATAGATGCCCTCCATGCTCAAATGGTGTTTATCCAGCAGGGTTTTGTTAAAGCGCCAAACTTCAAGCGCCGGAAGCTCTTTTTTCGCTGGAATACCGTAGTTGTGGCCATCTACCTTGGAGCCTTCAAGAAAGGCCGGATCAAGCGTATCCATAATGCCTTTGCCCTGCTCCTTCAGTAAATCATCCATTACGTAAAAGGCTCCTTTACGGGCATTTTGCACGTAATCGAATGCCCATGAAGAAGTAAACATGATGTCCATAGGCGTTCCTGAGGAGGTAGCGATTTGCATTTTTTGCGTATAATCGCCCCAATCAATTTGGGTCATTTTAATCGTTACGCCAATTTTCTCGGCTGTATATTTGCTGACCTCCTCCATAACGCGGTTGACATCCTTTTGCGGGGTTCCGATTGTATACCAGCTCAGCTCCACCGTTTCATCTTTTGCCGTATTGCCTCCGCTGCTGCCGCTGCCCGCCGTGGCACTCGTTTCTTTTGCCCCGCCGTTTGAGCTGCATGCCCCAAGCAGCAGCGAGAATGAAAGCAGCACCGCGAGCAGCAGCAAGCTTTTGTTTTGTCTCATCAATCGTTACCTCCCTTTTTTTTACATCCCCTTGACCATCGCTTAACGCTTACTTGTAGATTACTGGATGTAAGCACTTTCAAAAAGAGAAGAAACTAAACAAACGCTGTTCAAAATAAACATCTGCCCAGCCGTTCTTTATGCGTGCGAGTCATTCCATTCATTCCGTGTCATTCAGGCTATGCGCGTCACCGTTTGCTGCAAACAACATGCTTTTATATTCGGATGGCGTTACGCCAACATATTTTTTAAACTGTTTATGAAAATAACCGCTGTCCCAATAGCCGACGTTTCGGGAAATTTCATGAACCTTCAGCGCGGTTGTGCGAAGCAGCAGCTTCGATTGCTCAATTCGGTGCTTGTTGACGTATTCGGTAAAGCTTTCTCCCAGTTCCTTCTGGAATAGCTTACCCAAGTAGACTGGATGAATATGGTATTTATGTGCCAGCTGCTTGAGGGACAGATCGGTAGCAAAAAATTGCTCTACGTCGTTCAGCACCAGCTTGACCGTGGGATTCGTCTCCTCTTTAATAAGCATCGTGGACATGTTATAAATCGTGCCAGTCATAATGGCAAGCAGCTCCTCCCATTCGGACGCCTTCGCCGCCTTGCTAAAGGAAGCATTCATATGCTCCGCAATAATGGCATTCACCGCATTAGCTCCTCCCATCTCCTGATGCAGCCAGAGCAGCGTTTGCATCACCAACATGCGAAGTCCGCTAGGCGTCGCTGCGCCAGACGCTTGAATCGCCTGGAAATCGTCTGTCAGCTCAGCGACAAGCGCCTCCGTATCCCCGTCGGAAACCTTCTTCCTATAGCTGGCCCAGTTTAATTGTGCATCAGAAAGCAGCTCATCTCTTCTTGCTGCATAATCCTCATACAAAGCAATTTCTTCCTTATGCAGCAGCAAAAAATATTCCTGAGCCCGCAGCGCATGCTCATAGCTGAGCGCCTCCTGCACTCCTCTAGCCTGCGGGGAGCCGATTGAAATCCGATAAGGGCGCGCCTCCTCCCTCTGCCTAAGCTGCAAGGCAAATTGCATAGCTTTAGCCGCACAAGCCTCCTCCTCCTCCGCCATAAACACAAGCACCGCATCGCCCTCTACATTTTGCAGAAACAGCCTGTCTCCGCTGGCATTTGCCGTTTGCCGCAGCTCTTGCAGAAGTCCATCCTCCGGCTCGCTGCCTCCTCTAAGCAGCATCGTGGAAATATATCGGCCGCTGAAGGAAATATCCAGCAGCGCTGCCCGCTCCTGCAATTGAACGTCATCAATCGCAGCGGTCAGCCAGCGATAAAGAATCGTGTCCTTCAAAATATCTACCTTCTCAGCCTCAAGCGCGCTGCTCCTTCTCGTCTCATCCAGCTTCTTCACCGTATGGTCAAGCGTCGCGGTCAGCTCGGCGAAATTAAGCGGCTTCAGCAAATAGTTTTCAATGCCCAGCTGCATGCCTTCTTTTAAATATTCAAAATCATTGAAGCCGCTCAAAATAATAACCTTCAGCTCCGGCCTGATCGCTCGCGCAGCCCGAATCAGCTCCAGCCCATTCATAATAGGCATGGAAATATCGGTAATGAGCAAATCAGCGGGAACCTGCTGCAGCAGCTCCAGCGCCTTGCGCCCATTTTCCGCCTTCCCCGTCAGCTCCAGACCATGAGCCGCCCAATCTACGGCATCGCATAGCCCCTCTAATATAAAGGGCTCATCATCTACCAGAAATACGCGGTACATTTGCAAGCTCTCCTTTCCTTAAAGCCGGGAAGCTGAACGTAACCCTCGTCCCTTTTCCTTGGACGCTCTCGATGTCGAATTTCCCGTCTTTGCCATAAATCAATTCAAGCCTTTCTTTCACACTCCGCAGGCCAAGCGAATTCTTCGGCTCCTGAACGGCATACTTGCCAAGGGAGCGTTTAATGTGCTCCAGCCGCTCCTTGCTGATGCCAACTCCGTTATCCTCCGCTACAATCGTCACCCTTTCGTTTTCCAACGCGGCGCTCACTTTAATGAGGTTGTCTTCCTCCTCCGAGCGCAGGCCATGGACAATATAATTTTCCACTATCGGCTGCAGCGACATTTTGATCATCATGCGATCCGCAAGCTCAGGGTCACAACTAATGACGTAGGCAAAACGATCCTTGTAGCGAATGCGAAACAGCTCCAAATAAAGGCGGCAATTTTCCAGCTCCTCCTTCATCGTCACGACGGTCTGCTGCTGGACAAAGCTCTTGAACAGCAGAGCTAGGCTATAGATCATCTCGCTGACATCGGCGGCGCCATGGGAAAGAGCCCTCATCCGAATGACCTCAAGCGTATTGTAGAGAAAATGCGGATTAATCCTCGCCTGCAACGCAGCAAACTCCGTATGCTTTTGCTTCAGCTCAGCCACATACACCCGGTCGATATAGCGCGAAAGCTCATCGAGCATTTTGTTGAACCCTTGCGAGAGCTGCCCGATTTCATCCTCCTTCTCGTCGACAATTCGAATCGTCATATCGCCCGTTTCTACCCGCCGCATCGAGCGGATCATTCGGTTCGTCCGGCGTGAAAAATTAAAGACGACGAACGACGGAATCGAAATCGTTATCAAAATAAAAGCAAGGCTCGCTGCGAATACGACATTTTTCATCGGCTCGTAGATCGCTTCCACCTCCCGCTTCGGCATAATGCCAAATACGGTGTAGCCGAGACTGCTGGACGGGAGCATCGAAATATAGGATTCCTCCTCCAAAAAGGCTAGGCTGTCCGCCGATTTTATTTTGTCCGCATACGGATAGAGCTTGCCGTAATAACGGTCCGAGGAGTCAAAAATGACCTGTTCATCTCCTGATAAAATCAAAATGTAGCCCTGCCTGTCATGACTCTCACTCGCCAGCGCCGTTTTGAGTGCATCCGCTTGAAAAAAAACGAGCAGTTGCCCGACATTGCCCAGCGTGCCAACCTCATTGATATGTACTCTGACGGAAAAAAGCTTGTCATCCCATTGGCCAATCGTTTTGCGAACCCATAGGTTTGGCGTAGCTATGACGCTGCTTTCCAGCGCCATCGCATCCGGAACATAGGATTTTGACGCCTGCGTCTGATACAGCTTTGTCAAATTGCTTTGCCCGAACATATAAAGAAACTGCTTCTCGGAGCTAAACAGCAGCATATTCGCAATATCTGCATCATTTTCAAGCATTTTTTTAAAAAAATCCAAATCATCTACACCGCTGCCCAAGTTATTGTAATAGCTGTCCATTTTGAAATTCATATATTCGGAAAAGGAATGCTTCAGCAAATAGGATAAGGAATAGGAAAAGGACGGATCACGATAAATGTCCTGCACCTGCTGCTGGACGATGTGAGCCTTGCCAGTGAGCTGCTGATGGACACGCTCCATGGACATTTTCTGCTTCTCCAGCTCATTGTCAGCTACGGACTGCGACATATAATCGACTGTAAAATAAGCGAGAATCGCCGTGGCGCATACAATAATGAAAGCAAAAACAAGCATGATTTTGACAAATAAATTATTTTTAATCGCATCTATATACAGCTTCTTCATCCCTTCCCCCTAGTCGCTTATTTCTTCATCCACATGAATAGGAAAAGGAAGACAGGGTATCGCCCTGTCCTCCTGCTTTTACTAGTATAAGATGAAAAGTTTGACAAATGAATCTATTTTTAGCTGCGTACATAAAGCGGCTGCGACTGATTTCCAGCGTAGTCCTCCATCACAATGTAGACGGTGGAGGCGGTCGACGTGAGGCTCAGACTTGCCTTCGTCGTTCTGCCGCGAATGATTTTCGCAAAGCTGCCCGCGCTGCCGGAAATATAAGTGACCGGAAATGACTTGGCTACGCCATTTTCATACACATACATATAGCGCCAGTCCCTCGTATTTGGCATCGGCAAATTCAGCGTATTGCCGCTCCATAACCATTGCTCGCCATAAGGCTCCACTATTTTGTCGATAAAATGGCCGCTTTTGCTCACGGAGCCTCCTGCCGCCGTCGTAACCGTTACGATAAAATCATCGCCGTTAATCGGCATATTGCTGAAGGTCACGCTAGTTGCGCCTGCCGCCGCCGTCTGCTGCTCAAGGATAGGCTGCGCCGTCGTAATCCAGTTCAGCGAACGCACGCTTACCGTCGTATTCCCCGCTGCATTCGGCGGATTCACCCAGCTTACTGAAAGCTGCCCATTCTGCTGAGAGTCTACATGAATGCCAGCTACCGACTCATTCAGATTAAAAGGAAGCGTTGCTGCAAAGCCCTCCAAGCCGTCCGCACCAATAGGAACGACCTTCAGCGTGCCTGCTGTAGACGGAAGAGACTTGATATAGAACACCTCATCATATTTGCCGCCTACATAAACGTCATTAATATAAATATCGTATTGCTTTACCTTCGAATAGTCGGTATCCATATTCCACTTAATGTTCATTTCGCCCGTATCGACAAAGGCTTCCGTAATGGCAAGGCCGGAAGGCGCAGCAGGCTTAAGCGCAGTGCCGTCGAAAATGCGAATTTGCCCCACATTGAGCTGGTAATCCGCAATTGCGCTTGGCCCTGGAGCAACGACAAGCCCGAAAGCGGCGAGCGATTTACCCGCATAGGCGCCCAGCCCAAGCTGCTGCGTAACCCAGCCATTCGTCTTATTGCCGGCATTTGGAATGGCGACCTTGACGACCTGACTCGGATTATCTTTAAAAATAAGGCCGATATAAGCAGCCGATGCATCATTAGCCGAAGGCTTGTTATACGTGATCGACAGCTTGGAGCTTGCGTTTACGCTCAAATCGGTTTTGAACAGGCGCAAGAAATTTTCAGCGTTGAGATTGCCGTTCAGCACGAGCGAGCTGCCGCCATTATAGCCGCCAAGCTGGGCATATTGATAACGCGGCGTAGCCGAGATATCATATTTTGCGCCGTAGTCATAGTCCACCGTCAGACGATTGCCCGCCGTATCCTGCCACCACTGCCAAGTGACTGGCACATCCTGCAAACTCATATTGGACCACTCGCTGTTATTGGAAATAGCACCGTCCTTGTAATAGGAAAGGCCATGACCCGTGTTGAAATTTGTGTAAAAGTTTGTGCTGCCAATAACGGAGCGCTCTGCAATGACCGAGGCGATTCCCGGCCAATAGCGGTTGTCGGCATAGACGTCGGCTGCCGTGTTCGCAGCGGATACCGTCGTGTTTTTCGGATTCAGATTGGGGCCTGACCACCATAGCTGATCACGCACATTCGTCATCCATTGGTAGTTGTTTTCCGACCTGCGGCTAACCGGCCAGCTTTGCCCCATATCCTCATCCAGACCCGCATGGACGAAGTCCGCACCAAGCGTAGCAAGGCTTAGGCGCGGCAGGCCGCTGCTCAGCTTGCTCGTAAGGGCCGTTCCTTGAACAGACCCAAATCGGTCCCTTCCTGCCTCCAAGCCGGCGAAGCCGATATCAAAAATCGAATAGGCTGTACCATTTGCAGCATTGTAGCTGGTCAAATAAGAGTTCGCGCTGTTAATTTGCGTATTGCCAACCCCGTAGTCAAAGAAAAAGGAATTGGTGACCGCTCTATGATTCACCTTGTCATGCAGCATTGAAATATTGTTATTGTTGAACGTCCGGGCAAACGTATTTGCCCCTGTCGCGGTATTTAGCGAGTCATACCATTGCACATAAAGGCCGCCGCTTTGCAGCACCTTCAGAAATGCGATATACGCTGGAATGTCCGCTGTCGCTACGTTAGGAGACAACTCCTCCTGATTCATAAAATAGCCGTCGTAGCCAAAATAATCGGCCATTTCAATCATTTTTTGGGCGACTGGGAAATTTCCGTTGCTGTCTTTGACAAGCATTTGCTTGTAGGTTTGCTGGCCGCGGTCATTGTTGGAGAAAAAAACGCCAGCGAGGGAGAGGACGCCGTTTTTGTGCGCGGCATCGGTGTACGTTGGATTAGGAATATTCAGCATGCCGAATTCAAACCATTTTTGCTGCCAGTTCGCTTGGGCCAAATCATCATAATATTCGGGCGGCGTGTAAGCGCTCGCCGTTCCGTGCCAATAAGAATAATAGTCGATGTATTGCCAGAAGTTGAAATGATTCTGGGCAAACTTGTTTGTATAGGGTGCATTTTCGATAAAAGCATTGCCATAATCGCCTGCAACGTTCATCATCTTGACATTGGCATTCAGCGTGGGCTTTGCTTGTGTGCCGGCAAATGGCAAAATCCGGTTTTGCAGCGGCACCTTCGACCGCAGCTTCTCGGCATACGGATCTGTTGCCGGGCTCCAATTCGCAATTTGACCACTCGTGTAGCCGTGGACGCTTGGCTGATTGCTGCCGTGTGCGCTTTCCCCCTTGAATGGCCATGTGTCGCCGGCATAGGCTGTAAGCGGCATCATGGTGACGAGCATAGAAGCGGTTAAAGCAACGGCTGTCCATTTACGAATAGCCGCTTTTTTTCCTCCTGTTATTTGCATCGTTCCATCTCTCCTCGCACAATTCGATTTACAATGTAACCATAACCGATGTAAGCCCTTTCCATAAGCAGATAAATTAAATATTAGCTGTTCAAAATAAAGAAAAACCATTTTTCATAAGCTGAAACCGTTGTCGCCATCGTTTGGCGGCGCAGCTCGTTTCAATCCGATAAATGGGTTGTAGTTGTAGCGCGCAGCACCTTCCCTAACACAGCAAAAAGGGCTGGAGCAGGAATTTCCCCGCTCCAACCCTTTTGTTGCCTGCTTACGGCTCAATCCCCCATACAAGCTGACCTTTCATGTAGCCGGTAACCTGCTCATTGTTTACGAACTGACTGCTGGATGCCTTGAAGGAGTAATCTCCCGTTTGGTTATAATTGGACCAGTCGGCTTTGGAGAAGCGCGCTTGAATTTCTGCGCTCTGACCGGGATTCAGCGTTCCAGCGGAAGCCGTGAAGCCTAATTCCAAAGCATAATCGGCACCCTCAGCAGGAGTCGCCAGCTTAACGAATTTACCGGTTACATTCGCACCTCCGATGCTGGCCCAGTCGATCCAGAAGCTCTGATTACTCTCCCCGTCAATCGTATAATAATAACGGAGCAGCACATCACTGAGCTGAATGGCTGTATTACCCGTGTTCACAATTTTGAATTTGGGTGAAATGCCGTTGGTTGCGGCACTCGTATTGCCGTTAAAGGCCTGAACCGTCAGATTTCCCGTCGGTGCGGGAACACTGCTGTCCACAACATTAAGCGTTAATACAGCTTTATTTCCTCCGCTAAATTGAAAGGTTATTACATTCTGACCTAGCGGCAGCGTGGAAAGATAAGCTTTGCTCAGAACGATACCCGTACTTGTTGCCGTATAATCTTGGCCCGATAAAAGTGGAGCATTTCCATTCGAGATGCTTACAAGCTGGTGTCCGTTTAAGGTAAGAGCCACGGCAATATTTTGCGCTAGAGCTGCCGCTTTATCAAATACAGCGCTTACGGGTGCAATGGATGCGCTCGGCGCCGTATCTACAATTTTGACTTTTAATACGGGATCTTGGCCTTGATTGTAATCGAAAACAATCGAATGCTCGCCAATCGGCAGCGTTGACAGAAATGCTTTTTTCAGCAGCAGCGTATTTCCGCTCAACGTATAATCCTGAACCGCTGACAAGGCGTTAGCGCCGAGCCGGAGGGCGATTAACGTATTGCCCTTTGAATCCACCGTTACGGCAGGGTCGGCTTGATTGGCTGCATACTTGTCAAATACGATGGCTGCTGGTGTAATGGACGCGTTTGGTATTGGATTTTCAACCTTTAAATCTGGCAGCTCATCGAGCGTAATGACGTACTGGCTTTGGTACAGTGTTGTTAAGGTGGCAGGGTAATTGAAGGCAGAGCTCATGAGATGCTCGCCATACCAAGGCAAGAAGTAGAGCCATCCTGCTTTCTCCTCTGTCAGATTTGTGACGCTTGGGACGGTGTCATTCTCCGTCATGGCCACCATTTTCGTACCGCCCGTCAAATCAACAAGCTGATAAAAAATGGAGGTAATCGCATCTTCATTTGGGACGCCGGACAGGCCGTCATAGCGGTTGTAAATGGTATTGTATTTATCGTAGCCGATTATATCCACCTGATCGCCGCCGGGATACCATGCGGGAGAAGTGCTGTACACATAGCTGTTGTAGGTCCAGATCAAGTTGTGCAGGTCGTAGGTCTCTGTAAGCTCGGTATAAATCATATCCCATAGCTGCTTATACACCTCCGCGCCAGCTGAGGCCCACCAGAACCATGCACCCTCCCCATTCAATCCGCCGTTGCCCTCCGCCTCATGATAGGGTCTGAAAATGACAGGCACATTGTTATTTTGCAAAATCTCCAACTGCTCTGCCAAATGCTCAATGGCCATCATTACGTATTGATATTCTTTCGTGCCTGGAATGACCGCATTCGCTGTATTAAAATTAGTTTCCGTCGGTTTGTAGGTCGCTTCTTTCCAATCCACAAACTCTCCGAGCTGATAGGCCGTGAAATTTCGGGGAACCGTAATATGCCAGCTGCTTGTTGCAATCCCGCCCCGATTATTCACCCAGTCGATCATCCTGGCGGTTGTCCCATCCTCCCAGCCGTAAAGCGGATTATAGTTCAGAAAGTCAAACCCGCGAATGGCTGGATACTTTCCGGTTAAGTTATGAATCCAATCAAATTCCAGCTCGTAATTGCCGTCATTTCCGCCTCCGTATATTTCCTGCTGGCCGGAGAGCATATGTTTGCCGTAAACGTCCGTTAAATAATTCATCAGAAGCTGCGTTTCCGGTGTGGCCTCAGAGTCGACGAGGACAGGCTGCACATTCAGAGGATCAAGTGCGGCATAATCCACAGTAAAGGTATCAAAATAAGCGAAGCCCCAGCCAGCCTTCAATTGAATGGTATTGCTTCCTTGATTCAGCTTGTGATAGCCAAAATCGAAATTCGACCAATTGGTCGTGTAGGGAAGCATATACGAGCCCTTCGCAACACCATTAACGACTAAAGCTTGCTGCCTGCCGTCAGGACTGAGCTCCTGCATATAGCGGGTAGAGATCGTATACATTCCGGTTTCAGGGACAGCCACAGTAAAGGTAATAGTGCCGGAATTTTGCATCCAAACAAATCCACTTCCAGAGTATCCGGGCTTCTGTTGTCCATAAATTTGGGTCGTCACTTGAAGATCGGAGGTGAGCTGAGCGTTTTCGCTTTCAATTGTGAAAAGTGCGTTGTCTGCATAAACGGACGGTGCTGTCATTAATCCAAGCAGCAGAGCTAATGCCAGCATCATTGCGCTTGCCTTACTGAGTAAATTTTTCATCCTTGCCTTTCCTCCCACATTAAAAATGGTAAATACAAGATCAAAATATCAACTATTGGATGCGCTTCCACAGCAAACATAGCACAAACCCCATATTATGTAAATCCATCTTTATTGAAAATTAAAAAATGATGGACCGTCCAGCGTCCTTCGACACCTTGACTGCATCCATCACCTGTTTATTTAGATTGAGGCCAGTTAACGTACGGCTGTTATAGAGCAGCAACCATGCTCGGCATGCTCATTCCTTTTATACACCAGACACTTCCACTGGTTTCGGCTTGCCCTCCTTGAGCACTTTGGCGATCAGACAGCCTATGAGCAATGACCACACAGGCGATGAAATGCCAAAAAAAGAAACATTGGCAATCGCAATAATGAAAGCAAACAACGTCGAAAAACGGTAGGACGTTTCTGAAAAGACCGCTTGCAGATTGCCAATCAGCACCCCAGCCAGCGAGAAGCCGGACAGCAGCACAATAAACGCCGATGGCAGCCTATTAATCAGCACAAGCATCGCTCCGGCAAATACGCCGAAAATAATAACCAGCACGCTGCAAACGATACCCGCCCAGATGCGGCTCTTTCTTTCCCCAGCTTCGTCGCTGCTGCATAAGGCAGTCATCATCCCCCCAACGTTGACCGCATGTCCGCCGAAAAAACCAACGAGCAGTGTACCGAGGCCTGAAAAAACAACCGTCTTGTTCACAGGCGGATGATAGCCATTTTTCTTTAAGGCAGCCAGCGATACTGCAATATCATTGCTCAAAATCAATATAGCAATTGGAATGGATATCGAGATGAAGCTGCCTGTTGTAAAGGACGGACTAATCCAGTGCGGCATACTAAATTCAGCTGCCTCAGCCGCAGGAAATTCATGCCAAATGAGCAGGCCGATGACGCCAAATGCCAGCATTCCAAGCAAGGGCGGAATTGATTTATTCAGCTTAGGTACGATAAGAAAGCCCAGAAAGGATAATAAGCCGATAATCGGAAGCTCTTTAATAGCCGGAATAATCGCCACGACGTAATGCAGCACAATTCCCGCCAGCATCGCGTCCAGCATCGGCTTTGGAATGAGTCCCAGAAGCTTGCCGAATAAGCCGGTAACGCCAAGCAGAGCAATAAGCACGCCAGCCATAATAAAGCTGCCCGCGAGCTCCTTGATCGGATAATGCAGCGCTGACGCACTGAGAAAAGCGACAGCGGTAAGCGAATGAGCACCAGCAAACGGCATTTTATAGCGAACAATAAGCCACAAATTTAGCGCACCGCCAATGACATAAACCGCAAACAGCCACGATAAAGCCTCCGCCCGGCTGAGTCCAAGCGCATCCGCTGCTTGAATAATGAGCACCGCGCCTCCTGTACAGGCCATAATCGCGGTTGCGAGCCCGCTTGATATATTTTTGGTGTTCAGCATGACTTTTATATAAAGCTCCTTCCATCTCATGACGCGTTCATAAGCTGCAAAATAGCAGCTTTAAACCTTTTCTTATTCTAGTATTTCTACTACTTTTGTACAACTCTCAGTCCTGCTCTTATTTACGGTGCCATCAGTCAATGAAAATAGACCTAAGCTGGCGGGTAAAAGAAAAGATTACCTGCCCGGCTTAGGTCTCGAGGGTCGAAGCATCACTTAATCCATTTGATCCAGCAAAATAAATTGGCCATCCGCTTCTTCCAAGCGGAAAATAACCGGCCGCTCCTGCGGATGCTTGTTAGGCGCATGAATGGTCAGGCACAGCTGGCCTTCAAACGTTTTAAACAGCATGCCATGCCCCCCATCCTTTGCGAACAAAGGCTCAGCATCCTGAATCCACGGTCCCGTAATCGTACCGGAGGCTGAACGGGCAATGCCCATCGTATAACCTTCCTGACCGCTCGTGGACCACATCATGACCAGCTCGCCATTTGCCATCCGATGCAGGAAAGGGCCGTCCGTGACATAGTTTTGCTGATTATCGCCGCCGCCGACAGACCATACAGCATCTGACGCCTTGAACAATAAAATCGGCTCGCCCACCGCTTCCTTCATATCACGCGTAATCCGAACCGCATACATTTCGCCGTCCTGCACCTGCACCCACTCCTTGCAGAACACCATCCACGGCTCGCCAGCGTTGTCGACGAACAGCGTGCCATCGAGGCATTCCCAAGCCAGCGGAGTCAGCGCCCTGCTCCATGGCTCGAACGGCCCTTGCGGCTGGTCTGCCGCCAGAACGCCCGTTACCCGCGGAATGCCGTCCGCTTTAAAGCTTGCGAACATATAATAGCGGCCGTCCCACTCATACACCTCTGGCGCCCAGTAATGATGATCCGACCAGAAGTCTGGCTCAGGGCGGAAGCAGGGAATCGGACCGCTCCACTCAGCAAGATCCTCGCTCTCATAAACATCAAAGCCAATCGCTTTGCCGCTCCACACATTTTGCCCGATGGAGCCGTACAAATAATATTTTTTGCTGCCTTGGTCCACTAGTATAAACGGATCACGAAAATGAATATGCCCCAGCTGCTTTTTGCCCATTACAAACGCCCCTTGCATTAAATTTAATCGTATTCATCAATGAATTTATACATTTGTTAATTAGAAAATATGTAAATTAACTTATTCACATCATATAATTTGATGGGTCTCTTTGCAATCTTTTTTGAAGGAGGCTATGGTGCTCTAAACGTGACCCCGCCTGCAACAATTTCCGCGCATATTCGTCTGAAATGAGCATGCAGATAAAAATTAATCGTTCATTTCACTAAGAGGAGGGCAAGCATGAAAGCAAAGCATATAACCGTTCAAGGCTGTATTTTATTCAGCCTCTTAATAGCAGGATGCTCTAACGATAGCAAAGTAGAGACGGCGACAGCAAATGAGACGCCTCTTTCAACTGCTCAGCCTGCGGCTTCCAATTCCGATGTTAAGCTAACCAGCCTAAGCTTCACAACGAGCCGCAACCCCGACGGCAGCATCCGCGCAGAAATATCCGATGCTTTCGGCCATTATACAGTGGGCAGCAGCTCTCCTGTCGAGCTTCAAGGAGCCATATATCACATGGTCACTCTGTATCGTGGCGACGATATCGTTACAAATGCGCTTCTTTCGCATCGCCTGGGACAGGACGAGGTAAAGGTGGAATGGAGCGAGACGATTACCGACTCCAACAATCGCTGGTACAATTCTTTTCATTCGGGAAAGGAGCGGCAGCTGTTAAAGCTCGACGAAGAACGGCTCGTTTTTCTTGAGCCGGAAATAATTAATAACGGAGGCCGCTACCACCTATCCGTTTTAAATGCCAAGACAGGCGAAAGGACAAGGATTCGAGAGGATTTTTGGCCGTTGACTGAAGACTACGACTATATTTATCAATATCAATGGAACGAGGACAAGCAGCAGCTGTTTATGCAGAGCTATTTGGGCAATGTGTGGTTTTTCGACCTGTTGGGCGAGGACAAGCAAGATCGGCTGCCGGAAAATACGTTTCGCGTCATTCCTCATTCGACGACCGGGGCGCCTTCCTTGTTCCTGTCACCTGACTTTGAGCGTTTCGTCCATAACGATGAAAGCGGGGAGGTTACTTTTTTTACAGCTGACGGACAACGGCTATCAAGCGTTAAGCTGCCGGAAAAACGCTATGTCCCCTCAGAGTTGATGAAATGGAACCCGGCAAGTACCGTGGCTTGGATGGACACTGCCCCAGAGCAGCAGCATCGCATCACAGGCATCGACATTGACTACTTAAAACTGGCCCCAGAGCAAATTTATTTTTATGACCGTGATGGACTGCCTATTGCTTCCTTGCAAGCCGCATCGGGCGACCGTTCAGCGATAGAAGTCGTTCAGTGGCTCGATTCCAACGTCGCGCTCATTAAAGCCTATACTTACGCTCAAAAAAACACGACGGATTACGACATAGAAGAAACAAATATCAGCTACTACAGCTATGATGTCATTCATAAAGTGAAAAAACAGATGGAAGCAGTACCGCGCGCAGCATCGGGCGAGGAGTCCGCCGAAAAGGCGAAAGTCCGCACTTCCGCGGATGGGCGAGCCCTTATTTATGAACAAGGTTAACAATAGGGCGCAGTAAGCGTTCATTCTACAGCAGCAAGAAATCCCCTCTATTTTTTATAGAAAATAAAAGACTGGCGATGGCGTGATGTCCATCGTCAGCCTTTCGTTTTTCACATCAACAATATGCAGGTTTATAAGGAAAATCAAGGGACGGTATAGAGTCTTAACTAAGAGCTATTCATCGAGGGTGCTTCATCTCGTACATCCTGCTGCAAATCATTGCTGCCCCTTCCATCAATGAGCGCAATCAGCTTCTCAAGCGCTGAAATTTCCAAAGCTTTAATCGTTTCCACACTTTGCTTCATCTTGCCGATGAGGTGCAGATCCTCGCTTATTTCTAATTTGAAATAAAGATTGCGCAGTACAAGCGATTTCTCGATCAATAGTGATAATTCATCCGCTAAAGCAGCTGAAGGCTCTATGCTGCCCGACTGAATCAAACGGTCGTAAAGTAAGCGCATACATTTCTTATGCTCATACAAAATATGAAAAGGTAGGCTCGAATGCACGGTGCTCTGCTGCTGGATTCGATCAAGAAACTGCTGCAAATCCGCATAAATAGCCATGCCGAATGCTGCATGTTCTCTTGGCTTTTTAAATAACGGCATTCGCTCATACGTATTTCCAGCGTACAAATAGTCCTTCAGCAGCTTGCTCGCTAAGGATAAATTAAATTCATAATGCTCGACTTGATTCAGCTCAATAAGAACGATTTTGGAGCGATTCAGCGCCCGTCCAGAATTCCCTTGCTTCGCAGCATTGACAAGCGCCGGAATAGAGACTGTGACAGCCCTGTACTGCGCGTTGAAATAATCCATTAGCGTAAATTCATTTTTCTCCAAATCATAGCCGGTAATGAGTAATTGGCTTCTTCGATTAACCTTCCCATAAAAATTTGAATAAGGCACATAATAATAATCGCAATTTATGTAAACATATTGATTTTTGTCAATGCAGCTTATAATAAATTTATCTAAGTCCGTCCATTGATTAATTAAACTAAATTCCATTTCTTGGTTATAGAGCCACGGGTTATTGTTATGCCTCCACATGAGGAGATCGCCTAAATAAAAGCTTAGCCAATGAATATCCTGATCAAAGGCCTTATCCGAATACAGCTGTATAAAATGGTTCAATATCCAGGCCTGAGACTTCTCATCATTACTCATAACAGCCAAAAAATGAGAATATCTTTTGTACCCCACAACTATTGGTATCGTTACCGGCAGCATCTTTTTTGTCAAACGATCCTTCCTTTCTCATTATAATTGAGTGCTTGTCACAATTATTTCCTGAGAAACTCTAGATGAAATTGACGCATGATGATAATAAAATTGCAACAGAACGCCCTTCAAGCATACTATTTTGCAATAATTATCCTATAATTGTAACGTATTCGTTAACAGGGGGCAATCCTTTTTGCTGCTTTCGGCAAATGCTTCGGAAGCTCCAAGAGCCTGCGGAAGCGCTTGGTGCGGCGCATTTACCAAGGCTGGAACGAGCCTGCGGAGGTGTAAATGCCGAAGTAATTTTTCCACACTTGATCGCCGACCGAATATATTCATATTAAGCGTACGATAGGCATACTCATTTTTGTCCGCTGACGTCTTTTCGAATGTACATGCACGTATAGGCCCCTGCCTACATACAATGTAAAATTGATGTTCGTGCACGCTGAGGCTGATTAAGAGGCCCGGCAATACTTCATGGGGGTGTCTTGACGATGGGATTATTTGCTGCTATTGCTTTATTTATTAAACAGCTAACGCTGCTCGTGTCGTACGTAAAAAATAACGCTTTTCCGCAGCCGCTGCGTGAAGAAGAGGAAGCAAAGCATCTTGCGCTAATGGCACAAGGCAATACGCATTCCCGCAATCTACTTATCGAGCATAATTTGCGCTTGGTCGCCCATATCGTCAAAAAATTTGATAACACGGGAGAAGACCTGGAGGATTTGATTTCCATCGGCACCATTGGTCTAATTAAAGCCATTGAAAGCTTTCAGACCGGCAAAGGTACGAAGCTGGCAACCTTTGCTGCCCGTTGTATTGAGAACGAAATTCTCATGCATCTTCGCTCCTTGAAAAAAACGCGCAAGGACGTGTCGCTGCATGATCCAATCGGCACGGACAAAGAAGGAAACGAAATCACGCTCGTAGATATACTTGGGAGCGACCCAAATGAAATCGTCGAAACTGTCCAGCTTAAAATGGAAAAAAGTAAAATTTATAAAAATTTAATCATACTTGATGAACGTGAAAAGGAAGTCATTATGGGCCGATTCGGCTTAGAGCATGGCGGGGAAGAACGGACGCAAAGGGAGATTGCAAAGGAGCTTGGAATTAGCCGCAGCTATGTGTCGAGAATTGAGAAACGGGCGCTGATGAAGCTGTATCATGAGTTTTATAAAGTGAAGAGGTAACGCCGAACGCCACTTAAAAGCAATGACGCGGTTTCTAGAAATGCCAGAAAGCGCGCCATTGCAGCATTTGTGAGCTTCAGCCCGCTGCCTTTTTTATTTATTAGCCATAGAGGTTCCAATCCCCGCGTTCCTTTTTTTAAATAACAAGATCGCAAGAAATATAGCTATGCATACAGCTGCAAGGCCCAGCCAATGTAAATATTGAACGGAAGTGCAGCTGATGACAAGCCCGCCTAAACCAGATCCCAGCGCAAAACCAAATTGGATGAACGACGTATTTACGCTTAGGGCAATGTCCGGATTTCGAGGCGCTAAAGTAACTAAATATAGCTGCTGGGCAGGGGAAATACTCCACGCTGCCAGGCTCGTTCTCCTTGATCCGATAGTTATTTTCCTCAATCCATTTGGCTAAAACAACACAGGCTCTACTAGCAAAGCTGGAATTCGAATGAAAGGCCATTGTGGCCATCATCGGCTCAGGAGGAAGATGCCTTAGTTGAAAGGGCTCTGGCAATAATAGAGGCTCACAGGTTAAATAATAACCGGCTTCAAATTCAAACTCTTCCTCTTTTCCGTCTATTTCCTTCCACAAAACAACCTGAGGGCCTTGAGCCAATCGGCGAATTTCCTTCGTTAATAATAGATCGCTATTACGATGCAGCTCTGGTATGTCCTCTTCTCTCCCGCACGCTTTCAGAAAAAGAAACAGCCGGGCCCCTTCCTCTTTAATTCTGACTTCTTGTCCTGTTTCGACTTGCCCCTCTCTTTCGATAAGCTGCATACGCTCTTCAATCCGGGCAAGCTTCGCTTGCTCCCTAACGATAATATGCTGGATTTCACCTTTTTTCAGCTTAAACATCCCTTGAATATTTTCCAACGTAATATCTTCGTGGAGCAGCTGCATAATTTGTGGCAATGTGAACCCCAGCTCCTTATAAATAAAAATCCGGTTGAGCTCCAGAAGCTGCTCTGCCGAATAATAACGGTAGCCCGTGCCGTGATCCACTTGTCTTGGCTTTAATATGCCTATCTGATCGTAATAGCGCAAAGTTTTTAAGGATACCTTGCTTAGCCTAGAAAACTCGCTGATCTTAAACAAAATATCACCTCCAATCAATTGCATAATAGGAGTATACAGTTTCCCGTGCAGGGGAAGGTCAAGGGGACGAAAATTGAAAGGCTTTATTGAAGCAAAAAATCTTTTAGACTTTTATCTATAAATTCGGAATCTGGTTTATGCTGTCCAATGCCTGCGCAATGCCCCCACTTTGACTCGATTGGCAAGAAAAGCGCATTCGGCATATGCCGTGCTTCATATTCGTTATCCTGGGGAGGGAAGAAAAGGTCCGTACTTCCCGGCATAACCAGAGCCCGCGCTGTAATCCCGCTTAATGCACGTTTAAAATCGCCGTTATACGTCGGATTAGCACTAATGTCACCGGCGATGCCCGTACGTAACATGGTGATTAGATCATTTGCATCAAAGTCCAAAAACACCTGATCCCAATAATCGACAAGATATTCCTCCAGTGTATCGTATCCCTCCTGCTTATAGAGCTGTTCTCGATAATAAGCCTGAGAGAAGCCCCAGGCTGCATAGATTCGACCCATGGCTGCCAATCCCGCTGTAGGCTTCTGCATATAAAAACCATTGCTCCAAGCAGAATCAGCCTGAAGGCCAGCAATCATTCCTTCAAATACAACCTTTGCATGCGGCCGAGTCATGGCAGTGCCTCCGAAGGGAGCGATTCGTTCCACCATATCGGGATAGCTTGCTCCCCACTGAAACGTCTGTACCGCTCCTAGTGACCAGCCTACAACAAGGGCAATTTTTGTAATGCCAAAATGTTGAGTAACCAGCTGATGCTGCAGCCGCACATTATCATAAATCGAAATCAGTGGAAAATGAGCCTGATGATAAGGCGCTGGCGTATTGCTTGGCGAGGAGGATAGTCCATTACCTAACATATTCGGAACGATGATAAAATACTTTTCTGGGTCCAGTGCCTTGCCATGTCCTATTAGCCATTCATTATCGGTATGTAGACCTGCAAACCAGGTGGGATATACAATTACATTATTTTTTTCCGCATTTAGCGTGCCATAGGTTTTGTAGGCGAGAATGGCATCTGGCAAAGTGTCGCCAGCTTGCAGCAGAACATCCCCCAGTTCATAAATTTCATAATCTCTCATTTCAAAATCTCCTTTTGTTAGCTAAGATTGTCTATCTTTCTTGTCATCACTCTACGACGATGCTATTGTTAAGTCAAAGAAACGTTTCCGAATAGAACGTTCATTTTTTTTGAATCAAGGGGTGAAACGATGGAATTGCGCCAACTGAAAACCTTTCATATGCTGGCTTCCACGCTCAACTTTAGCCGCACTGCAGAAGTACAAAACTATGTTCCTTCAACGGTCACGATGCAGATTAAGTCCTTGGAGGATGAGCTGGGTGTCAAGCTCGTCGATCGCTTGAATAAAAGAGTGACTCTGACCGATTCGGGGAGAAATTTTTTGCGTTATGTAGATAACATATTGAGCACACTTGAAGAAGCGCAGCATGCCCTTAAGCAATCTGGAGAGGTGACGGGTACGGTGGTCATAAGTGCCGATGAAACGTTGTGTACATATTGGCTGCCGGCCATACTTCGCCGATTTCGCTTGAGTTATCCAGGAGTTCGGCTGATTTTCAGACCGCTGGCTAATTCAAACCTCAAACAGAGCTTGCGGGAAGGGGACGCTGACATTATTTTCATGCTGGATGAGAGCAAGGAAGCGACCGGGTTTTGCGGAGAAAAAATGCTGGACGAGCCCTTTTATTTACTGGCAGCACCTGACCACCCTTTGGCTGCACATACAGCACTAGCCATTGAAGATTTTCATGGCGAAACCTTTTTGTTGACGGAGAAGGGCTGCTCCTATCGTACTTTTTTTGAGCGAAGCCTTTCACAGAAGGGCATGGGAGGCATTACCGAATTGGAGTTCAACAGCGCGGAAGCCATTAAACAATGTGCGAAAATAGGAATGGGTATCGCCATATTGCCTGCAATGGCCGTGATCGCAGAAGTGAATCGTGGAGAACTGGTTCCATTACCTTGGGATTTGACCGCCACATCGTTTGCAATCCAAATGTTTTGGCATGAAGAAAAGTGGATTTCGCCAGCGATTGAAGCCTTTTTGAACTTGACCCGAGATATTTCCAATATAAGAAGCAAGTGACTAGGCCGAAACGTAGGGCATGTCTGAAAACCCGTTCAGTGGCCCTTTTCACCGCCTTTCCGCCCCCTGCTTCGTTCCGTTTGCTTGCCGTACCCCCGGTACGCCTTCACAAACGCGCCTTGCATGGAACGAAAATTCGGCAAAATTGGCTGCCCTCAGCGTTCTCAGACACGCCCTAGCCACTTTAGTCCTTTTTTATGAAACGCAATGAATAAACAGCCATTTATAGCTATACTGCCAGCCCAAAATCAAGCTTAAGCCCACGATTTGATACCTGCTCCTGTAATGACAATCGTCGTCACCGACTGCTCCCTGACTTTCAGCTCGATGTGGCTTGCACCTAGCTCGGCTTTCGACTCCTCCAAATTATGCTCGGCTGACGTTCGGTACACTTTAACAGAAGCATCCCTCAGCTCGAAGGCCGACAAATCATATACCAGCTGCTGCTCCGACTGTTCATTGCAGACAACAATCGCAAGCTGCCCGTGCTCAGCATGATAAGCAGCAACCGTGCGCGCGTCAGCAGTCGGAATAATCCGCGAGCCGGGCAAAATAAACCGGCTGAAGTTCGCCATCGCATAATATTGCTTCGTCAGCTCATAGCTCTCATCCCCTCGGAAATCGGCATGGATAAAACCCCAATTATTGTTCGCTCCTTCATCCTCAACCGCCTGCCAATACACCCATGCTGCTGGCTGCAAAATCGACAAATCATGGATTACCCGCTCAGCTAGCTCCATAACACTGCTCATATCCTGATGGTTGTGCGAGCCATCACCGCCTGTGCCATATTCGGACATCCATAGCCGCTTTCCCGCCTTCTGCGCCAGCTCGCGCAGCTGCTCCATCTGGTTTCCGTTATACGTATGGGCATTGATTTGGACAAGGCAGCCGAGCGTCTCCTCGTCATACCCTTCGAGCACCTCCATCATCTCATCCAGACTGTTCTCATCGGGCCCGCTGATTCCCGTATCCGTCATCCCTTTCGCCTGCAAGGCGTCACGTACCTTCTTTATGATCTCAATCTGCTTGTCTATGCTAAAATGGCAGCCCTCCTGTATATTGCCCGTTTTCCACCAGGCGGAGATCGGTTCATTCAGCGGATTCAGCGTCCGGAACGTCACACCCCAGCGCTCCTTATATTGCTTTACAACCTCCGTCAAATAATGGGCAAACGCCTCATAATAATCGTCTTTCAAATTATTTTTCCCATCGGCGGCTCCTGTTACCGAACCGCTCTGCGTCATCCAATAAGGCGGCGAGTTGGAAAATGCTTCCGCAATCGTCACTCCGCGCTGCAAGGCGCCTAACAGTACGGTTCGCTGTCCCTCATCCGCCTCCCAATCCCACACACCCTCTTCGGGCTGAAACCCGGGAACATCTCCGCCCGGGCGCAGCGAATTCGGCTTAATATGCGGATTTTCCCCGCCGCCGATATTATAGCGGACAATATTCAGCCCAAGTCCCCGCTTCGCATGAAATATTAAATCCAGCACTTCATCCAGCTTGGCACGGTCAGACCACTGACCGAGTATATGCCCCCACCAAACGAGCGAAGTACCCCAGCCTTCAAAGCCGTCATATCCTTGCTGTGGATCAATGCCGATTGGAGCTGTCCCCCACTTATCTTGCACTCTGTTCATTTATATTCCCCCATTTCTTCTTGCTTCTTTATTTAATCGCGCTGCTGCCGCCGCTAATATTCGCTTCATAAACAAACCGTTGGCCGAGCATATACACAAGGATCATCGGAATCGTTAAAAACAGCGAAGCAACCATCACCATATTCCAAGGCGGCATTTGTCCGCCCGTTGCTGTACTGATAAGCTGCACACCTAGCGCTAGCGGCGTCTTCTCAGGATCATTAATATAAATGAGCGGCCCCATAAAGCTTCCCCAGTTGTACGTAAAAGAGAAAATCGCGATTGCTGCTAATATGGGCGTCGTCATCGGCAAAATGATTTTCGAATATATACCGAAATGACCTAAACCATCAATCATCGCCGCTTCATCGAGCGACTTCGGAAGCGCCATTACAAACTGACGAATGAGAAACACATTGTAAGCACCTGCGAAAAAGCTCGGTACGATGAGCGGTAAAAAGGTATTCACCCAGCCCAGCTCCTTGAAAATAATAAACTGAGGCACCATCGTTACCTCACTTGGAAGCATCATCGTACTAAGAAGCACAATAAACAATAGCGTGCTGCCCTTCGCTCGAATACGAGCAAAGCCGTACGATACGAAAGAAGCGGAAAAGACGGAGCCGATGACAGTCCACAGCACTAAAATCGTACTATTTTTCAAATAAGTGCCCAAATGATAATCTGTAAAAACCTTCTCAAAATTGCTGAGCTCAAGCTCCTGTGGAAGGAAGGTGAACGCTCCCTTTACCGTCGTTGCGTCACTGGCAAAAGCGGCAGACAGCATATAGACGAACGGAGCAAACAGCAGAAAGCCGAAAACCGCTAAGATCAAGTAAGAAATACTTTTTTCCAGCCTGGAGCGTTTATCCATTTCCTTTCCCCTCCTCATAATGCACCCACAGCGCGGATGATCGGAAAACAAACAATGTCAGCACTAAAATAATGAGGAACAGCATCCAGGCGATTGAGGAGGCATAGCCCATTTTGTAAAATTTGAAGGCGTTCTGGAACAAATAAGGCACGATCATCTGGCTTGCATTATCCGGCCCGCCTTGCGTCACAATGAAAACCTGCGCAAAGGTTTGCAGAGCACCAATAATGCCCGTGACCAGATTGAAGAAAATAATCGGCGTAAGCATCGGAAACGTAATCGCGAAAAAGCTTTGTCCGCTGCTCGCTCCGTCAATCGACGACGCCTCATACAGCTCCTGCGGTATGCCCTTCATGCCCGCCAGCAGCAGTACGATTCCGCCGCCCACTCCCCAGAGCGACATCACGACAAGCGCCGGCTTTACCCAGCTCGCATCTAGCAGCCACTGCGGCCCCTCTAAGCCAAACCAAGCCAGAAAGCGATTAATCAATCCTTCTGTCGGGGCAAACAACTGCTTAAACAGCAAGGAAGCTGCTACAACCGGCACAACTGAAGGCAAATAATAAAGCACCCGAAAAAAAGTAATGCCCCTCAGCTTTTTGTTCAAATAATAAGCGATCCAAAGTGAAAGGATCAACCCCGCCGGTACGGCGATACAGGCATAAAAAAAGGTGTTGCCTACGGCTTTCCAGAAAATCGGATCATCCGTCAATAACGTCACATAATTTTCCAGTCCAATAAAATGCGGGGACTGAAACAGGTCCCAGTCCGTAAAGCTCATATAGATCGAGAATAAAATCGGGCCAAATGTCAGGCCGAGAAAACCAATTAACCAAGGTGAAATAAAAATATAAAACCATTGCCCGTCCTTTTTCCTCATTACATACACCTCCACGTTTACACCGCGCTTTTATGAGGCAGGGACTGACCTAATAACAGCCCATCCGCTGCCGTCAAGCCTGCCGTCTGGAAACCTAGTCCGCTGCTGGCTATTCAGCCCGCTTATTTATAAAGCTTATCTAGTCCCTGCTGGATTTGCTGCACGGTATCGTCGAGGCTCGTTTTATTGAAGAAAAATGGTGCCAGCTTATCGTCAATAATTTTCATCATTTCATTCCATTTTGGATTCAAAGGCTGCTTATACAGCTTGGATTCGCCAAAGGCGTTCATATTTATTTTCTGACCGCCATATTCGGCATTCAGAAAAGCGTCGCTAGCCAGCGCTGCTTTCGTAGCAGGAGCATCTTGCCCGCTCTCAATAATTGGCATTTGCGCCTCCAGAGTCGTCAAGGCAGCGATGACCTTGAACGCTTCCTCCTGATGCGCGGAATCCTTCGTAATCGTCAAGCCGTTGAAGAAGGCATTCGTTTCGCCCCAAACCGGTGAAATATCCCAATTAATGCCTTCAACCTTGGACAAGGAGCCCATATTCCAGAAGCCCGTCGTTTCCATCGCGATTTTGCCTTGAGCGAACAATGGATCTGCGCCAATATTGCCCATATCTGCAATTTCAACCGGAGTTGGCGACGTGCCATATTTGTAATTCATATCATTCAGCAGCTGGAGCGCCTCCCGAACCTGCGGCGTATCAAAGGTCGGCTTATTATTATCGTCAAACAATGACCCGCCGTTCTGATAAACCAGCTGCATCCACTGCGGCCACCACGAGCCCGGGTAGTAGCCCCATTGCACCGTCTTGCCTGCTTCTTTTACAGTCAGCTTCTTAGCAGCCTCCAGCATCTCCTTCTGCGTCCAATCCTTCGACGGGTACGCGACACCCGCTTTGTCGAACAAGTCCTTATTATAAAAAACGACCATCGCGCCTGCACGATCCACCATGCCGTAATGCTTGCCATCGTAGCTCATGAGGCTGGCAACATCTTCGCTGTATGTTTCATTTAGATGAAATTGATTCGCTGTCATTAAATCATCGAGCGGAATAATTTGATTTTTGCTTGCATACACCTGATAGTTTTCCGCAATCATCATAATGTCGGGAGGCGTGCCGCCCGCTATCATCGTCTGTACCTTCTGGTCATACTCGCCTGCTACAAGCAGCACATTGACATTATAGTTTGGATACGTTTTATTCATAATCGCAAGTCGTTTCTCCATCACCTGCTTGTCGCTTTCGGAGCCCCACATCGTTAATGTCAAATCTACCTTCTGATCTGAATGACCGCTGCTGCCTTCGCCGCTCCTCTTCCCGGACGCACCTTCATTGCCACCGCTGCACCCTGATAAAATGCATGCAACTACAAAAATAAATACAAACGCCATCACTAATCTTTGTCTCATTGCTGCCGCCTCCTTATAATAATGAAATGCGTTTCATGTAATGGGTTTCATTTTAATGAAAATAAAAGGCTCGATAGCTTATCGAGCGTTTCCTATTGTCACACCTTCTCCTAGCCCTGCCACTTCCCTGTACTGCTTCGCACGACCAGCCTTGGCTGTAAAATCGTTTGTTTTTTCGGATTTTTATGATTCAATATTAAATTCAGCGTCTCTACTGCAAGCTCCCCAAGCTCTTTCGCATTTTGCGAAACCGTCGTCAATTCCGGTATAACCGCCGTGGACAACGGAGAATCATCGAAGCCGACGATGGATATATCCTCAGGAATACGCAGGCCATACTCTAAAGCTGCCTTAATCGCACCGATCGCTGCGAAATCGTTCACGCACAAAACAGCAGTCGGCCGCTGCGACTGATCCAGCATTTCGCTCATTAATTTCCGGCCGCCCTGCAAGGAAAACTCTCCGGTTTTCATCCAATCCTTGTTCAGCGTCAGCTCATGCTCCCTCAGCTTCTTTTTGACCGCTTTAATTTTGGATTGTGCCGTTGACGTATTTGCCATTCCACCAATAAAACCGATATCTCGGTGCCCGAGATCAATCAGATGCTGCGTGGCTAATGCCGCTCCCGCCTCTTCATCGGTATATATGCGGTGCAGACCGCTTTTCGGCAAATGGCCATTCACCAGTACGATAGGCACAAGCTTTGCCAGCTCAATCACTTCCTGATATAAAGCAGGGGGACAATGGGTCAAATTAATCCGGCCGCCCAGAAAAATAATGCCATCCACACGCTTCTCCCTAAGAATGCTCAAATATTCGGATTCCCGGCTGTATTCTCCGGCTGTATTGCAGAGAAAAAAAGTGTACCCTTTTTCCCTCGCTGCATTTTCCGCCCCCCAGAAAACTTCAGGAAAAAAGGGATTAGTAATGTCCGGCAAAATCATAGCTATCGTGCCCGTTTCTTTTTTTAGCAAACTGCGGGCTAAAGCATTGGGTTGAAACTGATATTTTTCAATGACCTTCATAATTTTCTCTCTCGTGCTCGCTTTAACTGGAGCTGTATCATTAATGACGCGCGAAACGGTTGCAACAGACACATTCGTCTCCCTTGCTATATCGTATATGGTTATGTCCTTCATGGGCTTCCTTCCTTGTCTCAGCTGTTATTAAATCCATAATAACAGATGAACAGCCTTTATGAAACGGATTACATAAAAGCGGTTTATGAACAAGGTTTAAGCCTAAACTATGAAATGATTTGCCATTGCTGGTTGTTTCCATTATTGGACGGCCATTGGATGCTTTGCGCACCATCAAGCAGCGAGCTGCTATTAATATCTAAAAATTTGCCGCTGTTTTGATTGCTTATTTTATAATATCCATTGCCAGTGCTCGTAATTTTCCATTGCTGATTAACTCCGCCATTGTTCGGCCACTGAATATTTAAAGCTCCGTCAGCGACTGAGGAACCATTAATATCCATAAAATCACCGCTTTGACGATTAACGATTATGAAGGAGCCACCACCTACGTTGACGATTTGCCATCTTTGATACGCTGCTCCCGTATCCGTGAACTGCTGAATATTTGCTCCATCCGCGTTTTTATCCGTACCGGCTATCGACAACACTTTTCCACTATTGCGGTTTACAATTTTGTAATCAGCGTTTGGATCAAAGGTGAGCTGTGCAGGCGTTGTATATACGGCGCCAGAAATGACATAGGTCGTGACCGACCTCGGCGCTGCCGTATGCGTAAATTGTTTATTCGCAACCGAGATGCTGAGTGGAGCAAGATTTTCCGTTTGCGATGTCCGTACCGCTTCTCCGCTTCCTACAGCAGTAAAGCCCGACAAATCATACGTAAAGTCCTGCGCCGTTGTCGTATCGTTCGTTGTGACGATGACTAGCTTCTGAGATGCCTCATCATAAGCGGCAAGCGACTTCCCATTATTAATGCCGATCATTTTGTAGCCTTGTTTAATATATTTGCTGTAGTTGCCCATCGCATAATACTTTTTCGTTACAATATAGCCGTTCTCTCCAACGAAATTGGCCTTAATTAGGCCGTAGTTGTTGTCGCCCGCAGAATCCTCAATCGCTTGCCAGTAGTTCCAGCCCGTCGCCTTCAAATCCTTTAAATCCTTCAAAATCGTATTGGAAAGAACCATGCTGGCATCAATATTGTAGCGATCCCCAGTACCGTTATTGCCAAGCTCGGAAATCCACACCTTTTTCCCCTGCTGCGCAGCGAGATTTTTCAGGCCCAGCTCCTGCGCTCTCGTTCCGTAGCTATGCGTATTAATGCGGGAAATTTTTTCTTTCGTTGCGGCATCGTATTGATTATAAGTGCTGAAGGTGCTGTCGATATTGTATTCCTCTGGCCCGCTGATCTTCGTGTAGTTCAGCTCTCCTTCTGTGGACAGCTTATTGTACAGCTCACTAATGATCTGCTGCTGGTTCGCCACATCAAAATGCAGGCCCTCCTGATTGTTTCCGCCAGCCCCATTCGCCTGAACGCCCTTCCACCAAGTCGAGCTCGGCTCATTGAGCGGAGTAACCGTGTTAAAGGTAATATTTTCAGACGTTCTGAAATGCTTGACGACATCGGTTAAATACGCAGCAAAATCATCATAATAATCCGTCTTCAAATTATTGCCGCCATCCGCGCTGCCTGAAGCACAAAGGTTAATCGTCATCCAGTAGGGAGCAGCATTGGCAAATGCCTCGAACGTATTGGCGCCATTCGCCTTCGCTGCTCTCAATACGCTGATCTGATTTTCATCCGCCAGCCAGTTGTAGGCACTCGCTTCCGTTTCCTTGAACCCCGGCATCTCTGCGCCTGGTCTGGCATCCATATGGTTGTGAGCAGGATTTTCCCCGCCGCCGATATTGTATCTGACAATATTAAAGCCTAGACCATTGACCGGATCAAATATTTTATCGACAATTTCATCCTCCATCGTATTGTTCCAGCCCCCAACAACATTACCCCACCAAGCGAGCGAGGTGCCCCAGCCGTCCAACGTCTGATATTGCGTACTTGGATCTACGGAAACCGTTGTTGCGGCATTCGACTTCCCTGTCGTCCAGCTGCCCATTGAACCTGCTAAGCATAGTGCAAGTGTCAGTGGAATAACTTTATTCGGCTTTTTCAAATCCTTCATCTCCCATCATTGTTAGGAATAAACGCCAGTCCTTCAGTTCCCCTCGTTCCATATCCTAATATGTCTCCCCCACGCCAGCAATTATGAAATCCATTTCATGTAACGGGTTTCATAAAAAGAATAAAAACAACCCCGCGCTTTATGTAAGGGGTTTCATTCGATACGCTCTTATTGTATGTAAGGTGGTTGCTGCTGTCAAGAATAAAAAAACGAGATCGTCAGTTGAACAACTGAAGTCTCGTTTCTACGCTCTATTTAAATGGGGCTATTGCATCCCTTTTTTGATAAAAGGCAGCTCGCTTATCGCGATTAAAACATCGCTAACCTCAGCCATAATCGGGCCAAGGCCTGAATCCGACAGCAGAGGAATGCTCCAGTGCTGCTGCGCTGATATTTTAGAAATATGATTTTCACCGCTGGCTTGAATAATCAGCTCCCATTTTATAACCGGAACGTTGGTGTGGCCCATAGACTGGCGAAAAATCGTCAGCAGCTGCTGATTGATTTCATCCGTCATCGTTTGAAAATTTTCCGCTACCTCGAACTCATATTGAATATGCAGCTGTGTACAAGGCTCATCCTTCATAGCATCGTCGGCGGCGCTGCGAAGCACACTGAGGATTGGAGGCTGCATTGCCTCCTCCTCCCGCTCACGCAGTGATTCCGCCGTCAGCACGCTGCTCCATTCAAAAGACATAGAGGCGCTCGTCTGATACGGTTGCTGGTGTGCCCTTGGCGTGCAAAAAAACGAAAACTCGCGATCCAGCGACCTTGTTTCCAGCCGGTTTTTATTTTGATAAATTTGCAGTCCCGCAGTCTGCGCCGCCGCAAGGATTTCTCCCACAAACTGTTCATACGTTTTCATACGTTTCCCCTTAATCTCTAGGCTATAATTTTAGTCTTCTTCGCATTGTCGGACGAGCGCTTAATGATGCTGCTAAGCGGGCGCTTGAGCACGAGGGCAATGAAAAGGCTAATGGCGATAAAGCCGAGCAGGAACAGTACATCCTTCAGCACCGTTTCCCGCAAAATGCCGCCCACCGCTTCGCGCAGCAAGCTAATCGCATACGTAAATGGCATAAACGGATTCAGCGCCTGGAAAAAAGGCGACGTCATGCTGATCGGAAACGTCCCGCCTGAGCTGGAAAATTGAAACACCATAAAAATAATCGCAATTCCCTTGCCCGCATTGCCGAACACTGACAGCAGCGTATACGTAATGGTGACAAATACGACGCTGACGAGCATCGCGAATAATACAAACCACAGCTTATCTGCAACGTATGCGCCTAAAATAAAAAAGTCTCCCAGCGTTACGCATAATGCCTGCAATAGTCCAATCGTTAAAAAGGTGCCAAGGCGCCCCAAATACAGCTGGTAGCCGCGATAGCTTCCACTGGGATTGTCTGCCTCCGAGCGGAGCAGCGAGATAAGCAGCGTGGCTCCTACCCAAAGCGACAGCACGCCGTAAAAGGGCGACATCGCCGAGCCGTAGTTAGGAATCGCATACAGCTGATTTTCCTTAATCAGCACAGGACTTGCTAAAAACTCGCTTTCCTTCTTAATATCTCCGCGCAGCAGCTTCGCAAGCTCAGCAAAGCTATTGTCAGCCTTTACTTCGCGCAGTTTGTCCGCCGCTTTACGAATCGCTTCCTCCAGCTGCGGCAGATCGTCGCGGACAAGTCCGGCAACGCGCTTCACGCTGGCCGTAAGCTCCGGAAGCTGGTATTTGACAAAATCGGCGAGCTTAGCCAGCTCTTTTTCCGCCTCAGGCAAATCGTTCTGAACAAAAGCTGCGGCTGCGTCGATTTTTTTGCCGATAGCAGGCAAATCATTGCGGATAAACGGCGCTGCTGTGTTGATCGCATTTACGAAGGCATCCGTCTTGCTTTGCAAAGTCGTCGCTATTTCATGCACCTTCGTGCGGATTTCCGGCAGCTCTGCTTGAATGCGGAGCAGCTCCTGCTGCCCGAACGTCAGCCCTTCACGCGCAGCCTTGAGCAGCTCCGCGATATCCGGCAGCTTGCTCTTCGCCGTTTGCAGCACATCGGACGCTGCCGCTCCAAGCTGCTGCAATTTGCTCAAGCCTTCGGTAATCGCGGGCACGATTTCGCTGTCGTAATGCTCCAGCACGTAGCCAAGATCGCTGCTCACCTGCTCCGTTACCGCGTGGAGCCGCGCTACAATTTCCTCTGGCGGCGCGGTTCCCCGGTCCATCGCTTCCTTAATGATGCCAAGCAGCTGAGCTTGCGTATTCAGCTTATCTTCAAGACTGCTCAGCCGTCCAATAGTTCCGCCTAGCTGCCCGTCCGGCAAATGGCTGATAATCGTCGACAGCACATTAGTTATGTTGCCGATTACACCTGCTGCCGTACTGAGCCGATCCGAGAGCGCCTGCACCTCCGCCGAAGTCGGCAGCTTGCTAAGATCCGCCTCCTGCAGCCTTGCTGTCAGCAGCTCGGCAGCATCAGCAATTTGCTTGATCAGCAGCAAATTTTGCTTCAAGGTCGGGCTAATGGTTTGAAAGGCATCCTGGCTCGACGCTAAAAAATCGTTCAGTCCATCTGCAAAAGCGATCGCGTCTCCACCCAGCGCTTCAAGCTTCGGCAGCTGCTCCTCAGCCGTCGTCACAATGCCGAGCGCTGTATTCGTTTTATCCAGCGCCGTGTCGACCACCTCGCTCACGCGGTCGAAATGGGCATCGACCTCCTGAATGCGCTGTGCCGCCTTCTGAATTTCAGGAAGCTTCTCCTGAATGACGAGCACCTCTGATGCGGCATCGCTGATTTTCGGCCAATATTGCTGGAGCTTTAACACATATTGCGCAGCAGCATTTATTTCCGGCAGCTTCTGCTGAAGCTCAATTATTTTTTGCGCCTTCTCGTTGATTTCTGGCAGCTTGCCCTCGATATCCAGTACCTTCTGTCCAGCCGCTTCAATTTCAGGCAAATGGCTTTCCAGACTGAAAATACCGTTCTCGACTTTGCGAATGGTCGGCAGCTCCGCTTCAATTTCTACGCCCGCCTCTTTCAATTTCGTCAGTACGGCTTCGCTGACAGCTTCTGTGAAGCCTTCGTTAATTTGCTTCGTAATTGCGGAAACGCCGGAGCCGGTAATTTTCGGCGCAATGGCGTTCACCTTTTCATTGACCGTATAAATGACTTCCGGCCGCTCGATTTTACCTTCGATAATGCCCGTTATTTTGGCTGAGAAGTCGGCTGGTATAAGCAGGCTGGCATAATAGATGCCTTTTTCAACACCAGCCATCGCTTCCTCCTCACCTACGAACGTCCAGCCCAGCTTCTCGTTTTTTTGCAAGCTTGCCACTAGCTCCTGACCGATATTAACGGTCTTGCCTTGAACATCCGCTCCCGCATCGAGGCTCGTGACGGCAATTTTTATACCTTGCGTGTTGCTGTAAGGGTCCCACACCGACTTAATATTGACCCAATCGTACAAGCCAGGGAGCAATATGATTGCTAAAATAAGAAAAATGCCGGTAGGCACCCGTAAAATATGGAGCCAATCTGTTTTATAAATATTCCAAATATTGCGCATGAGTAGACCGCCTTTGCTATGTCGTAAGTAAGTTGAGAGCGGCCTTTGCAACACCTGCGCCCTGCTTGCCGCTAATCAGACCTTAGTTTAGCATTAACAGGGAAAAGAAGAAATATGATGAGCTTTTTTTCGGGGGGAAAAGTGCTTGGAACCTCATAAAAAAAGGGGTATGCACTCGTGGGGAACATTACGGACTACTTCTGTTCATTGTAGAGGGCTTTTTATCGTTATGAGTAGAAGCCCACTCTCTATCATCATGTGCTTTTTGTCGAGACAGACCACTTCGGCCGGGAAGCCGGAGCTCGGGATGTTCACTCCATTTTTCGAGGACTGAGATTCCGCTATTCCAGCTTTTAACCCGATTTTGGACCGTAAGTGGACAGGAAAGCCGTTATGGTCCTCCTCATCCCGTCAAAATAGCATTTGGCAGCGTATTAGCGGCTACTGTATCCGCCACCTCTCCCTTAACCCATAATTCGGTTGAAATAGCGGCTACTGTGTCCGCCAAGCTTCTCTTTATGCCTTGTACCGCTATCTATTCGTTCAACAAATCAAGCGAATCATCAAAAGATCGATTAGCTTCTAGGTGAACATAACGAAGCAATGCCACTAAGTCAGCTAATCGCTTTTCATTTGAATCATAACAACGGTCAGGACGAAGGCGCTTTATTTTAATTGCTTCATAGATTAACCCATGCCATTGCTGAGGAATATCTGTGATTCTATAATTTCACACTCTAAAATAATCCGAGGGGCTTTTCCCCGTGCTCATTTTGAACACTTGGCTGAAATAGGTTGGATTATTGAAGCCGACCATTTCGCTGACCTCGTACACCATATGATGGCCCGACTGCAAATAGTCGATCGCTTTATGAATACGGTAATCATTCAAATAATGCACAAAGTTTTGCCCTGTTACCCGCTTGAACAGCTGGCTTAAATATTTCGGGTGCACGAACAGCTCCTTGGCGATGGCTGCAAAGCTAATTTCCTGGCTGAAATTCGCCGCAACATACTGCTTCACGCTATCGACAAGCCGATTGCTTTTTCGGCCGGAAATTTCCTGCGCCGCGCTTTGCAGCCATTCCTCCACCAGCTCATTCATCCAGCGCACTAGGCTGCCAAGCGTCAAATGCTGCTGGATGCCCTGCAAAAATTGCGACAGCGTGCGGGGCGGCTGATGCTGGGCGAACGCCTCATTCCAGAAAAAAGTCAGCGAGCTGAACAAGCCGACACATATTGTCTGAATATCCGTAAGCGAGCCGCTCGCTTCCTTTTGTAGCTGATTATAAATCGCTTCCCACTGGTGGGCTGCCCGCTCCAAATCCTTGCCTGTCAGCGCCTCATTCCACTGCTTAAGCAGAGGCGCATATTGGTCATACGTCGTATCCAGCTGTGCCCATTCTGCATAAGGATACACCTGGCTTGTACCCTGAAATTCCGCCGCCTCCAGTGCCACGCGGCTTTCCAAATACGAATCAATCAGCTCATGCAGGCTGCTTCGCACCGAACCAATGCCTGCGGTAGCCTCCAGCTTAAGCAGCGCCGTTATTTTCTCCGTCAAGCTGTAGGCGAGCTCCTCACATACCAGGTACAGCTCCTCCGCCTGCGCCTGCTCGGACATCAGAATAAGTACGAACAGCCGATCGGAGTAATCAATCGCATAGCCGTAAATTGGAGTGTCAGCCATTTTACCTGCCAGCATTTCACGAATGATGTTGTTCGCGCCGAATTTGAGCAGCTGCCAGTCCCGCTCCTTCAGCTTTGTAAGCAGCGCGGGGCGCGTCAACTGCAAGCTCACGACCGCCGCCTGCTTTGGCGAAGGTATGTTTAAATAAGCAAGCCGCTCCTCGTGCAGCTCATGCGGCTGATACCGAGTCGTCAGCAGCTCAGTGAACAAGCGCTCGCGCAAATACGGCAGCAGCCGGTCAAGCTCCAGCTTGTAATGCTCCTCCAGCCGCAGCTTCTCCGCCTGCAAGTCCAGCTCGCACATAATTTCAGCGAGTACGCCTTCGATTTCCGTAACAGCAGCAGGCTTCAGCAAAAAATGATGCACGCCCCAGCGCATCGCCTGCCGCGCATTTTCAAACTCATCGAAGCCGCTCAAAATCACAATCGGCAAGCCCGCATCCTCCTGCCGCAGCGCTTCAACAAGCGCAAGCCCGTTCATCTGCGGCATATTCACATCCGTAATAACGAGATCCGGCTTCAGCTCGCGGTAGCTCTCCAGCGCCTGCAAGCCATTCGCAGCCGTGCCCGCGATTCGCAGCCCCAGCTTCTCCCAGCCTACATGCCGCGTCAGCGCCGCAATAATATGCGGCTCATCATCTACAAGAAGCACTGATTTCATCCTTATACACCGTCCAGCAACCGTTTTAATTGATCTTCCGTTTCAATGATCGGCAGCTTCACTGTCACCTTCACGCCCCCCTGCTCACTATTTGCGAGCTGCAAGCCATATAAAGGTCCGCAGTAAAGCTGCAAGCGCGTATGCACATTGCGAATGCCGATGCCTGTCGCCTTATCCATATGCCAATCATCGGGCAAGCCTCGTCCATTATCAGTCAGGCTCATTTCCAAATAAGGCGCTTGCCCTGGCACCTGCTGCTCGCGAATAACTAGAGAGAGCGCCAGCTCCGACGCGTTGTCCGCAGGACAGCCATGAATAACTGCATTCTCAATAAGCGGCTGCAAAATAATTTTGGGGATATAATAGCCGCGAATTTGCGGGTCCAATACCCGCTCGGTATAAGCGATCGGGAACGTCATCCGCTCCTGCTGGATGCTGAGATAACAGCGGGCATGCTCCAGCTCATCGCGCACGTGGATGAACAGCTTGCCCCCGCTCAGGCCAATACGCAGCAGCTTGCCGAGCTGCGTAATCATAAAGCTAATATCATCCGCTTTATAATCGAGCGCTCGCCAGTGGATCATATCGAGCGTATTATACAGAAAATGCGGCTTAATCTGCGCCTCCAGCAAGCTCGTCTGGGCATCGCGCTTCGCCTTGCTCTCCTTCTTCACATCGTCCATCGACTCTTTCAGGCGCGATACCATATGGTTGAAGCTATAGGAAAGCTGCGCATATTCCTCGGTGAAGGCGCTTGTCGCTTTCGCCTGAAAGTCGCCGCGCTCCAGCCGCTTCATCTCAGCCATCAATCGGCGCAGCGGCTTGATAATGCTTTTTACAAACCAATAGGTCAATATAGCCGAAAGCAGCAGGCTTAATATACCAATGCCCAGCACATACCAGCCCGCCTCATAGGTGGCCTTTAGCAGCGTTCTGGTCGGAATCGTCTGTACGAGTCGCCACTGCACCGAGCTCGGCTTGGAGAACACGACCAAATACGACTGATCGTCCCTGCGCAGCAGCTCATATCCGTCACTAAGCGTTTTCGAGCGTTCACCAAGCCACTGCGCATCAAGGATGACCTCCTCGCCCTGCACCTGCGAGTCATTCACCTTCACAATAATGTTGCCCGCCGTATCCACGACAAGCACCTGTCCCTCCAGCACCATCGGCACATCGGCAAAATTTCGCAATACATCCTGCTGCGACATGCTGATGACCAAATAGCCCATCGTCCGCCCCTTGCTGTCGAACATATGCTGGGCATATCCGATGAGCGACTTCGAGGAAGCGTTTTCTTCTTCCGGAATCCAAATGGCATCGGCCTTCTCCAAGGCGGAAAACCATTTTTGATCAGCGAGCTTGCTCACCGGAAATACAAGATCTGTAGAATTATAAGGCACATCATTAAATTTATCGCTATAAATTTCAATCGAGCTGATGCCGGAATTAACGACGAGCGTATGATGCAGCAAGTCGGAAATTTCCCGCCGTTTAATGAGCATGTCATATTTGGATTTAGCTTCCGCCTCCAGCTTGTCCTTTACCTCTTTGTTGCTGACGACCGTATACGCTGTATTTGTCATATTCGTCATAAAATCAAAGCCGCGATTCGTGCTTTCATTCAGCAGCGCCAGCCGTGCCTTGCTAATTTCGCTAAAGGTCACATTCGAGAAGGAGCGATAGGACAGCCAAATAATTACCAGCAAAAACAACAGGTTTAACAGCACGAAGCAAGCGACCATCAAAGTGGACAGCTTGCTTCTACGCAATATGGATTGCCTTAAAGAAAAATCAATCGTACGCATCGTATGTCATCACCCTACCGTATGGAGTAAGTGAAGCTTACCCTTTAATGCCGGAGGTCGCAATACCTTCTACAAAGTATTTTTGACAGATGATGAAAATAATAAAACAAGGCAGCAGCGAAAGCACCGACATCGCGAACATTGGACCCCAGTCCGATTGCGAGCTGGAATCAAGGAATAGCCGTAACCCAAGCGGAACCGTAAACTTCGATACATCGCTCAAATAAATCAATTGGCTGAAAAAGTCATCCCACGTCCAAAGGAAGGTGAAAATCGTCGTCGTAATGAGTGCTGGCACCGCGAGCGGCAAAATGATGCGCCAGTAAATTTGAATGAGCCCGCAGCCGTCAATCGTCGCTGCTTCATCCAGTTCTCTGGGCAAGCCGCGAATAAACTGCACCGTTAGAAAAATAAAGAAGCCATCGGTCGCGAGCCACTTTGGCGCGATCAGCGGAAGGAAGCTGTTGACCCAGCCTAGCTGATTAAACAAAATATATTGCGGAATGAGCGTCACATGATGCGGCAGCATAATCGTCAGCAGCATCAGTCCGAAGGCAAGCGCCTTGAAGCGAAAGCCGAGACGAGCGAAGGCATAAGCCGCCATCGAGCAAGACAGTACATTGCCGATTACCGCTCCGATGGACACAATCATTGAATTACCGAGAAAATGCGAGAACGGATTACCTTGAATCCCGTTCCACCCCGCAAAATAATTGCCCCAAACCCATTCCTGCGGCCAAATGCCAATTTCTGAAAAAATAACATTGTTCGGCTTGAAGGAGCTTCCGACCAACCACAGCACCGGATAAAGCATGACGAAGGCGATGAGCAAAATCGCCAAATGTCTGAGCCAAGCTGTTCTACGAAGCGTATCCACCATCGTCTATTTCCCCCCGTCCTCGTAATGCACCCAGCCTCTGCTGGAGCGGAATATAATGAAGGTAAAGCAGCCGATAATGAGCAGCAGCACCCAAGCCATCGCCGAAGCGTAGCCCATTTGGAAAAAAGCAAAGCCTTTTTTGTACAAATAAAGCGAATACATAAGCGTTGAATTCAGCGGGCCGCCAGTTCCGTTGCTGATGACGAAGGCCTGTGTAAACGATTGGAACGACGTAATAATTTGCATGACGAGATTAAAGAAAATGACCGGCGTCAAAATCGGCAGCGTAATATTAAAAAACTGGCGAATTTTCCCTGCTCCATCTACGGATGAAGCCTCGTAATAATCGGACGGAATTTGCTTAAGTCCCGATAGGAAAATAATCATGGATGAGCCGAATTGCCATACTGAGAGCAATACGATTGAATACAGCGCATATTTAGGATTCGCTACCCAATCTGGCGCTTGAATGCCTACCTTCAGCAGCACCTGATTGAGCAGGCCGTCGCCGCCGAGCATTTTCCGCCATAACATGGATATCGCAATGCTGCCCCCGAGCAAGGAGGGGATATAGTAGATGGTCCGATAAATGCCTAGACCCTTGATTCCTTTGTTAAGCAGCAGCGCAACGCCAAGAGCGAAAATCAGCTTGAGCGGCACCGATGCGAATACATAAGTGAAAGTGACCTTAAGCGACGTTCCGAACAGCTTATCCGTTGTGAACATTTCCGTGTAATTGCTGAGTCCCACCCAATTGGGGCTTGCCAGAATGCTGTAATCCGTAAGTGAAAAATAGAGCGACGCGAGCACCGGGCCGAGCGTCAGGCAAATCAGGCCGATGAGCCATGGCGCTAGAAAAAGCAAGGCAGCGCGGTTATGCTGGCTGGCTGCCGATCGTTTTGCCCGTTTGCTGCTTTTTGGCGGCTTCGTCATAGATGGTGCTGTCATCGCGGATTCCCCTCTTCCCATTATTCCAGCGGAGCCGCCGCTTATTGCAGGCAGCACCGCTGGCTCTTATTCCTATTTTCTATTACTTGCTTTTGCTGAGCGACGCATTAGCGCTAGTCATAAACTGGTCGATGTTGCTGCCAAGCTCGCCTTGAGCGAACGCGATTTGCTCACTGAGCGTTTTGAAGCTTTTGTCCACTTCCGAGTAGCCTTGCGGATACGGCGGATCAATGTCGCTTTTGTCTTTGGATACCGTGTCTACAAAGTTGAAAATCATTTTGTCAGTATCGGATAGCGTCGTTGCCATTTTCTCCCGAATATCTGAGTTAACCGGCACCCCGCGCTCCGAGCCGAGAATCGCTGTCGCTTCTGGATCATTGACGAGGAAGTCGATAACCATTGCGACCTCCTTCGGATGCTCCGTCTTGGAATAACCGGACAGAAATTGACCTGGCTTGAGGTACTCTCCGCTTTTCACTTCACCCGGCAAATGCGGCAGCACTTGAATTTTAAGCTGGTCGGTTGAATCCTTCAGTGCTTTTTGGAAAGCAATAATTTGGTTCGACCAAATAAAGTCCATCGCTGCTGTTCCCAAAGCGAGCGGGCGTGTTTCAAGTGCATTCGTCATCGCAGCCGTTGCTTCTGGCGAAGTAATGCTGCCGCTGTCGCGCATTTCCTGCCACAGCGTGAACCAGTTTGTAAAGTCCTCTTTCGTCGCGCCTAGCTGCCCATCCTTGAACAAGCTGCGGCCGCTTTGACGAACCATAATTTCAAAAATGTTAAACGTTCCGGAATTATCTGCCGATCCGACAAAGGCATCGCCCTTCGCTTCTCTAATCTGTTTAGCGATTTTTGCGAAATCCTCCCAAGTCCAGCTTGTGTCCGGGTCAGCAATATTCAGCTCCTTGAACACCTTCGAGCTGTATACAATGCCAGGTGCATTCACCCCAAGCGTGATCGCATAAAGCTTGTCATTTACGGTGCCCGCTTTGATCATGCTTGGATCATGCTTATCAATTTTCAGGTCGCCGCTTTGCGTATACGTATCCAAATCAAGCAGCGCATCGCGGTTTGCATAGTCAGTCAGGAAGGCGTAATCCATTTGGATGAGGTCAGGCGCGTTTGCTCCAGCTACCTGTGTGGACAGCTTATCGAAATAACCATCCCATCCGGAATATTCCGGCTTTATTACAATATCAGGATGTTTTTGCTGGAACAGCTCAAGCGCTTTAATAGTTAGATCATGACGGGTTTGCGAGCCCCACCATGTCATTCTTAGTTCAACCTTTTTGTTGCTGCCGCCGCTGCTATCTGTGCTAGCTTGAGCCGCGGGCTGATCATTGCTTCCTTGCGCCGAGCATCCCCCAAAGATAAGCGACAGGGAAAGAACCGTTACGATACCAATTTTGTTTTTAATCATGCTTGACCTCCTGTAACCATTCTTTTTTGTAAGTGCTTACAAAACCTATTGTAGACGATTTACCCGCAACAAAGAATTAACTATAGTAATCTAAATCATCAAAAAGGTAATGCCCCTTTCCCAAATATTTTACTAGCAGCTATATACACTTCGTTTCAACAACAAGCATCGCTCCAGCAAGAGGCAGCCACAATCACATGCTGAGCTTCCGTAGTCCGGGCTATTTTTATGCATCTTTTGATTTATGCTAAAATAAAAATTATAAGCAAATGAGGAGGATTTTACCTTGGCGACTATTTTTCATAATGATTGGGCGGAGCTGTTGAACGCCGAGCTTGCGGAGCCCTATTACCGGGAAATGCGCTCTCATCTCGCCCAGCAATATCGTACGACGACCGTTTATCCCAATATGCATCATATTTATAACGCCCTTCATTATACATCGTTTAAAAATACACGGGTCGTCATTTTGGGACAGGACCCTTATCATGGCGCTAACCAGGCTCATGGCCTTAGCTTCTCTGTTCAGCCGGGCGTGCGCATTCCTCCATCGCTGCAAAATATATATCAGGAGCTTGCCAATGATCTTGGCTGCACGCCTCCCGCTCACGGCTGTCTTGCTTCTTGGGCCAAGCAGGGCGTGCTGCTGCTCAATGCCGTGCTTACCGTAAGAGCGGGCAGCGCGGGCTCGCATCAAGGCATCGGCTGGGAGCGGTTTACCGACCGGATCATTGAGGCGCTGAACGAACGGGAGCAGCCCATCGTATTTATACTGTGGGGCAAGCACGCTCAAGACAAGGCATCCCGCATAGACCGCACGCGGCACCATCTGATCGCTTCTCCCCATCCAAGCCCTTATTCAGCGGAGCGCGGATTTTTCGGGAGCAAGCCCTTTTCCCGCGCCAACGCCTTCCTTCACAGCATCGGCAGCGAGGCCATTGACTGGCAGCTGCCGATGACGGCGGAGCAGCTCGAACGTTAGCCTTCTTGTCAGCACAACGAACTATAGCATGAGGAACAGCATCAGCTCGCTTCCCCAGACTGCGTTCATCGCCCAATCCCCACTCCTTCAACCGAATTAGGCTAGTTTTCAAAAAAAGTAAAGAGGCTGCGCATCGCTGCGCAGCCTCCTCCACTATTGTACAGTCCATATCCTTTTTACTATATTCCTTGATTTCAGCCTGCTTAATTATTCGTCCCAAGCAGCTGGTTAATGACAACGGCCGCTTGTGCCCGCGTTGCATGGCTCTTCGGCTCAAAGCTGCCATTGCCCGTCCCCTTAATGATGCCTGCACTTTGCATCGCATCTACTGCCTGCTTCGCGTAGCTGGAAATCGCCGAGCTGTCTTTGAAATCACCTGGCTGTCCCTGAGCATTCAGCTTCAGCTCAAGCTTCTGAATAACGCGATGGGCCATAACGGCCATATCCTCACGCGTAATTTCATCATTGAAGCCAAAGGTGCCATTTGCGTTGCCTTCAACAATGCCTAGCTCCTGCGCGCTTGCCACGGAGCTGTAATACCAGCTGCCTGGCTGCACATCGCTAAACGTGCTTGCCGCATCCGCCTGCTCCAAATCGAACGCTTGCAGCAGCATTTTCAGAAACTGAGCACGCGTAACTTGCTGATCCGGCTTAAAGGCTTGATTGCCCATGCCATTAATAATGCCTCTGGCAGCGAGCGATTCAATGCTGTCCCTTGCCCATGCTACACGCTCAATATCATTGAATTGAATGTTGACGTGAGCTGCTGCATATTGGCTGAAATGCTCTGGTTTAAAGGTGACGTGCCCCGCCGCCGCATACTTCCCATTTTTCACAATTTGCGTTTCGCCATGATCATCAATGTAGTAGACGACCACTTTATTCGGGCTCTCTCCTGCTTGCAAATTGTAATCCAATACAACGGTAACACCGCCTGCAAAAGAAGTAATTGCTTTGCCATCAAGCGTCAATGTCAAATCATAAGCTTTTGCGCTCCCTAGCTGTGCTTTCGCCTCGGCGGAAAGCTTGCTTATATCAGCCTCAGCGGCGGAAATTTCCAGCTTACCAGCTCCTGCCTCTATTTGCTTCGAAAGCCAGGCCGTATCTAGCGTTATGCTCGCCAGCCCCAAATTCACTTCTACTTGGCTTATCTGCTTGCCGGACGCCGCTTTCAGCGCCTGCGCTGGAAGCGTTACTTGAACGGAGCTTGCTGCACCCGTTGGCACCGCATTGATCGCAAGCTTGTTGCCAGCTGCATCGTCGAGTCCCTTCGAGAGCTCAGCCGGAGTCACCTCTGCCGATGCTTTGCCGCCACCGTCTACTGTAACGGCCGGCTTAAGCACTGCATTGGCGGGAGCGGTAGCTTGCGTCGGGGGAGTCGTCGTATCCGTTCCGCTTGAGCCCGAGCCTGTTCCTGGATTCACGGTTCCAACAGCAGAAATCGTCACGACAAGCTCGCCGCTCACACCTGAGCCATCATTTGCTCTCGCTACTACTTTTACTTTGCCTGCCGCTACTGCTGACAGCATACCATTTGCATGAATCGTTGCAAGCGTTGTTGCCGAGCCATCTTCAGCTGCAACGGTCCAAGTTACGGCTTTGTTGGTTGCCGCAGCTGGCAAAAATACCGGGTTCAGCTGCAACTGTTTTCCTGCCGTCACCTCTTGCGAAGGAGCGGAAATGCTAAGGCTTGTCGCTGCAATGGCATTGGTACGAATATTTGGCCGATCCGGCATCTCCATATCTGTGCCTAAATAGAAGCTCGTATGCGGCGGCTGATTGTAGCCCGTATTTTGCCATGCGATGCCAAGTCTGTAGACAGGATCATGCATGAGCGTATGAATCCGATGCTCGGTGACAGCTGTCGTTGTATAAATGCGCAGCGCGCTGCTGTCTTCTGTCCGCAGCACCACCTCTTCGCGCCAGTCTCCGAATAGATCAGCCTGCAGGTTCGGATTGCCTTTCGTATCATTAATCGAATAAGTGCCTGCGAAGGTTTCCAAATTGACGAGTGCTTCATTCTCGTAGTCCCACTTGTCGATTTTCGGAACGCCTACACGCGGATCGCCGAGCCAATTATGATCAAGCAGCTCGCGGCTCAGGTCGCCATCCCACCAAATAGCAAAGTTGGACGTTGGGATGCTCGCGGACAGCTTCTCTCCCTTAGCGTTAAACAGTCCACCCGTCGTACTGTTCCAGGCACCGTCGATTGCCCATGATTCCGCGCCTTTATGCCTTGGATCGATATCTGCCGACAAACCGCGACCAGCATCAATGCCAAGCTGCAGCTGCCCCCATAATACACGGCCTGTTCTTGCATCCTTCATATCGTAGGAATATTTAACGGCAGTATCCTCCTGCACCGCAAACAATTCCAGTCCCAGACGATCCGGGTTAAGATTGCTCAGATGCATCGCATCGCCATGGCCGAGCTTGGAGCTCCACAGCCCGTCTCCGTTATCGTCAATAGCTGCCGCGCCTGTAATAATTTCATCCCGGCCATCATTATCCACATCAGCGACGCTAAGCTGGTGATTGCCTTGGCCGTAATAGGCTTCATTGCCTGGCGTTTTGGAATCGAACGTCCACACCTTCGTCAGTTCGCCATCCCGATAGTTATAAGCGACAAGCACCATCCGCGTGTAATAGCCACGCTGCATCACGATGCTTGGGCGCTCGCCGTCAAGATAAGCAATCGCCGCAAGAAAACGGTCAACGCGATTGCCGTAAGCATCGCCCCAATCCGCAACATTTCCCCGCTCCGGCTCATAAGCATCCGTTGCCAGCGCTTTGCCTGTCGCGCCTTCAAACACCGTATGGAACTCCGGTCCGGTCAAAATATATCCGCTGGCATTGCGGTGATCCGCCTGGGCATCGCCAATGACGACGCCGCTTCCATCAATCGTGCCATCCGCCGTGCGGAACGTCACCTCGGCTTTGCCGTCACCATCCAAATCGTAGACCATAATGTCGAGATAGTGGGCGCCTGCTCGCATATTTTTGCCTAAATCCATTCGCCACAGGCGTGTGCCATCGAGCTTGTAAGCATCAACATACACATTGCCCGTGTAGCCAGCCTGTGAGTTGTCCTTCGCATTGCTCGGCATCCAGCTCATTATAATTTCGTATTGCCCGTCTCCGTCCAAATCGCCAACGGAAGCGTCATTCGCCGAATACGTATAAGCTACGCCATCTGGGGCTACGCCGCCTGCTGGCTTCTCAAGCGGAATATTTAAATAATTCGTATCCCACACCTCTACCGTTTCGGATTGCGGCTGCTCCATACCAGCTGTAATGGCTCGAACATAGTAAGTTGAGCTGCTGCTGCCGCTCGCATCCGCATAGTTGGTGCTGCCTGTAATTGGCGTGCTGTTCAGCTTCACGCCGTCGCGGTACAGATTGAATGCGATATCCTCCGCATCGGTGCCCAGCAGGCGCCAGCCTACATACACATGCTCGGCTTCCTTCACCGCAACGAGGCCGCGGTCTAGCGCTTCCATTTGGCGAGGAGCAAGCTTAATCGGCGTTTCGCTAATTTCCACGCCGCTTGACTCGCTAACCGCTTCTCCCGCATATTCATATGCACCTTTAACGACGTATGAATAGGTCGTGCCATTCGCAAGCCCTGCTATTGTCGAAATGTATTTGCCTGCTGGCACCGTATCGACCAGTGTCAAGGAAGCGTCTTCATTTTTCAAATAAACGCGCGTTTCCTTAAAAGCTGGGTCCTGAGGCTGCTCCCAGCCGATTTTGACTGTCTCATCATGCGCCTCGCTGACGACATACGTCACATTAGGCGACTTTTCCAGCTTATTGACCTTCACCTTATACGTACGGCTAATATCCGTATAGGCGGACGAGGTTACTGAAACGCCAAATTCCGTCTCGTCGCCCGTCAAAGGAATGGTTCTCTTCTGTCCGCTGGCAATCGCGCCCGCATCCACTTTCAATCCGACCAATCCAGCGTTGCTTGCTGTTGGTGTTACATCCACCGATGCAGCTGAATACGGCACCTCTACCGAATAATCGTATACACCTGGATCAAACGGCGGATTAAGCACAGGTGCAAAGTCGCTTGAGCCCAGTACTAAGCCAGCCAGCTTCACGTCAAGCGCGGTTACCCGCACATTCGCCACATTGATTTGGCCGCCATTCGGGTTGACATAGAAGCCAAAGCTGCTGATCCGTTCCCGGTTGCTGTAAAAGGCAGACGGCCAGTTTACCGTCGCGTTCGTCGTCAAATCGGTAACGCTTACATTATACTGCTTGCTCGGCACATTAAATACCATTTTGAAGCGATACCAATGCGTCACATCATAAGCGAGCTGCTTATCCACAGCTGCATTATGCTGCTTGATGACGCCAGCATCCAACTGGTAGCGGGCAGCGGCAGCACTCGTAGCATTCACCTTGCCATCCATGACCCACAGCAAGCCGCCTTTACTCGTTGGAAGGTTGACATCAAACTCAACGATTAAGCCGCCGCTTTCTCCGGCAAATCGTTGACCGATATAGGAGGAGCCGGTCGATTCATTTGTAATCGCTCCATAAGTAGAGCCGGTAACAGAATTGTGCTTGACTACAAAAGCCGGAGCAGCGCCCTCCTTTGTCCAAGTGTTACCGCTTCCAATTGTTAGATTGCCAAGTGCATAGCTGCTGAAATCATCGGATACCAGCACCGAATCAGCGGCTGCTGCAGGCATAGAAAAGGCTGGGATTAAGAGAGTAAGTGCCAATAGACATGACAGGAACTTCGACATTGCTGCGGTTCCTTTCCCCTTCTTGCGCATTTGCATTCCCGTTATTACCTCCCTGAAATTAGGTGTGTACGCTGTCTTTCGCCTGAGGGCTCAGCATCTCCCCCATAGAAATAAAGCGCTTTCCATCATAGGCAAATCTGCCAAGTGTAAACGACTGTCGCCGCCAGAGGGCGGCAAAGCTGCCGTTTCGAGGGTGAAATATACGCCCCTAATAAGAGTGATACTTATATAGGCTTATATTTTAAAACACACTCGGTACTCTGCCTGTATGGTGAATACTTCTCCAATTATAGGGAATTCCTCAAAATAAACCATGCCAAAAAACAGAGCTGTTTGATTAAAAACTAGACATTTTATCCAAAAGTATAGGCATTTTATCTGTATTGTACCCGTTTCAAACTTATTCTACGGTGTGTCCGCATACGCAAGCGAGCTGGATTCCGATAGTAGTCAGCGTTCAAACGTCTTCCCTCTACCTACAGGGATTGGCACAACACGGCAACTTCTTGCTGCTCTTTTCTGGGGCTTGCTCCTTGTACGAAGATACAAAGGTAGACTTGGTGGACACAACTCGGAGGATATAGCTCGGAGGACACAGCAGCCGCTATTTCAACCAAATCACTGGTTTTGGCACAGGCTTCGGACTCAGGAGCCGCTAATGCGCTGCCCATCGTCATTTTGAGAGGATTATGAAGGGAATAGTGAATCTCCTGTCCGCTTAAGGCCCGAAATGGATTTAAAAGCCAGAATAGCGGAACCTCAGTCCGCCAAAAAAGGAACGAGCTTCCAAGGCTGCGTGATCTCAGCAGCAGTATTCTCAACAACTGTAGTGTCAGCCATATTGCTATCTGCAACTGTGTTCTCAGTAACTGTGATCAGCAACAATCGTATGCTGTAGCTCCTTAAGCCTTGAATGTTAATAGGAGATTGGCCTAGACCTAGAATAGACACTAAGCATAGAGCAGCAGGAAGGGCCCTACGTTTGCATGCTCATCCTAGTACAAATATTAAAAAAGCGGCTCAGCCGCTCAGCCATTCGATAATAGAAAGGCAAAGCCAACTGAACCGCCATTTTATTTTAATTTAATTTATATGGCGCCTTTAAGCTGCATTATAACAAGCTTCGTCTCTGGCTCCGGCTCACAATTTAAGTCCTCAAGAAGCAATCGTGCAAAATCTTCATAATATAGGACCAGTGCCTCCTGTTCGCCCAATTGACCAAACAGGTTTAAAACCTGCCGGCACAGCTCATCCGAATAAGGCTCCTGCTCATGTAGAAGCAGCAGTCTCTTAAGCGCATCCTGCTCATAACCAGCGTTTATCTCATAGTCGATAAGGCTGCGAACTAATCGGACATATTTCACTCTAAGCTCATCCCTGCGCTGCCGAGCCCATAGAAAATCATGCTCTTCAAAATAGTCCCCGGCATAAAGACTAAGCGTCTGCTCTGCCGCCATACGCTGCTGCTCCGAATCAATTATGCGAAACCTGGCAGCTCCAAGCTCGAACTGCTCGACATCCAGCTCTAATCCGTTGCTTGTAAGACGATAGCTGTCAAGCGCAAACTCCACGAGCGCCTCTACTTTCCAATCTTTCATCAGCTTGCGAATTTGATAGACGGAGGTATGGAGCAGCATCATCGCTTTCTCGTAATCCGAATCGGGCCATAGTGTGTCCAGAAGCTGCTGCTTGGCGACCCATTGGTCTTTATAATGCAGTAAAAAAGCAAACAGCTCTTGCGCTTTCAGCGTCCGCAGCCTAAGGCTCGTATTCGTTTTTCCATCGTCATGAAACGCCAGCCGCTTGAAGCAGAGCACCTGCCTGCCTGGCAGCGTCTGTTTCTCCGGCTTGCCCCGACTGTAATCCTCCATAATGCGGGTAATCGTCTTTTTAAACCGCTCAGGATGCACAGGCTTAAGCAAATAATCGAGTGCATTGTGCTCAAACGCTTCAATTGCATATTCCGAATAGGCTGTTATGTATACGATACGGATATCCGGGTTAATGCTGCGAAGATGCTCCGCCGCCTCCAGCCCATTGAGCCCCGGCATATTAATATCCAGAAAGACGATCTGGGCAGGAGTGTTCCGAACATCTTGAATGCCGTCTCTGGCCGAGGTGAATTTTGCTGCCACCTGTAAGCGTCCGTCCCGCTCGAACAACCATTCAATGTGAGCGAGCGCCGGCTTTTCATCATCAATTAAAATGACTCTCATCGCCACCTACTCCCTTCATACTTCATTATACACGCCTCCTCGCAGCTCTTTCGGATAGCGGAAGCTTACCTCCGCTCCGCGCTGCCGTTGTCCATCAATGACCAAACCGCTGCCGTATAAATTAACCAGCCTTTGATGAATGTTGCTCAAGCCTACGCGGCCCGTTCCTTTGTCCGAAAGCACCTGCGATAATCGTTCAGGGGAAAAGCCTACACCATCGTCCTCAACAAGAACCATAATACAGTTATCCACTTCAGAAATTTTCAGCTTAATGGTACCGCCTTCTTCTTTTTTCATAACGCCGTGATTAACCGCATTTTCCACAATCGGCTGAATGGTCAGCGGAGGTATAAGCGCAAGCTCATCACAGCTAATTTCGTATTCAATTTTAAGCCTTTCATCAAAGCGCGCCTTTTCCAGCGTCAAATAGGACTTCACCAGCTCCAGCTCTCGTTCAATCGTCGTCATTTTATCGCGATTGTGAAAATCAAAGCTGCTGCGCAAAAACTGGCTTAACTCGATCAGCAGCTCCATTGCTTTATACGGATCTACCGGACAAATCGCTATAATCGTATTCAAGGCATTATATAAAAAATGGGGCTTGATTTGCGCCTGCAAAAATGCCATTTCCGCCTGTACGGCCAGCTTAACTGACTTGCGAAGCGTCAGCAGCGTTTGAACCCTTGCACGCAGCTCGCCTGCATCAACGGGCTTGCCAATATAATCGTTGACCCCTGCCTCAAAGCCGAGCTTAATATCCTCTGGCTTCGTTCTGGCTGTGAGCAGCAGCACGGGCAGCTCCGACAGCAGGAAGCGCTCGCGGATTTTGCGGCACAGCTCAATGCCCGACATTTTCGGCATCATCCAGTCCGTAATGACCAAATCATATTTGGCTGGAGCAGCTAGCGCCTCTTCAAGCGCCTCATCCCCGCTTCTTACCGCCGTTACCTCGCAGCGTTCAATGGAAAGCAAATTAATGAGCACCTGCAAATTAATCGGATCATCGTCAACGACGAGCACGCGGAATTCAGCAGCGGGCGGCGGTATATTCAGCATAGCCGTAAGTTCCATTGCGGCAGCCTGCTCCTGATAAGGGATATCGGCCTCGTCTGTTTGCTGGCCCTGTGCAATCGGTATTGTAAAGCTGAATGTAGTCCCACTTCCCGCAATAGAATGAACGCTAATGGTTCCCCCACCTAGCTCCACTAGCTGCTTCGTAATACGCAGCCCAAAGCCGGAGCCTTGAAAGACCGTCTGTCTCGCCTTTATTTTACGTTCAGAAAGAAAAATCGTTTCCAATTGCTCGGGCGACATGCCCATTCCTGTATCCGAAATGTCCACCCTCACCTTATTCGCCTGTGTCACTGCACTAATTGTAATTGTCCCTTGAAGGGTCGCCTTCGCTGCATTGCCCAGCAGGTTATACAAAATTTGCCGGAGTCGATCCTCATCCGCATCCAGCAAAGGCAAATTGGCGGGCAGCCGTTGCTGAATCTGCACCTGCTTGTCGATGAGCAAATGCTCCACAACCTCCACAACCGCATGAAGCACGGGCTGAAAATAAATTTTCCGCTTCGCCAGCTTCATTACACCGCCACGCAGCTCTGCAAATTCCAAAATGTCCTGAATAAGCGCGGACAGCTGATTGCCGGTTGAGACAATCATTGATAAATGCTCCGCCTGCTTCGTATTGTTCAGCGGCCCGGCAGCACCTTCGAGCATAGAGGCTGCCATATTAATAATCCCGTGCAGCGGTGTTCTCAGCTCATGTGAGGTCATCGTCATAAATTCATCCTTGAGCCCATCAAGCGTCAGCAGCTTCTCCGAAAGCTGCTCCACCTCACGAATCGATTCGGTAAAGCGTTTTGCGAACAAGCCCGCATGAGCGAACACAAACAGCAGCATTTCGAAGGAAATGAGCATAGTGCTTTCCAAAATTCCATAGGCCCGCATCATGGAAGCAAGCATCATCATGACGATACTCTGAAGACTTAAAAACCAGTAGGGGTCCGTATACGCTTTGCTTCCTACCCCGCGGATAATGACATAAATATAATAAACAATCATCAACAAACCTTGAACCATAATTAATACTTCCAGCTTCGATATAAATAATGGCGTCGCAATGATCTCCAGCAAAATGGTGATTCCCGCAAGCCATTTTAACAACCGCATCACTTTGGGATGAACGATGCCTGGCAGCATTTCATTCACAATGCATAATAAAAAATAATACACGAACACCGATGAAATCGGCTGCAGCTTCAGCACCAGAGAATATGGCAGATCAGGAATAAGCTGAAAAATAAGCCTTTCCCCCTGGGTCATCATAAAAAACAGGGATGAGAGGCAAAAAAGCCCGAGAAACATCAGCCCCTTTTCCTGTTTTCTAAGCACATATAACAGCAAGCAAAATAAGCCTGGAATTAAAAATCCAGCAAGCGTCAGCACCCCCAGCAGCATATCCATCTCTCTGTTTTTGATAATCGTATGCTGGTCTCCAAAGGTAATGGAATAAATAATGCCGCCTGTAGCATAGCTGTAGTTTGCCACCTGCACAATAAGCTCGACCGAATCGCCCGCAACCGAGCCAAGACCAATATAAGGCACATTGTTCTGAACGCCATCGTACTCAATTGCAGCTGGGGCACCACTGGCGCCGATCATTTGATTGTTTAAATAAATGCGATTGGCCATGCGTATGCTTGAGGTATACACCCCATATATTTCCCGTAAATGGCTGGGAAGCTGAATCTTTAAGCGATAAGTGCCGTAGCCAATGCCCGACTTGCCTCCTTCTCCAGACAAATAACTATTCCATTTACCCGGCACGTTTACCAGCTTGCTCGGTGGAGCCTGCTCCTGCGGCATCTGGCTAGCTATGACAAAATCTTTTGGAGTCAGCAGCTGGTTAGGATAAAACTCCCACTCGCCATCCAGCTTCACTGCCCCCTTTTCTACAAAACTCCAGTTACTCAAGTCCAACACGCCATTTACAGCACGCACATCCTGTTTATCTGTAACCGTATAGAAAATAAGCGCGAAAATTGTGCCCATAATTCCTATTATCATCAGGAACATGCCGATGTTCGTTCGATTAAGCATTCATAGTCTCTCCCCGCAGCGTTACGATGTCTCTTATATATCGCCTATACGATGTAAAGCCTGCTGAGTCGAACTCACCAGGCACTGCTTCTTCATGCAAGCTATCATAATCGTTTCTATATTTCTATTATAACTATTATTCTGAACCTTTTCTGAACATATTAGTAGAAAAAATAGAAAAAGAAAGAGTCGTCATTACGACGGCACCTCCCCCCATATAAGTAAGCCGCTGCGACAGGGTATCGCCTCGTTGCTAGTCGAATCGTCGCCTCTATTCTATTCTATTCTATTCTATTCTATTCCTATGATGATCAATATAGTAGCAGCGCAGCGCATGTCAAAAAAGCTCATGCACCGTTTGAAACGGCGCATGAGCCCCTACTCTTTTTCAAATTAAGATGGCTCTATACCCCATTGCAGGCTGCCGGCTGAATAGCCAGTAGCTTTGTCCCAGTCTACGTAGCTAGTCGAACTGGAATTAAATGAATAGTCGCCAGTCTGGGTGTAGTTGCTCCAATTGTTTTTCGAAATCCGCGTTTGCAGCTCGATGCTTTGGCCTGCCGCAACAGACCCCGCTCCGCTGGCAAAGCTAATTTCAACGTAGTAGTCTGCTCCCGTTGCAGCAGTCGACAGCTTGACGAAGGAAGCATGGACGTTGGAGCTGCCAACGGTCGACCAGTCGCACCAGAAGCTTTGAGCTTGCTCGCCGTCAATCGTGTAATAATAACGAAGCTTCACATCCGCCAGATTCAGTGAGCTTGTGCCTGTATTAACCAGCTTGATTTGTGGATTCAGTGTGTTGGACGTTGCCGCTGTAACGCCGTTATACAGCTGCACTTTAAAGCTGCCTGCCGGTGTTGGCGTCGGTGTTGCTGTTGGCGTCGGCGTCGCTGTCGGCGTCGGTGTCGCCGTTGGCGTCGGTGTTGCTGTCGGCGTCGGTGTTGCTGTCGGCGTCGGTGTCGCTGTTGGCGTCGGTGTTGGTGTTGGACCATTTACCGTATCCCCATAAAAAATACCGCGACCATTCGTGCCGACATACACACGTCCATAGATGCGAGGGTCACCGGTAATCGCTTCACCTGTATATGCATATTGATGCTGATCATCATTAATTCTTACCCAGCTTGAGCCGCCATTGTCCGAACGGAAAAAGCCTCTGACCTGGTCGATTTGCGCCGATACATAAAGCGCAGGATAGGTCTGGCCCGGTGCCGCCTTGCCGAAGCCGACGACATCTGCCTCCTCAACGTTACTCAGCCTCGTAAAAGATGCTCCCGAGTTCGTCGAATGCCATAACCCGTATACGCCGCTGTCCTCATTGCCGCCAGCCAGCCAAATATCGCCTTCCACTCCTGGGAGCGCTTTAAATTTCGTATTGCCTTGCGCAGGAAGGCCAGCGGCCGCGGTCATTGTGAATGTCGCACCGCCATCAGTGCTCACATAGAATTTCCCTGCCGCTACAGCGTAAAATTTGTTTTTGTTAACGCGGTCGGCAGCTACGCTTGCTTTAGCTGGAACGCCGGTGCTTGCGGTCCATGAATTTCCGGTCGTTTTGGAATAATAAACGCCGACATCCGATGTGCTCCATACGAGCGAGCTATTGTCAGCAGCTACGGCAATCATGCCGCCGCCCGCTGTCGACGATGGCTCTGCATTAGGACTAAACCAGTTCGATCCGCCATCGTAGGACAGAGCAATTGATTTTTCATTCGGATATTTTCCTTTGTCTGCATGTCCGACACGTGCGATAAATGAGGGACTCTGCTCGGCAAAGTCTAAGCTTGTTGTGCTGCTTGGACCGGTGAACATTTTTGCAGGCGCTGCCGTTAAATCATTATGCTTAAAGCCTGATATATCACCTATACCGCTAAGGAGATGAGCACCGCTTGGCGGGCTAACCAGCGTATTGATAGATGTCTCCTCAATGCCCGTCGCCATAACAGACAACGCCACTTTGCCGTCGCTATCCCAATCCGTCAAATTCGTTGTGCCGTATACGGTTGCGCCTGTACCATAAAGCATGCGGTCAGAGTCAAAAGGATCAATTTCAATATCGCCAATCATCCAGCCCAGCTTAGGCGATACTTCCGGCGGAGTACTACTCACGCCCCAATCGAGCCATGGCGCAGCCGAAATATCCTGCGTGTAATATAGATCACGGTTCGGGTAAGACGTAAACTTCCAGATCGGCTTCCATGTTGCCCCGCTATCCGTACTGCGATAAAGGTTTGCATCCGGCCACCAGGAATTGAGCGTTGCGACGACTAGCGTACCCGGGTTCTGCTCATCAACCGCAAGGCCGCCATAGCCGAAATAATTATCCGTACTGCTTGAAGGCACAGGGCTAATATTCGTCCACACGCCCGTCGCTGTATTCAATCTCCATACATCGCCCTTCGTGCCGTTATAGGGACCAATTCCATTGCTATAAGTAACATACAGCTGCCCATTCGAATCCAGCTCGCCATGATGCGGCAAATAGCCTGTTGGCTGTCCGGCAACGGCCGACCAGGTTACTCCCCCATTCGTACTGCGATAGATGCTGCTCGCTGTATCCGCTACACCGACGTAAATCGTCTGCGTCGCCGTTCCCGGAGAGCCCGTCGATTCGTCAAAGGTAATCCATGCGAGTCCCATAATATCCGCCGTGTATTCATTAGTCGGGTCCTCGACAAAATTACCCGGATTCGGAAATGCCGTCACCTTGCTCCAAGTCACACCGTAGTCTGTACTTTTCCATAGACCATTGCCGCTGCGTGCGCCAAAATAAATAATGTTATTTTTATTCGGGTCAATCATCAGCCGCTCGCCCATAGAACGCCCCGGCATATTGCCGCCTATCTTGAAAGGCAGCTCCGTTTCCTGCCAGGTGTCTCCTCTGTCCATGGAGCGCATAATATAGCCATTATTCGGGTCCCAACTATTCGTATAGGAGCCAGCCGCAATATAGAGACGATTCGGATCAACCGGATCGGTTGCCAGTGCATCGACGCCGGTCTTCCCCCACTCATCCCAGCCCACGTGGTCAAGCAGTGCCTTCCAGCTGCCTGTCGACTCGTTGTAGCGATAAGCACCGCCTATATCCGTACGGGCATACAGCAGTCCGGGCTCTTTTTTATTAAACACAAAGCCTGGAACGAAGCCCCCTCCCCCTCCAATCACTACATTTTTCCATGTGTACGCTTCACTTGGTGCTGCTTGCGCCTCTAGCGGGTTTCCGATTATTACGGTGCCGGCTACAACGGTGACCGCCAGGGCCAGCGTACCCAGCTTGCGCATCGAATGTTTGATCAAATGAATACCCTCCTCAATTGGAATGATATAACTCAAGCACTTAGCATATAAATATGGATGATCAACCACTCCTTTCCAAATGTATACGCTTTCATTTTAGCACATAAAATATAATCCAAGCACTATATAAAATGGATATATTTTCATATGGAAATCCGTTATTTTGAATGTCCGCATGCAAAAAACTGTGAACCTGAGCGCTCCAGCCAGCGGCCATGGCCACTTGCATTCATCTATACCGATAATAGCAATTAGGCGTGTAATAGGAGTGAGAAAAAGCCTCTTTCCCCGCATGCCTCGGCATGCTTGAAAAAGAAGCCTTTATCCCGCCCTATTTGATTTTTCTTGAGCTATATTTGCCGTATTCATTTATTCCGATTCCAAAATAAACCGATTCCACTTTTGCTGCCATGCAATATCGTTCCAGAACGGATGATGGGGCGCACAGTTGGAGCAGAGCACCATGCCCCAGAAGCCCAGCTTCATCCCTTTGCGAATCGCATACTCGGCAATGAATTTGCCGACCGGCCCTTCCTCAAAGCCCGCATGCAGCGGCGTGTAGCCCACGTAGCCTTCCCCAATGACGATAGGAAGCTCTGTTTGCCCCGCCCATTCATGCAGCTCCTCAAAACGGAAATCCGCCTTCTGGAGCATCGCCAGCTTATGGCTTCCATAATGGTCATACAAATACAAATCCCATTGCTCCGGGTCGGCCCAATCATGGAGATAAAGCAGCTTCATGCCGACCGGATTGCCCTGCATCCGCCATTCCTGGCCTGCCGGCAGCTGCCAGCTCTCAAACGGCGGCGCATCCTCACGGAGCAGCGATTGCACGAGCTCATTTGGAAACGGCACCGCTTCATTGTCGATGCCCGTCCGGTCCATCAGCTCCTGCAACACGCCTTTAATATACAGATGAAAATGAGCCACCTGTAAATTTCGCGCCACATAAGCTTTCGGGTAAGCCTCATTCAGCGTATAGCTTGCCGTCATTAACAGCTCGGGATGCTGCTCGCGAAGAAATGCAATCGCTTCTTCAATATAGGGCTGCATAATCTGCACAAGGCTCGGCGTATTCGAGCTGGCAACGCCCTGCTCCGTGGCAATATCGGTCAGTTGGCCAAATTCGACCTCATTATGCAGCTCGGCATAAGCGATTTGCTCGCCGTAGCCCGCTGCCTTTACATATTGAATGAGCTGATCCATCGACTTTGCCAGCGCCATAAAACGCTGGTCTGGCGGAATGTCCGCCAGCAAATCGCGCAAATAGGGCTCCGCCAGAAAGCTTGGACTTTGCTGGTATTCCCACGAGGAGAGAATAATGTAGCAGTTGTGAGCCTTCGCTTGCTTGAACAGCTCCAATAGCTGTCCATGCCCGTCCAGCTCTGCCCCGCCTTTGCAATTGTACCAGCGTGTCCGCTGTCCCACCTCGCCCAAATTGCCAAAGCGCAGCGGCCCAGGGCGAACGCCCGATTCTGTAAACAGCATGAGCGGCATCGCACAAATACGAATCGTGTTGTAGCCCCGCTCTACCGCCTCTTTATACCTTGCAGCTAAATCGCTGTAAGGCTCACCCGGCGTCGTCATCGTATACCAAGAAAAATCCCACATCGTAATCGTCAGTTTTCGGGGAAGCTGTCTGCTTGCTATGCTCATATGTCCACCATTTCTGTCCTCTATGGATAGGGTCATCGTCCCATGAGCCGCTACCATACTAGTTGGCAGAGGACGCTTTTTCTTTAATGGTACATCGTTCACTCCGACATGCGCCATGAACGATGTACGGATGCTGATGGAACATATTCGGATTTACCCAAGTGTTGCAACAGATACGCTTGGCGACTTTAATTTAACCAGAGCTTATTTAATGCTCCTCATCGACAGCCGGCAGGCACATTTCGACGAAGCGCTCAGCTGCAACCGACAGCTTCCTATCCTGCCGTACGGCAAGCCCGATGCTGCGAGGGGGAAGCGGCTCCTCTACAAAGACCTCATACAGCTTGCCATTATTCAATTCCTCCTGCACAAAAGAACGGCTTATGAAGGCGGCCCCATAACCGAGCCTTGCAAACTGGGCGAGCAAATCAATACTCCCAAGCTCGATATCCGGCTCTACTGCCTGTCCCTTGCCCGCGAACCATTGCTCAACAAACTCCCTCGTACTGCTGCCGGAAGATAATAACAAGAGCGGAAGCTCAGCCAACTGCTCCATCGTTAAGGCACCATTCGCTGCTGAGGAATGGGCTAACTCCGCATAAGCTTCTCCGACTACAAAGCAATCCTCCAGCACCGCAAGCGTCTGAACATTCAGCTGGTAATCGTTTATAGGCAGATGAATAATTGCACAATCAATTTCTCCTTCCCTTAAGCGCTGCGTAATATCGGGTGTTTTCCCATGCGAAAGACGAATTCGGATACCCGGGTAATCGCGATGAAAGTCATTTAATTGCGGCAGCAAAAGATGCTTAATTAGCGAGTCGCTCGCCCCAATGCGAATTTCTCCCTCGCTAAGCAGCTTCATATTGTGCAAATGCTTTTGGGCAGAATCCAGCATAGAAAAGGATTGCTCCACATAACCTTGCAGCGCTCTCCCTTCTTCGGTAAGCTCCACGCCCTTCGACAGCCGATGAAAAAGCTTGAGCTGCAAAGCCTCCTCCATCTGCTTAATCGCATAGCTGACCGATGGCTGCGTAATGTGCAGCTCCTGCGCCGCTCTTGTTAAATTTTTGCAGCGTGCAGTATGCAGAAAAATCCGATACCATTCCAGATTAAACATATGTTATAGATCACCTCTATGTCATTTTAAATAAAATCCAATTTCACTTATTTCATTTTCTTCATTATAATCGGATGTATACAAAAAAACAAAAGAGGTGGAAATATGGACGGAGGCCAGCCTGATCTAGCTGCACGTTCCCCCTGGTCGGCCCATAGCGACAAACAAAAGGTGACCTTGAATCCTCCAAGCGAAGCCTTACATGGAACCGTGCGCATACCGGGAAGCAAAAGCTTAACTAACCGCGCCCTCATTATAGCCGCGCTTGCCGAAGGAAGATCGCAAATTGACGGTTTATTATTAAGCGATGATTCCTATTGGTGCATTGCCGCATTAAAGCAGCTCGGGGTAAACATAACGATCGAAGGAGAAACCGCTTATGTCGATGGCTGTGGCGGAAGCTGGCCTATTTCGTCAGGCGAGCTATACGTCGGAGCAGCTGGCACGATTGCGCGTTTTTTGCCCGGAGCTTTGGCCATTGGAGCTGGCGCCTGGGCGCTTAAGGGCACTAAGCGATTGCACGAGCGGCCGCTTGCTCCCTTGCTCCATGCACTGACGCATTTAGGAGCAACGTTTGAATACGAGCAAGCCGAGCATTCGCTCCCCCTCGTGCTTCGGGCTAATGGCTTGCAAGGCGGGACGGTGCTGCTGCCTGGCTCTACATCGAGTCAATTCATAAGCGGTCTGCTGTTAGCCGCCCCTTATGCGAAAGCGCCAATTACCGTGCGCATAGATGGGGAAGTTGTGCAAAAAGACTATGTCGAAATGACGCTTGCCATGATGGCTTTCTTCGGTGCGGCGCCTATTGCATCTCTGGACACAGACGACCCCTGTATTACGATACCTACAGGAAAATATGAAGCCCGCTCCATCGCGCTGGAGCCGGATGTATCCACCTGCTGCTATTTCTGGGCGCTTGCCGCGCTTACCGCAGGGCGCATAAGAACGGAAGGCATTGACGCAAGCAATACAAGCCAGCCAGATATTGCAATGCTCGGCGTGCTGGAGCAGATGGGATGTACCATTGTCCGCGACGAAACCTTTGTTGAAGTCCAAGGGGCAGAGCGTTTGAAGGGCGGCTTTACCGTCAGCATGCAAAAATGGTCGGATCAAACGCTGACGCTCGCTGTCCTTGCTATTTTTGCAGATGGCCCCATTACGCTTAAAGATGCTGCTCATATCAGACATCACGAGTGTGACCGGATAGCTGCTATTTGCCAGGAATTGGGCAAGCTCGGCATTGACGTATTGGAATTTGAAGATGGACTAACTGTTTTTCCTAGCAAACCACAAGCCGCTCTATTAAATAGTCACGATGACCATCGCATGGCTATGGCCCTTTCCTTAATAGGTTCGAAAGTTGCTAATCTACAAATTTCCGACCCGGGCTGTGTGTCCAAAACAAACCCGCATTACTTTGAGCAATTGGCAGCACTAGGCTTTCAAATAAATGATTACATGTAGAGGATGATCTATAATGGCAGGAAATACATTCGGAGAAGCTTTTAAAATCACAACCTTCGGCGAGTCCCATGGCGAGGCGGTTGGCGTCATTGTTGATGGTGTAACACCGGGCATTGCACTCGATGAAGCTTACATTCAGCAGCAGATGGATCGACGCAAGCCTGGGCAATCGTCCGTCACCTCCCCGCGCAAGGAATATGATATCGTTCATATTTTATCGGGCATGTTTGAGGGGAAAACGACGGGGACACCACTCTTCGTTATTTTGCATAACCAGGATATGAGACCAGATGCATACAGTGACATCCAGCATTCTTTTCGCCCCGGCCATGCCGATTTCACCTATTTGCAAAAGTATGGCATTCGCGACCATCGGGGCAGTGGCCGGGCCTCCGGCAGAGAAACAGCGGGCAGAGTAGCCGGCGGCGCTATCGCCCGCAGGCTGCTGGAGCAAAGAGGCGTGCAGGTGCTCGCCTATACGCAGGCCATCGGAGGCATTGAATGCGAAACCTTCGATGAAGCCGTCATTGAACAAAATGCGGTTCGTGCATGCGACGCTGCTGCTGGAGCAAAAATGACACGTAAAATTGAACAACTCGCGGCCATTGGCGACAGCTGCGGCGGCATTGTAGAATGCAGAATTCGCGGCGTAGTGCCTGGTCTGGGAGAACCGGTATTTGACAAATTGGACGCGGAGCTTGCGAAAGCGATGCTGTCGATTGGTGCCGTGAAAGGCATTGAATTTGGCACTGGATTTGCTGCTGCCTCCATGCTGGGCAGCGAGCATAATGACGAGATGAACGGCGACGGGTTTCTCAGCAATCATTCGGGCGGCATCATAGGGGGCATCAGCACGGGACAGGATATTATTTTTCGGATAAGCGTTAAACCGACCTCCTCCATTTCGGTCCCGCAGCAAACGATCAATGTCCACGGCGAGGAGCAGGAAATTAGGACGGAGGGACGGCATGATCCATGCATTTGTCCGAGAATTGTGCCTGTTGTGGAGGCTATGGCCTGCCTCGTATTGGAGGATCAGTATAAGCGGCAAGCCGCCATGCTAGGATAAACTAGCAGCGCTTTCGAAATAGACACATGATGAAAGATGAAACGACCGTCGCCCTCCCATAGCAGCAAAGCTGTCGTTTCGAGATGAAAATATAATAGGGACTGCTTGCAGGCTTTTACAGCCTGCAAGCAGTCCCTTTGTTTTCATAACTATCCCGCTTCTCTATCCGTTCTAATGCGGAAGCACCACCGGACCAGCGGCGGCAATAGCCGTGCTTACGCTAGTAAATTTACGGAAATTATTCACAAACTGTGCAGCAAGCTTGGCTGCCTGCTGATCATAGGCCGTCTTATCCTGCCATGCTTCGCGGGGCAGGAGCACAGCATTCGGAACACCTTTTACGGTCAACGGGCAGCTCAGGCCAAATACAGGGTCAGTTATAAATTCAGCCTGCTCCAGGCTGCCATCAATCGCTGCTGTTACCATTGCCCGCGTATAACGCAGGTTCATCCGCTGTCCTATTCCATAGGCCCCGCCGAACCAGCCTGTATTCACCAAATACACCTTGGCATCATGCTCGGCAATTTTTTCACCGAGCATCTCCGCATATACACTTGGCGTAAGCGGCAGGAATGGCGATCCGAAGCAAGCGGAGAACGTCGCTTCCGGCTCAGTTATCCCTCGCTCCGTACCCGCAAGCTTGGATGTATATCCCGATAGAAAATGATACATCGCCTGCTCCTTCGTCAGCCTGGAAATTGGCGGCAGCACGCCGTAAGCATCAGCGGTCAGAAACAAAATAACTTGTGGATGGCCTGCTTTTCCAGCCAGTATCGCTCCTGGAATATGCTCGAGCGGATAAGCTGCACGCGTATTCTCCGTCAGGTAATTATCGCAATAATCGGGCTGCCCTGTTTTCGCATCCAGCCCTACATTTTCCAGTATGGCTCCACCTTGAATCGCCTGCCAAATTTGCGGCTCCTTCTCTTCGCTCAGCCCCATGCATTTCGCATAGCAGCCGCCTTCGAAGTTGAACACGCCATCCTCCGACCAGCCATGCTCGTCATCCCCGATGAGGCGGCGTGAAGCATCAGCAGAAAGCGTCGTCTTGCCCGTACCCGACAGTCCGAAGAACAGCGCCGTATCGCCGCGCTCTCCTACATTCGCCGAGCAATGCATCGGTAGAACGCCCTGCAAGGGCAGCAAATAATTAAGCACGCTGAATATCGACTTTTTCATCTCGCCAGCATATTCCGTTCCGCCAATCAGCACGATTTTTTGCTCAAAAGAAATACAAATGAACGTTTCCGATGATGTCCCGTCACATGCAGGATCTGCCTTAAGCCCCGGCAAGGCGATGACTGTAAAAGCAGGCTTGTGGGAGGCAAGCTGCTCCTCGCTTGGGCGAATAAACAGCTGGCGGGCAAATAGATTATGCCAGGCAAATTCATTAATAACGCGAATCGGCAGACGGTACGCTTCATCCGCTCCTGCATAGCCGTCAAAGATGAACAGCTCTTGCTGCTCCATATAACGCTTTGCTTTTTCATACAATTGGTTAAAATGGTCTGGAGAAATTGGCTGGTTTACTTTGCCCCAAGCCACCTGCGGCAGCGAAGATGGCTCGCATACAATAAACTTATCTTTCGGAGAACGGCCTGTATATTGCCCCGTCAGCACCCGCAGCGCTCCCGATTCCAGTATCGTTCCTTCGCCGCGTTTAATCGCTTGTTCCATTAACTGCTCTGTCGTCAATTGATAGTGTACGCCTTGCTGACGCAATCTCGATTCCATGATGCTCATGCCTGACCTCCCGTCCCAGTGTACCCGCCTGCCCCATTTCCACTTGCTTGCATGTACTCCGAGCTGCCTATTCCGGCCCCAGACCTCGCCCCCATACAGGCCTCTTCCTTGCAATCCGAATAATAATTAGTTACCTTCTTTGTTGGTTGTGTATCAATCAGCGTCATGCAGTGCTTGCAATAAATGGCTCCCATTTCTATACCGTAATTTCGCATGAATCCTTCACCCTTTCCATCATTAGATTGGCTACATCCATTACGCGGCATGCATATGCCCACTCATTGTCATACCAAGCAATAACTTTAATCTGATTGTCCATAACCATCGTCGAAAATCCGTCTACCATTGCCGATTTTGAACAGCCAATATAGTCGGCTGATACGAGCGGCTCCTGAGCAAAGCCGATATAAGAAGACTTGCTGCCTTCTGCAGCCGCTTTCAAAACCATATTTACTTCAGCGGCTGTTGTATGGCGCTCAGCTTGAACGGTGAGGTCAATTAGCGATACATCCTGCGTCGGAACTCGCAGTGACATGCCCTGAATGCGCGAGGACAAATGCGGAAGCACATCTGCAAGCGCCTTGCCGACCCCTGTCGTCGTAGGCACAATGGACTGGGTGCAGGAACGAGCTCTGCGTAAGTCCTCATGCGGATTGTCCAAATGATTTTGATCAGAAGTATAGGAATGCACCGTCGTCATCCAGCCGGACTGGATATGGAACGCTTGATCGAGCACATGAAGAATCGGAGCCACGCAGTTTGTCGTGCAGGAAGCAGCCGATAATAGCTGATGCTCCTCCGGGCTATACAGATGGTCATTAACCCCCATTACAATCGTCAGATCCATTTGCTTGCCGGGCGCTGTTATTAGCACCCGTTCCGCTCCTGAAGCCATATGCTTAAGCGCACCTTGCCGATCATTGAATTTCCCGGTTGCGTCAATCGCAAGCTCAACGCCAAAACGATGCCACTTGATGTTCTCCGGTGCTCTCTCATATACGACTTCTATGGACTGATCATTAATCACGAGCTGTTGATCGCGAACCTGTATATCTGCCTTCCAGCTCCCATGGACCGAATCGTATTTCAATAGATGAGCAATCGTCTCCACGGGATATACGCTATTTATGGCCCTCAACCTTACTGCTGGATTCGGCTCAGACAACATTCTCCTAATGAGCAGCCGTCCAATTCTCCCCATTCCACTAATGCCAACCCCCCGGTGCATTTCCGCATTCCCCCTTCGCTTATTTGCTAATAGCATACATCATTACTCTTTTATAATACAACATAAATATTTTTATGACGCACTAAATAAAATTTTATCGCCGTTAAGCCTCACATATATGTCGGATTATATAGGTAATACTCCTATATGATGTATCACTGAGATAGAGCTTTCGATTGATACCCCTTACTTACCCTTAGCGAATCTGTGTTATGAAATACAAAACAGCCTTTAGATCATCGCTGATCCAAAGGCTGCAAGGGAGGTTACAGACTATGACTTATTTCCGACTTTGCTTGCTTTACTGCCTTGCTTATCCGAGGTGCGAGTCGTTGTATTTTGTGCCCCATGGCCTTGCTGCTTAGCCAAAACATATCCCTCCTTTCGAAAAACATCCCTATATGATTAACAGAAAAAGCTTTCTTATTCACACCTCTATAATGATCGGTAGAATCATTGGCCTTCTTTTGGTCTGTGCAAATAAGAAACGCCCTAATGCATCCCTTAACGTTTTCTTTACCATATTCCACTGGCTCCCATGCTCCTCCAGCAGTTTTTCAACTGTCGATTCCACGAGCTGATTGATCTCTCGCATGAGCGCTTCGGAGTCACGAACGTAAACAAATCCACGGGAAATGATGTCTGGCCCGGACAGAATATGCCCTTCCGTTTTACTAAGCGTAATGACAATAATAAGAATACCGTCGGCCGAGAGCTGCTTACGGTCGCGCAGCACCACATTCCCAATATCTCCAATCCCTAATCCGTCCACCAGCATATTGCCCGCAGGAATTTTACCGCCTTTACGTGCGATTTTGTTTTCGATCTCCACGGTCTCCCCATTGTTGACGATAAAAATGTTCTCCTCGTCAACTCCCACCGACATCGCAAGCAGCCGGTGTTGATAAAGCATGCGAAATTCGCCATGAACCGGAACAAAGTATTTGGGCTTCATTAGGGTAAGCATTAATTTCAACTCTTCCTGATTGCCGTGACCAGAAACATGCATCCCTGTTGCGCTTCCCGAGCCGTAAATGACATTTGCACCAAGTAAATAAAGATTGTCAATAATGCGCGCAACATTGCGCTCATTGCCCGGAATTGCGGTTGCGGCAATAATAACCGTATCACCCGGCATAATTTCAATTTGCCGATGATTCGAGCTTGCTAATCGAGAAAGCACAGCCATTGGCTCTCCCTGGCTTCCTGTACATAGGACGGCAATATTTTCAGGGGCATAACGATCTGTATCTCCAGCATCAATAAGCATATCCTCGGGAATGTTCAAATAGCCTAATTCCTTAGCGACAGAAGTAACATTCACCATGCTTCGACCAAGCAGGACAAGCTTTCGTCCCGTTTTGGCGGCCGCGTCAACAATTTGCTGAACCCGGTGGACGTTAGAGGCGAAAGTTGAAATAAACACCTTCTGTTGAGCTTTGCTGAACGCTTCTGTAAGGTGATCCCCAACAAGACGTTCCGATGGCGTAAAACCAGGCCGTTCTGCATTCGTACTCTCTGACAACAGCAGCAGCACGCCGTTTTTACCAATGTCCGCCATTCGATGTAGATCAGGGTATTGATGATTGACAGGTGACATATCAAATTTGAAATCGCCTGTATGTACAACCGTTCCTTCCGGTGTATGCATGGCGATTCCCAAGCAATCCGGAATACTATGGTTAGTACTGAAAAAAGACACCTGAATGGAACCAAAGGAGATACGAGAATTTGCATCAATTAAATTTAACTGCGTTGTACGAAGAAGACCATGCTCCTTCAGCTTTAATTCAATCAGACCTACGGTTAATCTTGAGGCATAAATCGGGATATTCAATTGTTTCAATAAATAAGGGATGCCGCCTATATGATCCTCATGTCCGTGTGTGATGATTAGAGCCTTTACCTTGTCCGTATTATTTAACAAATAGGTTACATCCGGAATAATGAGGTCGATCCCCAAAAGACTCTCATCGGGAAATTTTGATCCACAGTCAATTACGATAATATCGTCAGCGTATTGTAGGATATACATATTTTTACCTATCTCATTTACCCCGCCTAATGCAGCAACAGATAGAATATCCTGCTTGATCATCCTAGTCACCCTCCAATTCTTCTAAGTAGAAAGACGCCCGAAATGGGAACCGGGCGTCTTTTAAGCTGCATATGGGTACGTAATTCAACATTAAACTTTTATTTTGTTCTGAAAGCTACTGTCAATGTAGGGCTGTTCCTTTATTAGACTCTGGCATTTGCGGCGTTTCAGCGATTGGCAAAAATGTATTCAAAATTTGCTGCATATCGGCATCGTTTAATTGCGGTACCTGATAATAGGCATTTTTATTTTGATACAGAAAGAGCTCATAGGACATTTCAATAAAGTTTTGCACTTGGGAAGCGAGTACACGACGAACAACCGGGTTCGTTGCTTCAAGAGCCGACGTCGTTAACAGCGATGCATGCTTTTTAACGATGCCTTGCATAAAACCACATACTCCGGCATCGTTGACATCTGCTAGTGATTGAATCGGTTTTTTTGGCGAGCTTTGCTTTATGCCGAATACGGTCGGTGTTACCTCTTTAATCAAATACGTTGATGTTTTTTGACTTGGCTCCTGACCGGTTTTAAAGCATTCAGCCGTCAAATTATATTGCGATTGCATAAATTGATATTGCTTGTCGATAAGATTAAGCAGCTCCTGATCCTGTGCATATTGTCTGAAAATCATATATTGATCCATTGCGCTAATGCTGCAATTCAATACCTCCTGCAAATCAAAAAGCTCATGTCCTCCGTGATTTTTGTTTATTGCCTTCTGTGTATTGTTATTCGTTGTAGTTTGCTGCTGCATCATCAATTCTCCTTTTTGTCATTCATCATTTTATAACTATTAATATGAAAGCTGGAGGCTGAATTTATACATCCAATTGCCAAAAAAGGCGTTGATGAATGGCCATCAACGCCTTCTACCTCCTGCTATTCGTTTTCATTTATAGCTATCTTTTTCATTTTTACTTGTCATTCGACCGTACCATCAGCCCCACCTCCCGTCAAGGTGACGACGGACTTCGCTGGAATCACTGCTTCAAACGAATGATCATCCAGTACGGGAACGTTTTCCCCACGGACAAGATCTTGGCCCGCCGACGTCATATATGATGCCATAAATGCAATGGAAGCGTGCTGCTCCACGCCATTCAATGAAACCCGAACACGCTTATCGTCCTCGCTGTCATTGACGAACACAGCCGTAACCGTCTGTTCTCCAGCATGTACATAAGCCGAGCCCAGCAAACCGCTGCGCGCATCTTCATCCAGTCCCTTAAGCGAGATGCGCTGCGCGCCCGGACGTATAAATTTGCTGTAATTGCCGAGCGCCCACATGATTTTGGAGGTCAAAATATTTTGCTCATCACCCGCTTCGCTAAAATCAGTATAGATCAGTCCATCCTTGTAATCGACCTTGGACACCGCTGTCCACCACTGCCATGCCGCTGCGTTTGCCTCCGTCAAATCAAAATGAATCGTGCGAGCTACATGCAAAGCAGGCTCCATGCCAAGGTCACGCCCCGGACCGTAATCGCCAAGAATACAATATTCGGTTACCCAGTATTTAGCCTCTTCGTCGTATTTTTTCAGATTGGCATTCAGCAATTGCCTAAGCTTGCCCAGTCGGTCATCACCTGGCTTGCTGTAGTCGGACCAATAGGAATGCGAAGCGATTTTATTGCCAATCGCCTCCTTGAGCTTAGGATCACCGAGCAGCTCCTTGATATATTCCCGGTATTTTCCTGTTCCCAGGCTGTTGGCACCGCCCGAATAGCTCTCTCCCCCTGCAAACTGCCCGTAATATTCATCATCCAGCAGTGCTGTAATTTCTACGCCGTCTGGGGCGCTGATTTGTGCCTCAAGTCCGCTCTCCTGCAATTGCCGATACAATTCAAGAAGGACATGCTTAAGATCATCGTTGTTATAACGGTTGCCTTCTTGCTGAGCCCTATTCCAATCCCAGGTCGGCTCATTAATTGGGCTTATATATTCGAAGTCCAAGCCTGCCTCGCTAAAATGCTCCAAAACATCAATTAAAAACGCTGCAAATTCATCCTCATATCCCTCTTTCAGATTGGTGGAGCCAACCTCCTCATCCGGTTGGGCGTGACCGTTCTTGGTCATCCAGACTGGCGGGCTGTTCACGAATGCAATGAAGGTATCCACCCCCCGATCCTTTGCAGCCTGAAGAAACCATTGCTGACCCGCCTGCCTGCTCCAGTCATACTCCCCTTCCTCCGAAAGCTTGAATGCTTCCGCCCGCCTCCATGGATCTGGAATGCGCGATTGGTCCGTTTCAATGGAGCCTGCACCGATATTAAAGCGCCAGGCCGACAGGCCAATTCCTTTCTCTCGTGAAAAAAGCAAATCCGCCACGCGATTTTTGTTTTCTTCTGTCCAAAACTTGCCCAGAGGGTCCATCGACCATGCGTCGGACGCGCCGAAATTATCAATCGTTTGATAGCGGACCGCTCCATCGAGCGATACATAAGCATCCGGCGGCGTCTGCTGCTGGACTTGCGCTTCCTCCTCTGTCGGGCTGCTAGCGCTATCGGAACGATCCGATATGAAAGCGAAATACAAGCCTAAAGCTGACATGAACGCCAAAACGGTAACCATTGCCCATTTCTTTTTCATCCGCCTCTCCTATCCGACCAAGCCTGATCGTTCGACACTCTCTACAAAATGCCTTTGCACAAACAAATATAAAATAATCAACGGCAGTATAGCCATCAGGACGCTCGTATTCATCATCATAGACATAAAAAATGGATCTTGAACGTAGGAAGCGGTTTCCGCCTGCCCGCCTCCGCTAAGGAATGTAGCAATGGCATAGCCGGAAGATGCCATCATCGACGACATAACCTTTGGCTCATTCAAATACATGTTCGTAAAGAAAGAATCATTCCATTGCCAGACGAAGGAGAACAGCATGACGGCCACCATGGACGGCACCGCATTAGGCAGGATGACTCTTCTAAACGTTGTAAAGTACCCGGCTCCATCCACATAGGCGGCTTCTTCAATCTCTCGCGGGATTCCTTTGAAAAACTGGCGAAAAATATACACATATAAACCCGTCTTTACCCCCATGCCCAGCGCTGCCGAAATTATAAATGGCCAGTAGGTGTTTATCAGATTGGCGGGCTCGCCCTGAATCAGCTTAATCAGCCCGAATAGATCGAAATTTTTAAACTGTAAATAAAGCGGAACCATCATCGTTTGGGCAGGCACCAAAATCGTAAAAATAACGCCTGCGAACAAAAGGCCGCTTCCCCTGAACTTCACTCTCGCAAAGCCATAGCCGGCAAGCACGCAGGTCGCCGTCTGCAGCAGCATGACCGCAGAAGACAGCAGCAGCGTATTGAGCAGCACTTGCGGATAGTTCATCGCTTGGAATACGAGCTTAAAATTGTCGAGCGTCAGCGTATGCGGCACCCAAATGACCGTGGAGTCATATAAATCATCCATGCTTTTGAAGGCAATCGACAGCTTCAATAAAATCGGATAGATGATGACAAACGCTATGCCGAATATGAGCACGAATCGGACGGTTATCCACAGCCATTTTTTCGCAAATTCCAGCCAATAGGCAGCCGACGCCATGCGGTGCAATAATTCATCTTTCATTGGCTGCCCCACCTCAGCGATTTCCTTCTTCATGTCCTTCCTCCTTCAGGCCGCTAATCTTGATAAAAAACCTTTCGTGAAACAATGGACGTCGTAATCCACAGCACAAGCGCAATGATAACAAAATACAGCCATGCCATAGCTGCGCTAAGGCCAAAATTATAGCTTTTGAACGCTGTATCCACGACAAGTCGGCTTGTTTCATCACTGATAAAGCTGTCGATTATCGTATAAACGAGATTCGTCAATATTAACGGGCTGATCATCGGAAACGTAATTTTCCAGAACGCTTCGTAGCCAGTGGAGCCCTCGATCTTGGCCGCCTCATACAATGAAGGAGAAATCGACTGCAAACCGGCCAGGAAAATAACAATTTGGACACCCGATTGGCTGATAATCTCATAAATTCGACTGACGGCACCTGTCAAATACTGTACAAAGGTCATACTTACACCTGATTCGATGAGCAGGACGGCGAGCTCTAAATTTTTCATGATGGACAGGCCTCCGCCTGCTGTATCGTTTGCGCTTCGCACGACGGATTGCATCAAATCCCCGTTCTCAATGCTGGCAATAATGCCCGATGCCAAAATAACGGGCAGGAAGAAAATGGCCCGGGCCAGCACCCGTCCTCTAAATCTCTGATTAAGCAGCACCGCAAAAAACAAGCTGAATATAATAATAAGCGGTGTGTTGACTGCAATATCCACAACCGATTCCGTCAATATTCTGACGTACGATTCATGTGACAACAAGGCTTCCCGATAATTGGACAGCCCGATAAAATCCAAGCTAAAGCCGTCATTCGTGACTTGCAGATTGCTAAAGCTGTAGCGAAGCGATGACAGCAGCGGCACGATAAACAGGAACAAAAAGCCTGCAAACCAGGGAAGAATGAAATACAGCCCGTAATATCTGTTTTTTTGCTCAAGCGAAAGCTTCCTGAACCTCATCGCTGAGATTCACCTCCCACCCAATAGTCCTTTGCCTTAACTGTAATTCCGCCCACTTCAGCCACAGCATCGTTATAATTGACGATAATGACTTTCCCATTTTCAAAAGTAGTCTGGTACACTCCATCTGCCAGTGCCCGATGATCAATAATTGCTTGAGACTGCACATCGCGGAGAACGTTATTCAGCTCGCCATACCTCTGCGCCGCTTCGTCAATCCAGCCCCGATAATCGGCGGAATACAAATGGTCGAATTCCGTCATTTTGATCGCGGAGGAATCAGCAAAAAACCATGTGTAATGCAAAGAAGAGCCCGTTTCCAGCGCCTTCAGAAAGTTGTAGGAGGAGTCCTGATCATCGGCCATATTCCAAGCGCTACCAGCGGTATAAACGTAGCCGTGATAAACCATTTGAAAAAACGGAACGCTTTCATCCGTCAGATTAAAGCTGCTGCTCGATATCGGCGCATTAACAATATGCCGCGCATAGGGCACAGAATAGGCATTTCCGCCCTCCACCAGCAGCTCCTTGACAGAGCCGCTCATTTGCTTCAGCTGCTGCTTGACGATCTCTTTCGCTTCCTCGCGATTAATGACCTCGGAACGATTGAAATCGGAATTCAGCTCGCTGCCAAGATCGCGCAGAGACAGTCCCGAGAGCTGGAGCTTCCCATAATCGTCCATAAATCCAGCTGTTATGCGCGGCAGCGATTTCGGGCTCACTACATAACCAGGCTCGCGTTCATCCTCTTGACTGAAGGTGGACGCTCTATAAGAATAAATTTCCGCCAGTCGGCCCGTAATAAATCGGGAGGCTTCGCTCGACTTATTGAATCCATCCGCTTGCGGTGCTGTCTCAAGAAAGGCCGCATCAGGAAACAATCCTATACCGTTCGCATCGGCATATGCCTTTAGCTCGTTTAAGCCCTTGCTTCCGCCAAGCTTTTTGTCAACAGCAATCGAATTGGGAAGATTATGGCTTAGCCCCCCGTTAAACCAACCCGTATAACGCAGCTTAATGCCGCCGATTCCCCTATCCAGCATTTGGCTCAAAATAGACTCCGCCTGATTGAACGTCGTAAGCGGCTCATAGGCGTTATAAGGAATGCCCAAGAAAAATTTCCTCTTCGGTATGCCGCCAATCAGCTCAACATAGAACGGAACCTTCCCATCATCGGGCAGCCTTGCTAGACCCATTTGCTCGATCAAATAATGACGGTAATGCGCCGCCATGCCCGAATAGCTGGCCTCCCCCGTGCCGAGAAAGCCATAACGAACGGTCATTTCCCCATCAAAGGGCTCCGCTTGAAATTTTTTGACCGTACTGGAGCGCCACCCGTTCGTTAAGGTAACCTCCTCCAAATTAGTCAGCGTAAAGCTGGGGAGCACGGTGTTGTAATCGTTCAGCCTGCCGCTAACGTCCGCTTCGACCGCGGCGGCTGCATCACCCTTCTCAATAATCGCAACAAATGCCCGATCCTCATATTTCATGCCAAATACAGGCAAGCGCGCAGCCTCTTCTTTCTGAATTTTGATGAGCCGGCTAATAGACGCATCGGAGCCGTAAAGGGCCGTCCGAAAAGGCGCATCGTAGGTTTTGCCATTGTTGAAATGGATTAGCGAACCCGACCCATCTGGAACGAATGTATAGCCCTCATCCTCGCGCCCGCTTGCGCCAAAAAACGGAAGCAGGGACAGCGTCTGAATTTTTATATTAGCCGGATATTCGATCTCGCCCGCCGCAACGCTCACGAGCAGATGCTCCCCATCCAGCCGATAATGCAACGGAATCCGAACGCTGGCGCTGCCAGAGGACGCTTCGCCATACGCCGCCTTATCCACTGCCCTCTGCTCCTCGTCATAGCCGATCTGATTGAAAATTGCGGTAACCTTGGATAATCCGATTCCTTTAAAGGAGGAGTCCCTTCTTTCATAACGCAGGTTTTCCTCATCATATTTAAAGCGTTTCTCCACTTCTCTTTTGTCCGCCGACCGTTCGATTTTATCCAAAATGACGGCTTGGAATCGGTCCGCGCTAATATATTTAGGAATGGCCTCTATGCCGCTTTTAACCTCACCTAGCGTATAGACGATGTCCAGTCCGTCCTTTGCCTTCTCTATGGCATACTGGCCGTTCTGAACGCTATGGGTGTAATTATCATATTTCAATGCATTTCCTGCGCCGTCAAAATAACTGATTTCGACCTGCACATTCAGCTTCGTCTTGTTGTAGCCAGTTGCAACCGGATCAGCTTCGCGATTTTGCGGATTGGAATACCAAATCGCTTGGCTTCGCTTGTCCCTAACCGCAATTTCCGTCGTTTCAGCGTTGACATACAAGGCTAAAAATTCATTTTCAGCCGCCGTTTCCATCCCTTCAGGCAACGAAGAGATTTCGCCAAAAGGGCTGCTTGAGGCTGCCGGCCCGCTAATTGGTCCGCTAGTCGGCGAAGGTGCAGGAGCAGCTACAACCTCTGACGCATATTTTGCGAAATTGCTGCCTTGAGCTATAAGCAAGCAGCCGGTAATGGCTGCCGTCATGACGATCACAAGCTTCCGCTTCACCGCTTGCCCTCCTTTCTTATGCTCGCAATGAAAGTTCCTGGTAAATCGTGTACACAAAACTGACGATTTGCTGGATCAGGCTGAAAAATAGCAGCCCTAGAAAAATAATGACGCCCATCACTACAACCGTTAACAGCATCGTCATAATCGTCTTCGTAACCGTATATTGATGAACCGTCATCGTTCCAATAAACAGCAGCCAAACAAACCATAACGTCGCCGCAAATTCCAGCAAATAATAGAAGGAGGCCTCCCGCAGCGTAATTACATTGCTGAGCAGCATATTGGGCAAATAGATCAAGATCAAAGGAAGCATCGCATACCCCGTAGCGATGACAATCTCTTGAAATTTCCCCTCTCCATCCATCAGCGTAGTGAGCGACCAATTCGCGACGCACCATAGGAGGAATGGAAGCACAATGTACTTTAATTCATCAAAGCTGTTTAGTTCCAGCGGGTGATTAAAGTTGACGACATAGCCAGCATACTGGCGTTTCAGAATCATCGTAACCGTGACGGCGAGCAAAATGACAAGCGCGATCCGGAGCTTTCCTTTGTTCTCGTATTTCAGGTCCCAAAACCCGTCAAAGGGATGGAATGCAACGTGCAGCGAGTACCTAGCCTCCTTGAGAAACCGCATCCTGTTTCAGCTCCCCCTTTCTGTGCCTCATGCTTCGACGAACGACGATAACGATCAAGATCAGCGGGATCAGTACCGTCATATAAATCCCAAAGTGCTCGCGCATAAACTCCCTGCGATATTTCGTTAAGGCTTTGGAATAATATACTCTGTCATTGCCCAGCTTCAGAAAAGTCATCGCTTGCCTGTATTCGCCTTGGCGCAGCATCGACTTGCCCATGCCAATATAGGCCATTTCATAATTCGCATCGAGCCGGAGCACTTCCTTCCACAGCTTTGCTGCATCATCGTGCTTGCCTATGCTGTATAATCCGTTTGCCTCATTCACGAGACTTCCGAATTTGGTCGCTGTAAACTCGGTAATTTTCCCCTGATCACGATCCAGAACAAACACCCGATTGCCGTAGCTTTCAACCGCAACCGGATTTTTGAACGTGCCCTGCTGATTGCCCAGCTTGCCAAATACGTATAATAAACTGCCGTCTTCGTTATAAGTAAAAATCCGGCCCCGAGTCGAATCCAGCGTTCGGTAAACGCCATTGCCGCTAACATCAATGTCAATGAAGGCGGAGCGATTACTGCTTAAATCGCCTACTGGACCGATATTCCCGTTTAAGCGAATGACGTCAATGCCAGCTGGGTTCAGTTTTTTGACAGGGGCAAGCGTCTGCTTGTCGGCTGTCGTCGTGAAGATGAACCCATCCCGATCCACATCTACATTGTTAAATTCAATAGGGACAAAGCGGATCAGCTTTTCCCGTTGTTCTTTTGTCGATACCGTCTTCCAGAACAAATCCACAGGATCAAACCGCACCCGGTTCGTCCCCATATATCCGGTAAAGCCGCCCTCGCTGTCGAACTCTATAATACCCTCGAAGACACCTCTGGCGACAACGTAAATGCGGCCGGCTTTATCCACGATGACCTTTCGGGGGAAATATTCGAAATTGCTGCTGATGACCTCCGACTTTGGCGCAAAAATTTCTCTAACGAACGCTCCGCTGCTGTCGAGCTCAATCACGCGCCTATTTTCGGTATCCGCCACAAAAATATGACCGCTCTCCGTCACGAAGAGGCCTTCTGGATTATTAAAGCCATCCTGCTTTCCATTATTCTGAAACCCCTTTATTTGACGGACAACCTCCCAGTTGCTGTCAAGCACAACAATTCGCCCGTTTCCTGAATCCAGAACGTACAAATGACCGTCAAGACCAGCAAACAGATCAGCTGGAGAACGCCATGGCCCTATCCCTAATTGCTGACCCGTTATCGACTTGGAAGGAAGATACGCGATTGGCGAATGAACGGCTTCCCCCCAATAGGAATAGGTATATCCCTCATACGGCGACGCGTAAGCCAGCTTCGGACTTAAGCAGGCGAAGAGCAGCACAGCAGCCAATAACAAAATCGCTCGCTTTATTATCAATCCATACGCCCCCATCGCTTTAGTCCTTCATCCCAGACGAAGCCATCGTCTGAATGACATTGCTCTGTGAAAAAATAAACGTCACGATTGGCACAACCATCATAATTACGGCAACTGCGGCGCCAACCCCTGCGCGGGCAATACCGCCTTGAATAATTTGTCCCATCGCATAATGCATCGTCTTGAGCTGTTCGCTGTAAATGAAGCTGCCGCCATCGGTTCCCCAAAGCATTTGCAGCATCAGGATTAACAATGTCAGCCAGGCAGGCTTGACGAGCGGCATAACGACCTGCCAAAATATTCGGTATTCGCTGGCGCCGTCGATCTTGGCGGCTTCCAGCAAAGCATCCGGTATTTGCTCCATAAATTGTTTCATTAAATATAGGCCAAGCGGATAGGCAAAAGCCGGAACGATTACAGCTTGGTACGAATCCATCCACCCCAGCACGGACATGATCATATAATTGGGAATTGCCGTCACATGCGGGGAAAACATCAGCGAAAGCACAATAACCGTGAACAGCATTTTGTGTCCGCGAAACTTATGCTTGGCCAGCGGGTAAGCCGCCGCCGATGCCAGTAAAATATGTCCTACCGTTCCTGCTGCTGTAATAAAAAAGGTGTTGAAGATGTATCTGGAAAATGGAACCCACGAATTTTTCATAACTTGAAACAAATCCGCGAAATTTTCAAGCGTTGCATTTCTGACAAACAGCGTAGGCGGGAATATAAACAACTCATCAAGCGGCTTAAATGCATTATTAATGACATAGATCAACGGAACTGCCATAAAGGAGCCAAACAGGCCAAGTACAAGGAGCAGCACTATATCCACCTGCCAGGACCGGTTCACTCTTCTTCTCAGACGCATGGCCAGCTTCATCTCGCCTATTCCCCCACCCTCTTCAGCAACTTTTGAACGGCCAGATTGGTGCCCAGCATCAGCATAAATAATACAGTCGCGATCGCAGACGCATAGCCCATTTCAAAACGAATCGTACCGTAATCGACCAAATGGGTAACGACGGTATGTGCACCATACTGCACGCTCGGAAAGCCAGCCAAAGCCATCGCTACTTCTGCTACTGCAAGGGAAGACGTAATCTGGATGACGGCGCCAAACATCAGCTGCGGCCTCATGGATGGAAGAGTAATAAACCAAAGTTCCTGCCAGCGATTTTTCACGCCATCCACCGCCCCTGCCTCGTACAATGTGCGGTCAACCGTCTGCAAGCCGGCAATAAACGCTAGAAAGCTGGTTCCAAGGCTGAGCCATAACTGGACGATAATAATAATCTTGAGCATATAATCGGGATTTTGCAGCCATAAAATCGGCTCGTAAATAAACCCGAGCTTCATCAGCAAGCCGTTCATAATGCCATACGAATCGCCTGAGAAAATAACTTGCCAAATAAAAAAGATGTTGCCCGATATCGAAGGCGCGAAAAACACGAGCGTCATAAAGGCTCTGATTTTCGGATTAAGCTCGTTAATAAGCCATGCAAATACGAAACAAGCGATATAGCTGACCGGGCCAGTTATGACGGCAAATATAAGCGTATTTTTAAGCCCAATGAGAAACACATCGTCATCCCAAAGCAGCTTGGAATAATTTTCCCAGCCAACCCAGCGCGGAAATTCAAGCATATTAAAATACGTAAAGCTGAAAAAGATAGAAATGATGACCGGCAGCACCGTAAATAACAAAAACAGCGCCATATAAGGAATCAGCAGGACAAACAAATGCTTATCCCGCTTCATATCCTTAACGAACAGCTCCCACTTCCGCTGCGGCCCAGCAAGGCGGCCCTTTGGCTGGAGTATTATCTCAGCCGCAATTTTCGTTTTTTGCAAAAGAGTCCCTCCTTAAGTCCCCTCATTCCAAATGAAACTCGCTTCTCTTTTGGGTAATTTCATAGTCGATCTCTTGGACATAATCATATAAGGAGTCAGCTGTATTCGTTCCATTGTTAATCACTTCACGCAAAGCATTGTCCAAATGCCTTCCTGTGAAATAGCCGCCCGGCACCTCCGGCACTCCCTGTACCCATTGCCATTGTTGTTCCAGACTGCGATAATTGCGCGCCGGCCATGGCAGTTCCTTAAGCGCTTCAATATTGGCAGTCGGATAACGTGCAGCAGCGCCCATCAGTCCCTCCATCTCTCTGCCAAAGCGAACCTGGGCATCCTTACCGACCCACCATTTCATAAACGCCCAGGCTGCTTCCTTGTTTTTAGCCTGCTTGAGCATAATGGCGGCTGTCCCGCTGCTAGCCACATCCCGGCGAATAGTACCATCCTGCTGCACCGTTCCTGGAACAGGAGTGAACTCCCACAAGCCTTTAATTTCTGGAGCGGATACGCTCAAATAGTTGTAGAAGGTGTAATCCTGTATGCCTACCGGCATTTCGCCCGTTCGAAAGCGCATCGGAAAATCAAAGATGAGCGGCAGCTTATAGCTCGTATAGAAGTCGGTCCATTTTTTGAAGGCGTCTAGCCCAACCTCTGTATCCAGTCCGCTTTTGGCTCCGTTGTTCAAATAGAAGGAGCCGTCCAGCTGGTATAAAAGCATAGCAAACGCCCGATTCGCTTCCAGCACAGGAACACCCGTCGTCTGGGCAAGCGGCAGCGCGAAATCCATATGATGCTTTTGCAAGGCCGGAATCATCGCGTACACATCCTCCCATGTTTGCGGCGGCTCAAGCTTCAGCTCCTCTAATATATCCTTTCGGTAAAACAGCATATTGAAAATTTGCTGCTCAGGCAGCGCAAACACCTTGCCGTCATATCGGTAAGGCACGATTGCGCTGTCCCTGAACTGCTGCACCACCGTCTCATAACCCGGCAATTGCGATAAATCCTCCGCTGCATTCCTTATGCCGAAGTTCACCGGCACATCGTTGCCAACCTGCATGGCTACATCAGGTCCCTCACCTGCCAAAGAAGCACGCAGCAGCACATCCTGATTGACCAGCTTAAGGTTGACCCCAACACCCGTAAGCGGCGTAAATGAATCGTCAATCATCGCCTTCAGCACTTGAGCCTGATCGCGGCCTGTTCCAATCCATACCGTTAGCGCCTGCTCATCCTGCGCCATATTTCCGATCGTATTGTAATCTTCAAAGAAGGAGTGAAAGAAGGAAGCTACCTCATGAATAATTTTTTTTGAAGCCGATGCATCTGCTTCCGGCAGCTCTACATCAGCCGAAGCCAACGCGAGGTAATCGATTTCAAGCGGCTGCTCTCTCACCTGCAAAAGCCAGGCTCCAACACTGCCAACATTTATTTTGAATGAAGACAGCCGCTTCTGAACCGTTCCCGGTTTTTGAGCAAAATCTGCTAGTTGATAGGCAATTTTATCCAATGCAGCCGTCTTGTCGCTTTTCTCGCCCGTCAGGCGAACTAGCTCCTTCGATACGGCATACAAAATATCGCTTTGCTCCTGAAACACGCTGACCATATCGGGTATTTGTTTATCTAATTGATAATCCCTATAAGGATCTGGTACATTGCCGGTAATCATCAAAATTTTGCGATACATGGCATTGATGTTCAGCAAGCTTGCTTCTACTTGGCGAATCAAAGGAGCCATAGCGCCTAAGCTCACCTCCAGCTTCAGCTCATGCTTCCCTTTCGTCAAATAAAATAAATAAGGCTTTTCCTCGCTGCCCAGCACATTCATCTGCCAGTCCGAGTCATAATAAAACGGAATTTGCGCCATTTCCTGAAACGGAATGACCCCGTCAATCCATAGCGAGCGTGTAGAATAAATGCCCCGCAGCAATTCTTGCCTGTTCTTGATCGCAATCCGGTATAATCCGTCCTCTGGCGCTTCGATGTCCCAAGCCAGCCATTGCCCCGGCACACGCCAGTTGTTGCCGCCAATTGTATTCATCCTTATTTTCGATACGTCATAAGGCTCGGTAGACGGGCTGGAACGATCGGAAATCGGATATAAGGTCGGAGACGATTTGTAGGCGGCATTTTCGCCTTGAATTTTAATGAAATGTCCGCTTGTCTCCGCATAGCCCTTGGACTTGTAGCCCCGCTCTATGTATTCGTAAGGCGAAGGCTCATCATATTGATACACTTTCAAATAGTCGATGACCATCGGCTCTCTGGAGGATAACAGCGTCAACGTGTGCTTGCCCGCCGACAAATAAAAGACGTACGGCTCCTCGTAATACCCTTCTGTATCTCGAAGCAGCGACTCCTGCCACATTGGCGCTTCTACTTGGCGCGGCCGCAGCTCATTTTCCCGGTTATCCTGTAAAATCTGATCACTCTCATTTTTCCATATACGGTGAAAGGTCAAATTTCTGGCGCTGGCAAACGGCAGCTCGCCATCGATCAGCAGCTCCCTTTCAATTGCCGAGCTTTTCCCTTCGATTGGAAAATAGCGAATAGCGATATGATACAAGCCGGATTTCGGCACCTTAAGCTCCCACTCGATAGAGCCGCTTTCATCCGTCTTGACGAAGTCGCCTGATTCGCCCCCAAGCTCATGAACGATTTGAGGCTCCATTTCGCTTGCGCTCGTGTAGTCCGCCCCTTGTATGACCATTTCCTCCCGAGGCCGTTCTTCCTCCTTATAGCGCTGCAAGTAATAGGCATAGCTATTTTCTGATTCTTTTGTTAATAGGCTTTGGTCGCTGCTTGACTCGGCTTTCTTAGACGAATCGGCTTGAATACTGGCTGCGCCAGACTGGGCTATAGGGAAAATCAGCAGTGAAATCAGCAATGCGATAACCATAATGCTAGCGGCCGTTTTTCTGGAAAATACGCTTCCCACCTCATCCCCCCCTTTTGTAAACTGGCGAAATTTATTACAGCAATCGCCCGGTTTCCCTGAACGGAAAGCCGGGCAGGCTGCTTTTTATGGGCAAAGCCTTTGGGATTTATTTTTTGTCATCTTTCTTGTCTTGCTCGCCTCTCAGCACTTTTTCAGCAGCTGCTTGCGCAGGCCCGATGACTTGGGCAACGCCCGTTGCCGGCGTAATTTCTCCCTTGATGAACTTGCCCGTCACGGAGTCGAGCTGCTCCTTAATGCCAAGCCCCCCAAAGCGTCCACCGAACACACGCTGTACTTTTCCCGCGTCATTCATAGCATTAGCGATAGAGCTTTCATCAGGCAGCACATTTTCCTGCCATAGCCTGCGATTTTCCTGCCAATTATCGAAATCCTGAAGCTCTTCCCAGATTTTCACGATAACATCTGCATCCTTCACTCCTTTAGGGATAACGTAAGCTGCAGTTTGACCAAGCGGATCAAGATAGCTTTCAGCCTGTGGCCCCTTTGGAAGATAAACGTATCCCCACTCATCCTTCATTTTGTCCTGAATGCGCCCTTCAATTTCCCATAAGCCGCCCGGATACATGGCAATCGTGCCTTCTGCAAAATATTTTGCCGGATCCTCCCAGTCGTTACCCTCATTTTTCTTCACAACTTTATGCTCGTTATACAGGCTATAAAGAAAGTTAAGCGCTTCCATAGATTCAGGTGAATCAAAAACAACTTTTTTGTTCGCCTCGTCATATATAAGGCCGCCGTTGCTGGCGATCAGCAGCTCCGAGAAAACATAATGGGCAGCGGCAAGGCCGTATTGATCAGCTTTTCCGTCACCATTGTTGTCTACGGTCAGCTTCTTCGCGGCATCCAGCATCGTCGTCCAATTCCAATTGTCCTCGTCCATCAGCTGCTGCGGGTCCTTTAAGCCCGCCTCCTTGAAAATTCTTTTGTTGTAATACATCCCTGTGTCATTCGGGTTATACCAGCTTTCTAATCCGAATACATGGTCGCCGCCAAAGCGCATCGAATCCACGACGTCCGGCGCTATCCGCGTATCTTTCAGGTAATCCTCCAAGGGCGTCAAAAATCCCCCTTGCATAAGGCCCCATATGAAGCCGTCGGGTAGCCTAACCACTTCAGCAAAAGGATCGTTTGACATAACAGAGGAGGAAAGCTTCTCTGTAGTCGACCAATATTCCGTATTTAAGTATTTGATTTTTACGTTATATTTTTCTTCCACTTTTTTGATTCTTTCACGTGCCAGCTCATCCGCTTCGGAATCTCCATCAGGGGCAGCATCCCACCAATGCGAAATGCGAATTTCTCTACCACCCAAATTGGCGGCTGGAGGCTCAGGCTCCTCGGTGGGCACAGTCGTTTCCTCCGCCGGTGTTGCAGTAGAGGCAGGCGATTCAGTGGCCATTGTATCTCCTGTATTGTTGCCACTGCAAGCAGATACAAACATCCATACAGCCGTTAGTAAAATAAGCAACATCGACTTCATCCATTTCGTCTGTTTCACTGTTCAGCACGCTCCCCTTGATAGATAATCAATAAATGTAAGGGCTTTCATGAAACCCTTTTCAGTATAGCTCGCTTATTTACTATGGTCAACATTAAAGTTTATATTATCCATATATGGAACGACTAAAATAGACACAGAAATGTACATTTCATTCCACGCAAAAAAGAGCGGCAAGCCCGAAATAGCTGGCTTGCTGCTCTTTTAGTAACTTCGGGCTCCCGTGCTTTGCCGAACAATAAGCTGTGGTGCCAAAGTAGTAAGCTGCTTGACCTTTTCTTTCCTCATCATCGCTTTAAGCACCTGTACTGCCATTCTCCCAAGCTCATGCGCCTGTTGAGAAACGGTAGTCAGCTCAGGGATAAAATGATGTGCCAAAGGAATATCATCAAATCCGACTACGGACATGTCCGTTGGAATCGTCAGACCAGCATCCGTCGCCGCCTTAATTGCCCCGATAGCAGTATAATCGTTGACGCAAAAAACAGCGGTTGGCCTCTCCTCCATTTCGAGCAGCTTCAGCATTTGGCGTTTGCCTGAATCAATGGAAAAGCTGTTTGGCAGCAGCCAATTGTCCCGAATTTCCAATCCCTCGTCCTTCATCGTCTTGCGAAAGGCTCGCAGCTTAATTGAGGTTGTGGTCATATGGCTTTCTCCGCCAATAAAGCCGATTTCGGTATGCCCCAGCTCAATGAGATGCCTGACTGCGAGGGCAGTACCTACCGCTTCGTCGGTAGTCACTCTAATTAAATTCGTATTGCGCAGCCCCCCGTTCACGAGCACGGTCGGAATGACGCTTGCATGCTGCACGAGCTCCTGCACCAAATGCTCATTGCAGTTTTTTAAATTGATCCTGCCTCCTAAAAAAATAACACCATCCACGCGTTTCTCCCGCATAATGCTAAGATATTCCGATTCCTTAGCGTGATCTCCGATAGAATTGCTAAGCAGGAACGTATGCCCTGAGTGCTGCGCCTCTTCCTCCGCTCCAGCGAATACTTCCGGGAAAAAGGGATTGGTCAGATCAGGGACAATGATGCCAATAATGCCGGTTTCTTTTTTAAGTAAGCTTCTTGCCATTGCGTTAGGCTGAAAGCTGTATTTTTGAATAAGTGCTTCAATCTTAGCTCGCGTAGATCCCTTTACCGGGGCGGTATCGTTCAGCACCCTCGATACGGTGGCAACCGATACATTTGCCTCCTTGGCAATATCATATATGGTGACCTGTTTCAAGCCCAACTCTTCCTTTCTGTTATTAAGTATCGTCCCATTATAGCAAAATAGGTCATGTTATGTAATGGATGACAGCCCTTGCAGCTAATAGAAGAAGGGGCGGAAAGGCGGTGCAAGGGACCACTGAAGGGCTTTTCAGATACGCCCTAATTCAGCTTCAAAAAAACACAAAAGAAAAGGGCTGTTTCTCAGTAGTTAAAAACTACTTAAAACAGCCCTTACTCTTCCAATCATAATGCGCGTGGAGGGACTTGAACCCCCACGTCGTGAAACGCTAGATCCTAAGTCTAGTGCGTCTGCCAATTCCGCCACACGCGCGCGATGTTCGCTAACAGCGAATAAATATAATATATCAGAAAACATCGCATCACGCAAGCATTTCTCAAAAAAAATTTCAAAAAATAATTGGCACTTCTATTTAGAGCGATATTAGGCTTCCTGTTTGCCTGCTGTCGTCACCCGCACTCGCTTAATGAAGAAAGCAATCACAAGCCCGACAAGGGCAAGCACCATTGCAAATATGAAAGCATCTTGTACACCAACGGTCAAGCCGCTAACCAAGTTGGCTGGCGATTGTGGATTTCCTTCTGCTGTCTTAAGGAATTTCTCCATCCCTGCCGTCATAATACTGACAGCCAGCGCCGTACCAATAGCACCTGCCACCTGCTGCAATGTGTTCATAATCGCTGTTCCATGCGGATACAGCTCAGGTGGAAGCTGATTCAAGCCATTCGTTTGCGCAGGCATCATAATCATCGAAATCCCAATCATTAACAGGGAATGCAGCACGATGATCAACGCGGTCGTCGACGCAGTAGAAATATCAGAGAAAAACCATAATACGACCGATACGACTAGCAGGCCAGGAAGAACGAGCCATTTGGGTCCATATTTATCAAACAATCCTCCCATTACAGGAGACAAGAAGCCGTTAATAAGTCCACCTGGAAGGAGAAGCAGGCCGACAGTCAATGGACTCATCATTAGACCGCGCTGTAAATACATAGGTAATATGAGCATGGAGGATAGAATAACCATCATGCAAATAAACACCATAATTAAGCCAATTGTAAACATCGGGTATTTAAACGTCGACAAATTAATCATTGGCTCTTTCATCTTAAGCTGACGGATAACAAATAAAATGAGTGCAACGATACCTACAATCATCGCTATAATTACTTTCGCGCTTCCCCAACCATGCTCGCCTTCTCCCGCGCTGCTAAAGCCATATACAACACCGCCAAAGCCAAGGGTAGACAAGCAAATCGACAATATGTCGATACGCGGCCTAGTCAAGGTAGAAACATTTTGCAAATAGACAAGCCCTACAAACAATGAAATAATCAAAAACGGCAAGGACACCCAGAAAATCCAATGCCAGCTTAAGTTAGCGATCAAAATTCCGGCAAAAGTCGGTCCCGTGGCTGGTGCGAACATCATGATCAGACCGATAATTCCCATCGCTGCGCCACGCTTCTCAATCGGAATAATGACGAGCATCGTATTAAATAATAGCGGCAGCAACAGCCCTGTTCCCGTTGCTTGCAGCACACGCGCTATAAGCAGCGTTTCGAAATTCGGTGCTATAGCCGCTACGAAAGTGCCTAAAATAGAAAAAATTAACGACACTACAAACAATTGCCGTGTTGTAAACCACTGCAGCAGCATGCCTGATACGGGCACCAGTACACCTAGCGTCAGCAAAAAAATAGTCGTAAGCCATTGCACAGTCGCCTCGTTAACGCTCAAATCTCTCATTAAATCAGTCAATGCTACATTTAGCGCCGTTTCACTAAAGAAACCGATGAATCCGCTAAGCAATAGCGAAATCATAATCGGCATTACCTTGTAAGTCTTATTAGGTGAAGCTGAAGTCCCTTGCATCGTTCCTGCTTGCACTTGTTTCATCCTCCTGCGAATTAAAAATTCAGTTTGTTGTAGCCTGTTGTTCTAGCTTGCCGGGCCGCCATTCACAATGGACGGCACGAGGCGAGAAATGTTGAGGAGCGGCTTCTCATCTCCATGAGTAATGGCCAAAATGAATGCACCTTCCACTAAGGAAAGAATAACATTGCTTATTTCAGCAGCACTGCTGTCATTCGCTCCATTGTTAACAAGCTGCTGGGCGATATACTGCTGCCATTCATTAAAAACGACTTGGCACGCGGATCTCAGTCTTTCGCTAATCAGACATGTCTCAGCAGCCATCCAAAAGCTGAACGGTATAAATCCTCTAAACTGCGACTGCTTCCCATCTTGAATGATGTCGGAAATATGAGCCTGGATGGCCGCTACAGGATTAGAATTCTGCTCAAAATTAATCCGCCATTTTTCCAGCACAACATTCTTAATCGTTGTCATACATTCAACCGCCAGCTCCTCCTTGCCTTCAGGGAAATAGTAGTACAAGGACCCCTTCGGACAAGAGCTTTCCTTAATAATTTGATTTAATCCCGTTGCATGATACCCTTGCACACAAAACAGCTTCATTGCTGTATCTATGATCTGCTGGCGGGCATTCGGCTTTGAAGCCACCTTTTCACCACCTTAATTATAGAGAACGGTCTATTTAATTAAACGTGAAAATAGGCAGACTGTCAATCCGAATTCGCAAGATTGCAGCGCTATTTTTTGTTAAGATTTGATGTTGTCGTCACTCCTGCTGCTCTGCTTGATGGACTTTTGGCCATATGGCCTGCCAATTTTTCTTCCGCATTTTTTGCTCGTATATACGATAGTGCTCCGAACCCGGCTCATCAAAAGCTGTAGGCCTAAGCGCAGCTTGAAGGACATCCGCTACTCCGCATGGAGCCGCTAGCTGGAGCTCCCCGCTCGCATCCAGCGCCACACCAAGCGAAGTCGCCCCCCAATACCGAACGTATATTCTCATTTTAACCGAAAATCCGCTCATTGGGAAGATAGAAGATATCACACCACGCTGTCCAATCCCATACAAAAAATGAAAAAAACGCCTTAACAGGCTAACTTCAACCTGATAAGACGCTCGAAAAATTAGAAGAATGGAAAACTCAAAGCAGTCCCACATCTCTTAGCAGCCATTTAATTTTTCAGCTTGTCTTCGTCATGCTCATCCCATTTTTTGGAGTAAGCCTTATTTGTAATCCAAAAGGTGATCCATGCCAAAATACCAACGATAACAACCGCTGCAATCCATACGCCAACTGGAACGTCCATTTTTCTGCCCCTTTCTGCTATAAAGCTATCCTTTTATACCGTCGCACTATTCCATTAAATTCCGCTTTTAAAAAATACATTCGACTGCTTCGCTTCATTAACATGCAGCTGAAACACATCCGGCCTGCTGTAATGCCCAACTACATCAAAGTCAAAGCGGCTTTCGGCGATTTTCATCATATCCAGCTCCGCTACGAGCAGCGCCTCCCGCCCATAAACAGGCTCAACCATATATTCTCCTAATGGTCCAACAATAGCACTGCCGCCCCTGCTCAGCACCTCATCCATCTGCTCCAGCTCGGCAAAACTCGCCATATCCTTTGGATACAAGGACTTCGTAGCAAACTGATTGCTCGACAGCACATAGCAGCGGCCCTCGCAGGCGATATGACGAATCGTTGATTGCCAAGTATCGCGGGCATCCGCAGTAGGTGTTATAAAAAGGTCTATCCCTTTCGCATACATGGCGGTTCGAGCCAGCGGCATATAGTTTTCCCAACAAATTAAGCCGCCTATACGTCCAAAAGGGGTTTGAATAACCGTTAGCGTGCTGCCGTCCCCTTCTCCCCAGAGCAGACGCTCCGCAGCTGTAGGAATCAGCTTCCGATGCTTGCCAAGCAGCCTGCCGTCCGGCCCCACATAGACGATTGAATTGTACAGTGTAGCTCCACTAAATTCCTGGTCACGCTCTAGCACACCAACGATTAGATAGATGCCATTTTCAGCAGCAATATCCCCTAACAGCTTGGTATCCTCACCCGGAATAGTAATGGCGCTTTCCGAATAACGGCGAAAGTCCTCCCGTCCCTCCGCTGTCCGGCTTCCGATGCGATTTCCAAACGTCATGCCACGCGGATAACCGGATACAAATACTTCAGGAAACACTAGCAGCTTGACTCCCTGCCTGCTTGCCTCGCCAGCATATGCAGCTATTTGTGTGAACGCCGACTGCTTATCTAATAAATGAGGCGCAGCCTGTACTACGCCAACCTTCACCTTTTGCTGTTCCATACGCTCATCCCCCTGCCTAAAACAACTGCCCCTGCATAGCCAGCCGCTTCTCTTATAGTCCATCATAAGGGGATTGGCTGATAAAGTAACCATCCAATTATCGACTAAAATAACCATCCAATTCGAACTAATGGTACTATAATAAAAAGACAATTCCAAATCAGACCAATCAATGATGAACGGGGTGTACAGCATGACATGGAGACTGGACCGACATTTAAAAACACCTGTTTACTTGCAAATTGCCGAGCTGCTGGAACGCAGCATTGCTTCGGGCGAATATCCGCCAGGCAGCCCGCTTCCTTCCGAGCGAAGACTTGCAGAGCAATTAGGCGTTAATCGCAGCACCATTGTGCAGGCTTATGCCGAGCTGCGCTCAGCCGGCTTGGTGGAAAGCAAAGTGGGGAGCGGCACAACCGTAAGCCGCAGTAAGTGGGGGATAGCTCCGTCTCAAACGCCGAATTGGCGCCAATATGCAGAAGGAGGCAGCTTCCTGCCCAATTTGCCATTTATGAGACGCATTCGTTCATCCATGCTCCACCACGGCCAGATGATTGATATGGCGAGCGGGGAGCTTGCGGAGCCGCTGTTTCCAAGCACACTGCTCCAATCTATTATGCAGGAGCAGCCTTTCATGGAGCCGCTTGGCTATGATCATCCACAAGGCAATCCGCAGCTGCGTGTGGAGCTGAGCGCTTTTTTGCGAAAGCAGGGCATTGCTGCTCCTGAGGCTTCTATTCTCGTTACCTCCGGCTCGCAGCAGTCGCTCTATTTAATTACGCAATGTCTCCTTGCCCCAGGCGATGCCGTTGCAATCGAGGATCCCTCCTATTGCTATTCGCTGCCGATGTTTCAATCCGCAGGACTTCGTATTTGCCGCCTCCCGGTTCATCATGACGGCATTGATCCGGATGATATTGCGCGCTTATACCGCGAGCATCGCATTCGCATGCTTTTTATCAATCCTAATTATCAAAATCCGACAGGCACTTCTTTGAGCATGGAAAAGAGGCAGCGTGTATTAGCCATAGCTGCCGAGCTGCGCATTCCTATTGTAGAGGATGATCCGTTCAGCCTGACTTCCTTTCACAATGAGCCTTTGCCAACCCTAAAGGCGCTGGACAAAGAGGATATCGTGCTCTATATTGGCTCGTTATCCAAAATCGCTGCATCAGGCCTGCGAATCGGCTGGCTGGTCGCACCTCAATCAGTCGTGAACCGCCTCGCTGATGCCAGGCAGCAGATGGACTTTGGTCTTAGCATTTTGCCTCAGTGGCTGGCTGGCCGCCTGCTCGCTTCAGAAGGATTTCCGCTGCATTTGCAAGCGTTGCAATTAGCGCTTAAGGCCAAGCAGCAGCGAATGATTGGTGCGCTTGAGCACTATTTTCAAGATCGGCTTGCTTTTACAGCGCAGCCAGGAGGGCTTAACCTATGGTGTAAATCAAGGGAGGACATCAGCGATCATCGCTTGCTGGAAGAAAGCATCCAGAGAGGGGTCGTGTTTGTCCCAGGCAGCGTCTACGGCTCGGTGGAGGGCTTCATCCGTCTAAGCTATGCTCGGCCGGAGCCGGAGCAAATGGAAACGGGAATGGAACGCTTGGCCGCTGCCCTGCGCGCCAGCCTGCTTCGGAAAAGCTAAGGCTGGCGCCAGGCTGCCTTAGGAGCGCCACAAAATCGTCTTGTTTCTGCCGGAATGCTTAGCCTGATACAAGGCCTGATCGGCATAATCAATTAGAAACTCCTGTTCAACCTGTGGGTAGCAGGCAATACCGATGGAGACTGTCACGCTTACCGACTGGCTGTCATTAACCTTAATTTTACATTTTTGAATCGTGCTGCGTAAATTTTCAGCTAAAGCAAAAGCACCAGACGGCGAACAATTAGGCAGCAAAATCGAAAATTCTTCCCCTCCATAGCGCGAGGCTACATCCTCTGCCCGAATCGTGCGCCTAACGATAGCAGCAAGCTCGCGCAAAACAGCATCTCCTGCGGGATGGCCATAGGTATCGTTAATCTTTTTGAAATAATCAATATCCAAAAACAGCAGAGCCAGCGGCGCCTTACCGCTCTCCGCCTGAATAAACAAGCGGTTAAACGCCGCATCGAATGCTCTGACATTGGCCAGCTGAGTAAGAAAATCCGTCGTCGCTTCCTGATTCTTCTGGTGGAACAGTTCATCGCGCTGCGTTAAATAACGCACGCAATAAGCGACGATAAAGCCGCTGGCAAGCATCGGTGGAAACAGGTATTTATAAGTTGAATTGGACCACTCTATTCCATATGTAAACCAAGAATTTCCATAAAGCAGCGCCATGAGCACCAGCAAAGAAACACTCCATTTTGCCCAATACCCGCCAAAGCGCTTGTATTTAAAAATGATGCCCGAGAGCACTCCAAGCAAAAAAATGAAAGCGCAAGCAGTAAGGGATGCCTCATGCAAGCCGCCAAACATTAGTACCCGTCCCCCCGCTATAAGAACAGAAGCCAATATAGACGCATGTAGGCCACCGTAGTAGGCAGCGATAATTATAAAGAAATATCTAAAATCAATCATGCCGTGATCGGATACAGGCAGTCCAAAAAACATAATCAAGATGCCGCAAACCCCATATATCACGCCAAGCATAAGCCTCTTTCTAACTTCAAGGCGCAATAACTCCATATGAAGCAAAGCATTTATAAGCTGCTTGCTGAAAAAAAACAGTGTGAACGTCACGGATAATATCGTTATTATTTTCATAAGATGTCCCTTACCTACCTTGCTGCGACGGCATTTTCCACAGGGTTAGCATGCGGCGTGCCTCAAGGCGCAACTTTAAGAATATGCAAACTCGTATCTCGGCTTAAATCAATAAAGTTGTCATTTATTTTCACCAGCGGTCTTAGCGCATTTTGTGGATTAATCAATACGATCGAGCCGATTTCATCGTTGGTGAGCAGCACCTGATGCCCCAGCATCGACTGCATCATTTTGTCCATAAACAGCTTGCTGATTTGCGGATCAAATTCGCCAAAAATATTGTTGTTCATTTGGATAAGCGTCTCGTAAAAAGGCAGTGCCTTGCGATAGGGCCGATCCGAGGTCATTGCATGAAAAACATCGGCTACCGCTACGATTTTGCTAAACGGGGCGATTTGCTCAGAGCGCAAGCCAAGCGGGTAACCGCTGCCATCTTGTCGTTCATGATGCTGAAGCGCTACCAAAGCTTGGACATGATTAATGCCAACGGTGTCTTTGAGCAGCTCATAGCCAAAAATCGTATGCTTTTTCATTAGGTCAAACTCTTCCGTATTAAGCGATGCCGGCTTGTTCAAAATTTCATTTGGTATTTTCGTTTTACCAATATCATGGAGAGTAGCCGCCATCGTAAGCTGCATGAGATCGCGCTCATTCATACCCATCCATTTTCCAATTAATGTAGATAATACACCTACCCCTATATTATGGCGGTAAGAATAATCATCCTTGGATTGCAAAGCACCCAGCAATTCATAAAAATCAGGAAGCTCCGACAGCTCGTTAATAGAAGGTATAATATTTTCCCGGATCTGCAGCAATGGTATTTGCTTGGCATAACGAATTTGCTCGAAAAGCTCCGCCATATACAGTGTACTGCCGTCCATTTTTCCCTGTGCCTGCGATTTTCCCTTGTCCCGCTTAATATCTCTTTCTTCCAGTTCAATCGCATGACGATAAATCAAGTCGAGCTGTTCCTGATCCAATATGGTATGGGCAGGAGCAACAAGCACCCCGTGATGATTATACAAATCCTGAGCCAGCTGCTTTCCCAAAAACAATTGATTGCCGTTGTCCATCTTCAAAACACCTGCGCTCTCAATAGAAGAATATGTATTTATTCGTTCTCTTCTATTATACTTTACAGGTTTGAAACTTTTTTGAATTTAATTGTATGATCTCCTCAAACAGCGGAAATTTTTTGCTTACAGCTTGTATCTTCTCATTAGAGGAACGCCCACCGTCAATAAAAGCTTGCTAAGTCCACTCCAAACCGCCCTTCTCGCGGCTGATAGATGCACGATGTAAACGGCGCTATACTCCATTTCCGCCTCCGCTCCGCGAATGCGCTTAAACTCAGCCGCGCCAGAGCTGAGATGCAGCAGCTGCCTGCGATCCGCCGCAGTCTGCATCGCCAAGTGCATGAGCATCCGGTAGAGGCCGTTACGCTGGGCAAGCGCCGTATTGTAGCCCACTAACGGTACCGACATAACTTCTCCATGAATAAAGTAGCCCACTACGCCTTGCAAAATCCCCTGCTCATCGCGGAGCCCGGTCATCTCCAGCAGTCCCTTCTGATGGCAGTGGCGAATGTATTCAGCTGTAAACTTAGGATTGAGCTCTGAATATTTTCCTATGTACAATAGCTCATACAACTGAGCAATACGCTCATAATCCGGTTCTCCAAGCTCAGCGTGCGTGACGATATGATAGTTAGACTGGGCGAGCAGCTTGCGATCCCATTTCGTATTTTTTTTCTTCAAGTACAGTGCAGCCGCGCCATTGAAAAAATAAACCTGCCGGCTCGGCACCAGCACATAGCCCTGACGCAGCAATTGCTTCATCAGCTCCCCATTCGTGCGCTTATTGAGCGACCGATAAATAATCGCATGCTCCGGATAGCTTGCTGTTAACGTCTGTGTGACCCCCGCAAGCTCTTCCCCACTAAGCTCGGTATACAAATTTGTTGAAAGCAGCCAGTTGTTCACATGGACGTTTCGGTCGATTTTCGCCAGACGCAGCAGCGGGGCAAGCCCCTTCAGCAAGGAGCCGCACAGGAAGCGCAGCAGCCGATTTTCCAACAAATAAAGCTCCTCTTCCGCATACTTGACATACGTCCCATAGGGGGAGCACACGTAGGAATTGTCATACTCCTGCTCATTAACCGTCATCGGCAGCCAAGCCTGGCCCGCTTGCAGCAGCCGCAGCTCCGTGCGCACATTGCGGATAAATAAATTTACCCCGTTTTGCATTAAAGGAAGCAAATATTCAGCCGCTTTATTTCGTTTTTCGCTTTTTGTCACTTCAAGCTCCTTTATTTCTGTACCGCTAAGCTCTTTAACTATCGCTTTTGATCTGGGCAAAGCTATCCCTCCTTTCTTGAGCTCCTTGCCTTTGTTGCCCTTCTTTACTTGCCTTTTCTTACTTGCCTTCCTTCATTTGTTCTCAAGGCTCCACCTTCGCTCCACCCGCCGCAGCTTGCGCAGCCCCTTATTCGCTTCATAAGGGATAAAGGAAATCAGCGGCGCGATGCAGCCGCGAGAGGAAAACAGCTTGGACAGCGCAGCGGCAAGCTCTGGCTGCAGCTCATCTGGCGCTCCTTCTGTACGCAGGGCTACTTCCAGCTGCCGCTCCGACTGCTGCACAACCTTGTATTCCTTAATCCGCTCTGAGGTCATCATAACTGCCCGTCTTATAAAATCGGGGAAAATCGGCACCAGCCGCTGCGACTGTACATCGCGTCCATAAAATAAATCATCCGTCCTGCCTTCAATCGAGGCAATTGCCGTAAAGGTAGAGCCGCAAGCACAAGGCTGCTTTGCCTCCGTCAACAAATCATTAAGCCGATATCGCACAATAGGCTGGGTGGTCCGAGAAAAATCCGTAATGATCGGCGAAAACAGACGCCGCTCCTCATCTACATATTCCTTCTCAATAACGAGTATATCCTCGTTCAGATGCAGGGTTCCCTGTGAGCAGGTTGCAGCGAGGAAGCCTTCTGTGCATTGATAGATTTGATCAACGCGTACGCCGAAAGCCTGCTCAATAAGCCGCTTGTCCAGCGGCTCAAGCACTTCTGCAACGGAGATTATTTTTTCAGGGGCAATGGATAACTCTCCGGCAAGTTGCGCTTCAGCGAGCAATCGCAGCATGGACGGCGGCGCAACCAGCAGCGTAGGCTGCTGGTCGCTCAGCATACCCACATTGTCCTCCACAGGACGAATCATATCGTAAAAACGGAATTGCAGTCGCTTGGAGCGTACGCTTTGATATAAATGACTGTCCGCGCGCAGAAAAAATGCGATCCGCTGCCGTACAAGCAGCGAGGCGGGCAGCGCCTTTGCCAGCACCGTCCCCGCCCAAGCTGCGCGTTCCTTCGCACTAACCAGAAACAAGCCGCGGCTGCCTGATGTGCCCGACGACAGTCCGACCGCAATGTCGCCGATTTGCGCTGAGAAATCCCGTTCCCGCTCGGCGCGCATAGCGATTCGGAATGCTTCCTCCTTCGTAATGCCCGCCGTATTCAGCCAATCAAATTGCTCCATCATCACCGCTTTATCAATCGTCGGAAAGCTGCGCCACTGCTGGGCATCCAGCCCTCCGTAATAGCTTCGGTAAAAGGGGGATTGCTTCCGTATCCGCTTCACAAGCGCAACAACCTTGCGGTGCTGCCAAGCCTCCAGCGCCTTCCGACTGCGAAACCGCCGGGCGCGAAGCTTTGTCAGCATATAATAGACCAGCAGCCTTAATACTCTCATCCTCACGCCTCCTGCCACGGTGTGCAGCGTTTCCACGTTTCCTCGCAGTGGGTAAACATTTGCTGCAGCTCCGGATTTCGCCGTTTCAGCTCAACGAGACGGTTGAACGTATCTTGAAACTCCGCCTTATTGTCGAACACAATGGAGGCAAATGGATGAGGCGGGCGATTATTCCGCACCGCAGCCTCCGACCAGCTGGCGTCGGCGCCAAGCAGCAGCTCCTGCCCTGTATCGCCCTGAAGCAGTACTCCGAATTGGCCCGCCGCATGTCCCGACAAACGAATAGCCGTTACGCTTCCATCATTAAATAAATCGTATCCGCTCTGAAAAGGGACGTACTTCGCTGGCAGCTGCACCTGCTTAGACTGCTCGATCCAGCGCGATCGCTTCGCGAAATCATGCGGCAGCAGCTCTGGCAAAAAAGCTCTTTTAACCGCGGCGAAGCCGTTCAAATGCTGGACAGCCTCATACCCCAGCTTCGAGCAAATAAACGTCGCCTCGGGAAAATCTCGCAAGCCGCAAACATGGTCGGCATGAAAATGCGAGACGATAATGTGCCTTACCTCGCGAGGCGAATAGCCTGCCGCCTGCACATGCTCCGCCGCCGAGCGCTCCCCGGCAAGCGTTACGGGTGTCGTCCAGCGGTAAAGCGCATAAGGCAGCCGCTTCGTTGCCTCCAGAAAGCGCGGCGAATAGCCGGTATCAAATAATACCGGCCCCAGCACAGGATGCTCCATTATAGCGAAAATACCCGGAAACGCTTGCTGACGCCAGCGCCCCCCGCTAATCGCCAGCGCTTCCAGCTGCTTGCAATAGCCTGTATTGTGAAGGGTCATTTTCATCGTATTTCCTCCTGCTCCTTCCACCAGGCAGCGAACCGCCTGAGTCCTTCCTCGACGCTCACGAGCGGCCGATAGCCTAACTCCCGCTGAGCCTTTTCAATGCTTAGCGTTTGGCTGAAGGCAAGAATACCGACCGTGTAACGGGTCAGTAGCGGCTCTTGGGCGAGCCCCGGCAGCCTCGCCGCCAGCTCCAGCAAGGAGGCCGCACTATACGCCGCAAAATAAGCAATCTTTTTGGTTCGCATCGGTTTATTCAGCAATTCAAACAGCCTAGACACAGCTTCCCACAGCCGCACAGGCTCGCCATTCGTAATATTATATTTTTGTCCGAGCACAATCGGGTCCGCATATAGGCAGCGCATGAGCGCCTCCGTTACATTATCCACATACGTAATATCGACAAGCGGCTGGCCGCTTCCGAGCATCGGAATAAAGCGTTTGTCATTTGCCCGCAGCAGCCTTGGAAAAATCGCCGTATCACCAGGACCGAACAACGCACGCGGCCGAATCGTCACCACGCGCAGCCCATGCTCTCGATAAGCACGATCGACCTCTTGCTCGGCAAGCAGCTTCGTCGCGGCATAGTGATTGACAGCCGATTTCGGCAGCGGCTCATGCTCCGCAATATTAAAGCGATGGCGATAGTCAAAGTAAATGGAAGGCGTTGATACATGCACCAGCCGCTGGACATTATATTTAAGGCAGCCTTGTATGACATTGCGCGTGCCAATAACATTAGCCGTATAGAAATCACGGGATTTGCCCCAAGGCGCAGACAGGGCTCCGCAATGAAACACAGCGTCATGCCCAGCAATCGCTTCTCCCATTTGACCTGCTGCTAAATCCAGCTGTAAAAACGTCGCGCCCGCCCGGGTAAGCCGTTTTCCCGCCTCTTGGCTACGCCCGGTCGCCGTCACCGAATGGCCTTCCTTCAGCAGCCGATTGACCGCATTTTCTCCTAAAAATCCGGTTGCACCTGTCACCAGTATGTTCAATTTCGCCTCCTCCTTTCACATCCTTGCTTAACCATTCCATTCAATATCGGAAGTTGTAAAAGCAATAAGCGGCTGCCCCGCCTTGCGAGCCCGCCGCCACAAATCAAACCAGACATAGCCTTGCATCAGAAATGGACCGGGGTCCTTCCAGCTAAAAATAACATCGCGCCCGCTTGCCATGCTCGCCAGCCAATGCCAGCCGCCGCGACGTAGCCCGCGCTGACGCCGCTGCTGCGAAAACCCATAGGCCAACATGGCTGCCGCGATCATTTTCCCCCGCGATTGCTGCGGCATAATGATGCTGCCGGGCTGGCCGGCCCCCCACAAGGCGCGGCCGAGCTCGTCCCGCTTGCCGAACAAATGCAATCCGCTCGTCGCTCGCGGATTACACTCAAGCGGCCATATCTCGCCGCTCTCCCCTATTATAAAATCAAAAGCGATTTGGCCTGTAAACTTTGTATGAGCGGCGAACGTCTCCACCCATTGCCGCAGCTGCGGCTGATGGCATGGCTTAAAAAAGGTGCTGGCTCCCCGTCCAGCCGTAAAATCAACGGCATAATCCGCATAGGCTAGCAGCTTGCCTTCCTTTGCAATCGAATACGTGCAATATTCACTTCCTGCGACGAAAGCTTGGGCGACCCAAGGGCAAGCGGCAGACAGCTCCAGCTCAGCAGCAGGAGGCGGCGATTCGCTTGCCCGCCATATTTGCACTTTGGTGGAGAAGCGGGAATAGACCGGCTTTAACACCCACACTTGCTTTGAAGCAGGGTCATGCAGCTGCCAAAGCTCCGCGTAGGAGCGAAGCTGCTTCGTCTCTGGTGCAGCAAGCCCTGCCTCTCTCACCGTCTCGATGAACGTCCATTTGCTATGCAGAGCAGTCAGCTTTTCCGCATTATCGGTGAAAACTAAGCAGTTTCCAAGCTTGTCTCGCAGCTTGGCAATATAATAGATTTCCTCACAGGTTGGTATGAGCAGCTCAATGCTGTACTTTTCCACCATTGCCGCCAGCGCTTGACCAAATGCCGCTTCGTCCATTCGTGGCGCTGGAAGCATCTCGTAATGCTGAATGCAGGTTGAAAAACGAATGAGCGGCCTCGCCATACTGTCCGCTGCGTAAACCTCGCAGCCCTGCTCCGCCAGCTGGCGAGCTAAATCCAGTGCAGCAGGCGCCCTCCCTCCCGTAATGAGGATACGCCGACCGGTGCAAGCTCCCTGCTCCTCGCCTGCTTTAATATTCAATAATCATCCCGCCTAACGAAATGCCTGCCGAAATGCCAATGAGCGCAAAGCGGTCACCACGCTGCAAGCGGCCCTGCTGAACGGCCAGATGAATGCCCATAGGCAGTGAGGCCGAAATCATATTTCCGTGATTTTCGATAATATTCACAAACTGCTCGGGTGCAATGCCCAGCTTTTTCTGCAGCAGCCGCATCGCGAGGGCACTGCCCTGATGCGGTACAACGAGCTTCAGCTCGGACATGTCAATGCTCGCCTCATGAAACAGCCGCCGGATAAAGTCAGGCAGCAGCTTAGACGTTTTGCGAAACAGCGCCTCGCCCTGCATAGCAAACAAATATTGCTCCGCGTTAGCCGCCTTGTACTGCGTGGAAGGCAGTCCTGAGCCTCCGCCGCGAATTTCCGAAAGCTCGCGTCCCGAGCCGTACGTTTCCATACGCGACGCGATAATGGCTGAGCCTTCTCCTTCGCCACTTCTGCCGATGACTACTGCTGCTGCCCCGTCCCCAAACAGCGTCGCGCTTTCAGGATGCTTGTCATTAAGGCCGCTTGAGGCAATTTCCGGCGAGACGAGCAGCACCGTGTCGTATCTGCCTGCTTCTATCATATAAGACACCATATCAAACGCTGCTAGAAACGACAAGCAGGTCGTATTGATGTCAAGGCAGGGAATACCTGATTCGCCCGCCCACATCTCATCTTGAATTAGCGCCGCCGTGCACGGAATAAGCTGCTCGGGAATCGCATTGGCACAAATAATGCAGTCTATGTCGCCTAGCTCAAGACCCGCTGCCTCCAAAGCGGCAAAGGCAGCCTTTGCGCCCATGACGGACGCGGCTTCGCCAGCAGCATAATGCCTGATTTTCACACCTGATTTTTTATATGCCCAGCCTTGCGGCTTATTCAGCTTTTCATCCAGCTGCTCAGCTGTTACCTGTTGAGGCGGCAAATAGGAGCCCGTCCCCCATATTCGTACATTCCGTTGTTGCTTATGTCTATTTCCTGCATGCATAACCCTCACCGCCATCTATTAGCTTGTTGTCTATCCTAATGTGTATTTCTACTTTATCTTACTAGATGGAGGGTAGCTGGACATAGTACCAAATTTTATTAGTACCTTTTTTGGCTTCAGTCCCTTTCCAATTTTACATTATATGTTAGAAATCCGTTTTTATCGCTTTTTTTGTTGAGCACCCGCTCATGCTTACAAGGATCATTCAGCAGTATACCTTACAATATACTAGAATCTATTATTGGGCTCAAACTGGTTATTTCTAAGTATTGCGAGCTGGAGAAGCTGCTCACGTTTAAAAATATTGCCGAGGAAATAATCCTCTCTCGCCCTGCTCTGCAAAACATTTGGCTACTGATACATCAACCTCTCCTCCCATCAGGCAAAAGCCCTCCTCCGCTTGATTTAAGCGATGCCGGGCTTTTGCTGATTTCGTTATTTCGGTAAGCTTTCCTAGTTATCCGTACAAGTGTGTTGCTTCCTGCTATCATACAATGGCTACGAGGTGACAACGATGTATACGAAAACGTATCGCAGCGCGACCATCCGCGGCAAGCTGAGGGTGTGCCGTTTTTTACAAAAAAATGCTTCAACTGAATCGCTCATACCAAGCACCACCAGCTTCACCTTATCCAATCTTAAAATGATGGCTGCTGCCCATCACACGCTGTATATTAAGCCGAATATCGGCTCGCTTGGCGTTGGTGTGCATAAGCTTGAGCCCAAAAACGATGGCTACGAGCTGCTCTATACAAAAAGCAAAAAGCAGCTTTCTAAATTTTTTCCCAGCTTAACAGATCTCCATAGCTATTTGCTGCCTGTCAGGCCTTCCCGTCTCATTATTCAGCAAGCGATCAGCCTCGATCAGGTTGAACATCGTCCCTACGATATTCGTGCCATGGTGCAGCGAAAGCCGGGTGGCCGCTGGACCTTTACCGGATTCCTTATTAAAGTGGGCGCCAAAGGCAAAATCGTTACCAACTATCATCAAGGCGGAGAAATTTGGACGATGCAGAAGCTGCTGCAGCGCAAAGGCTATGAAGAAGCAAAAGGGGCCGAGCTCATTAGCCGATTGACTCGGCACTCATTGACAGTAGCCCGTGCTCTGAGTAAGCATAAGGCGGGCATGTTTGAAATGGGCATTGATTTTGCCTTGGATCGCAACCTGCATTTATGGATACTTGAGGTCAATTCCAATCATCCCCAATTTCGTCCATTAAAATGGATTGATCGCCGCACCTACAACCGGATCATGCGCTTTGCCCGAAGCTATGGCCGTAAAGACGATTAGTTTACTCTCCTGCACGTTCAGAAGCCTTTGCTTGTCCGGGCTGCTTCTCGCTAATTAACAAAGACAGCAAATATTGTGCGAGCGCAGCCCCGAACAGCACGACTGGCAGCCAGATAGACGTCACATCGCCAGCAAACAAAATTAAGCAGCCAATAGACACAACTCGGCCAACATTTAGAAACAACTCGCGCATGACAACGCATTCTACACGCAGCTGTCCTTTAAGAGGAAGCGTACCAATTAGTCGGTAATAATAGGAGGTCAATGTATTGACTGCAAGCGGATTGCAGATGGAAAACAAAATCATAAACAGCAGCACGGACCAAAAATCTACCGAAATGAGCAGCAGCGCAGCCCCTATGGCAACCCCAGTTGTAGAAAACAGCACATATTTCTGCACTTGCTCCTTCTGAGCTTTTCTCGATATAACATAACCCGTTATCACGGTAAGCGCCGAAAAAGCAACTCCTAAATAGCCGACCCGATCCTCACGCCCCACCGTCTGAAACAATAAAATATTCGGTAAAAACAACATAATCCCTTGAAAAAGTCCAAGTATAAAAAAGCTGACAAGCGACTTGAACCACCGCCTGTTTTTATTCATTGCAAGACCCATAAACCGTAAATAATACGCACGGTGATGCGATTTTACAATTGGAATCCGAAAGCTCACAATGGCTGCTACAACAAACATAACGAAGGCGAGCATAAAAATAATAACGTATCCCTGCAGCCCTTCATTCCGTGAAATAATAAATCCGGCCAACGCCGGACCGAGCAATCCCGCCGTATTGAATACAATCATATTCAGCGCTAAAAAACGAATCCGATTCGCTTCCGTAGAAACATCATATTGAATGACTAAATATCCCGTCCAATACAGTCCCCCAGCAATACCATTACATATGGCAAACAAAACATAATAATTAACGACCTGTTCACCAGTAATTACAACCATTAAATAAAAGACTGCTATTAAAACAATACCAATTCTGTAGGTTACCATGCGGTCTTTACGTTTCGCAATCCAGCCCCCTACCGCGAACGTGACCGGTGTCATTAGAAATACTATGATGTTGTAAAGCGCATTTACCGTTAAATCCTGCGTTAACCGCCACAAGTATAAATTAAGAAACAATCCGGACATGGATGCACCAAATTGAAAACAACCATGAATAATAATGGAGATAACGGCCTCTCTGCCAAGCCTTCTCTCTGGCGGAATAGCCGCTCCCCTGCTGAAAAAATAGTCCAATCTCGGCCATGTTCGCATATGTATACTGACCCTGCCTCTCTCTGTTTACATGAACTTCATCTTTCCCGTTCATTTTAGCATAAGCGCATCGCGGTCAGACGTTGTCGGAAAGCGTTAACGGTTTGGAAAACAGCCTTAAACGCTGTTGTAAGCCGGTTTCATGACGATTGGAGCTATTTATTGGACGTTAACGAGTGTTTCCATAGATTTTCGGCTATGTATAAAGTTTAGCAATTAATAAATTCGTTTTTATTTAAAAATAAATAAGCCTGTCACATGAATAGTGACAGGCTTATTATATAAAGCTAATGCTCCGATATGCATTACACATTGAAAACTGGATGCGAAAGACAAGCTCTGAAACTTTAGCGTGTTATTAGGATAAGCCCTCGACCGATTAGTATTCGTCAGCTGCACGCATTGCTGCGCTTCCACCCCGAACCTATCAACCTCGTCGTCTTCAAGGGGTCTTACTAAATTGGGAAATCTCATCTTGAGGGGGGCTTCGCGCTTAGATGCTTTCAGCGCTTATCCCGTCCGTACTTGGCTACCCAGCGGTGCTCCTGGCGGAACAACTGGTACACCAGCGGTACGTCCATCCCGGTCCTCTCGTACTAAGGACAGCTCCTCTCAAATTTCCTGCGCCCGCGACAGATAGGGACCGAACTGTCTCACGACGTTCTGAACCCAGCTCGCGTACCGCTTTAATGGGCGAACAGCCCAACCCTTGGGACCTACTTCAGCCCCAGGATGCGATGAGCCGACATCGAGGTGCCAAACCTCCCCGTCGATGTGGACTCTTGGGGGAGATAAGCCTGTTATCCCCAGGGTAGCTTTTATCCGTTGAGCGATGGCCCTTCCATTCGGTACCACCGGATCACTAAGCCCGACTTTCGTCCCTGCTCGACTTGTTGGTCTCGCAGTCAAGCTCCCTTATGCCTTTGCACTCTCCGAATGATTTCCAACCATTCTGAGGGAACCTTTGGGCGCCTCCGTTACATTTTAGGAGGCGACCGCCCCAGTCAAACTGTCCACCTGACACGGTCCCCGAACCGGTTTCACGGTCCTAGGTTAGAACTCCGATACGATCAGGGTGGTATCCCAACGTCGCCTCCACACAAGCTGGCGCTCATGCTTCTTAGGCTCCCACCTATCCTGTACAGATCGTACCAAAGTTCAATATCAAGTTACAGTAAAGCTCCATGGGGTCTTTCCGTCTTGTCGCGGGTAACCTGCATCTTCACAGGTATTAAAATTTCACCGGATCTCTCGTTGAGACAGCGCCCAAGTCGTTACGCCATTCGTGCGGGTCAGAATTTACCTGACAAGGAATTTCGCTACCTTAGGACCGTTATAGTTACGGCCGCCGTTTACTGGGGCTTCGGTTCACAGCTTCGGGTTACCCCTAACCGCTCCCCTTAACCTTCCAGCACCGGGCAGGCGTCAGCCCGTATACTTCGCCTTACGGCTTCGCACAGACCTGTGTTTTTGCTAAACAGTCGCTTGGGCCTTTTCACTGCGACCCCCTCGGGCTATTCACCCTACCGAGGTACCCCTTCTCCCGAAGTTACGGGGTCATTTTGCCGAGTTCCTTAACGAGAGTTCTTCCGCGCGCCTTAGCATGCTCTGCTCGCCTACCTGTGTCGGTTTGCGGTACGGGCACCTTCACCTGGCTAGAGACTTTTCTCGGCAGCCGGAGTGCATGACCTTCGCTACTATAATTTTCGCTCCCCATCACAGCCCAGCCTTACGATGAGCGGATTTGCCTACTCATCAGCCTCACTGCTTGGACGGACTATTCCATCAGTCCGCGTCACTGCCCTTCTGCGTCATCCCATTGCTCATAACGGTTTACGGTGGTACAGGAATTTGAACCTGTTGT